>CADBPC010000115.1 GCA_902796425.1 uncultured Lachnospiraceae bacterium
ACATACTGGGCGATTTCCGGCAGCGACAGATCCGAATAGATCAGGAGGTTGGATGCCCGATAGACACGTTCCTCATTAATGTAGTCCCGGAGGCACTTTCCGGTCTCTCTTTTGAAGAGTTTTGAAAGGTATCCGGGGCTGATCCCGAGGACGTCCGCGATCTGCTCCAGATAGAGTTTTTCGCGGTAATGCTGTCTGACATAGTTTTTGCACTTTTCGACGTAGGAATAGCCGCCCGGCCTGGCGAGCTTTTCATGAACCCGTCCTGCCAGTTCCTCTATGGCGCGGTTGCGCCAGTGCAGCAGGTGGGCAGGATCCCGGGCCGTGTCGCAGCGCTGAATATAGTAACCGCTGATCCGATAGGCCAGGCGGGGAGAGACGCCGCCGTCGATCGCGGCCCGCGCACAGAGGGCGATGCCGATAACAGCAAGGTTTCGATGGTGGCGCACCTCGTCGTCGGATAAGCGGCCGGAATCCCGATCCATCTCCTCCGCCAGGCGGACTGCGTCCGCACCTCGTCCCTCGCGGACTGCCTGCATCAGAAGCTGTTCTTCAAAGTAGCTGTGGCGAACGGCATCCTCATCGTCCGTTTCTTCTTCCTTCAGGACAAATTTCATCTGCTCGCGCCTGCTCTGGTGCTCGTTCTGACTGATAATCCGATTGAGCTGCAGCAGTTCTTCGTTATCCGGACTGTTGTTTTCCAGCACAGTATTGGTCAAAAGGATCATATTGCGGATTTCCGGCAGAGTAAAAACCGGGAGGCTTCGCAGATCGTCTCCCGCGATGCCGTAAGCCTGCATCATCTGACGCATCTTTGGCCGGCCAAGGCGCGTATGCAGCATCGGTCCCATATAAAGAAATCCGTCATCCGCACGTATACCGGCAAAATAAGCGTCATACGGATTGCAGCGCAGAAAGGGGGCCGACTGCTCCCGTGCGCCGTCCCGCATAAGCCGGCGGAGCTTCTCGGACTGCATCAGCGGGCTGTCGGGCGTGCTGTCAAAAAAAGCCGTCAGGGAGCCGTCCGGTGCCTCATAGACCAGGTCAACTTTGATTACACTGCATAAGATACGGATATTGTTCTGCCGCATAAGTCTCATTCCCCCGCATTCAGGAACGCCTCCGGTGTTCCCTGCACACGGCGCCGGGGATCCGAAAAATCCCTTCCGCCGCTCCACACACCGAGTATACCTTAACCCACCGCGAATATACAGCCATAAAAGGACAAAACGAGCCGAATAAAGATATACCTCATCTTCACCAAAAGGTATGATAATGGCAGAAGGAAGCTCATAAAGAGCTGTAATACGGTACGCATTAAACAAAGGAGGTTCGCATGGCAAGAATAGCAGTTTTTGATATTTACATCGAAGGAAACGGCCCGGTGGTACAAATGAAAGGGGAAAACAGTGAGGTGCTGATGATTCCCTTTAAAGGCAGTGTTAAAAGCGATCTCTTCAATGGCATCGTGGAGCCCTGCGGTGTGGATACCCAGATTGTAAATGCGGCGAATGTCCGTCACATGTCCGCGCGGTACATGCTGACCGGAACCGACAGTGCGGGAAAGGCCGCGCATATCTATATAGAAAACAACGGCTGGTTCGACGATCTGCACAAGACCCTGCCTTTCCACACAGTGCCCACCTTCTACACTGACAGCGAGGTGCTTGCCCCCTATCTCCACCGCAATCAGTTTGTCGGCGAGGGCGTGGACGAGGCAGACGGTCTCCACATATACTTCTACGAGATCGGGGAACAGCCGGATGCATGAACGTTTTTACGGGATCGGTGAGCCGCTGATCCAGCGGCAGAAGGATCAGGGAATTGATGCGGCGGCATATCTTGATCTTGTGAAGGGACTTGGCTGCAGCGCGGCGGCATTGAGCAGAACCAGATCGGAGGACTGACCGAGGTCTATTTCGGTATCTTTACCGATCCGGAGGACGGGTGCCGCCCCCGGGCGAGGGCGAGAGCTATTCAGGAAATGACCGGCAGCACGGCGAATCTGGAAGAACTCGGGAAACAGGTTTCCCGCAGGATCATAGAAAGAGGGAGGAAACAACATGACAGAGTATCTTGTTAAAACTACATCCGGTCTTGTCCGCGGCTATGAACGGGACGGTAGGATCGACTACCTCGGAATTCCCTATGCGGAAGCTCCCGTGGGTGACCTTCGCCTGAAGAGATCCGTTCCGAAGACGCCCTGGGAAGGCGTTTTCGATGCAAAGGAATACGGCCCCGCACCGGTCCAGTACAATAACGGTATCGTCATGGGCTCGGAGGACTGCCTGACGGTCAATGTCCAGCGCCCGCTGACGGGAGAAAAGCTTCCGGTATTTGTCTGGATCTATGGCGGAGGCTACAATACCGGCTATTCTTCCGATGATATGTACACCGGCGAAGCCTTTGTGCGGGATGATATTCTTTTCTTTTCCTTCAACTACCGCACCAACATCCTCGGGTTCTATGATTTCACGACCTATCCCGGGTGTGAAGACTTTGATTCAAACTGCGGTCTTTCCGACCAGATCCTTGCCCTCAACTGGATCCGGGACAATGTCGAAGCCTTCGGCGGCGATCCCGACCGAATCACCATCGCCGGCGAATCGGCGGGCGGCGCCTCTGTCGTCAATATGCTGGTCTGTCCCGGGGTTAAGGGCTGTTTTAACCAGGCCATCATCGAGAGCGGCCTGCCCAACTGCGTCATGACACACAGACAGGCACGGGAAAATATCGACCTGTTTCTGGAAGGTATGCACTGGACAGAAAAGGACATGGCAGCGCATCTGAAAAATGATGATCCGCACCTCTTCCTTCTGGGCCATGAATATGTGCAGGCGAGACACCAGTATAAAACTCCCGGCACCTTCCTGCCCGGCCCTGTAATCGATGATCTGCTTCCGGTAAGGCCTGTTGATGCGCTCCGCGCCGGCGCTGCGGAGGGTGTGAAACTTATCATCGGCACAAATATGCATGAAGGCACCATGTTCGTCCATCCGGAGAACACCGGCTTCCCCAATACCTGGACGATGGTGGCCGATATGATGGAGCGCAATGGCAACGCCGACGCGCTTCCCCGGATTATCGGATTCTATCACGAGACCGGGCGGGACTATTTCAGCCTCTTCAAAGACTCCGCGCGCTCCCTTTCCTCGGCCATCCCTCCGCTGACAGGAGACGTCCGCCAGATCGGCGGCGACGCCTTCATCCGTTTCGCAACGGATTATGCCTTTGAGATGCCCGCAGTCAAGGTCGCCGACGCGCAGAGAAAATTCACCCCCGATGTCTGGATGTACCGCTACGAGCTTATCACAAAGTCCGGCATAGCCACCGGCTGGAAGGCCAGCCACGCCTCTGAGCTTCCTTTTGTTTTCAATAAGCCGGATCACCCCTTTGCTCATTTTGAGCTCGACGGTGAATCCCCCGAACTCTTTGAAAAAATGTACGAGGCGATTCACGGCGACTGGGTGCGCTTTGTCAAATGCGGCGAGCCGAATCCCGACTGGGGACGTTTTGAAGGAGCCTGCTCACCGGTTCGCATTTACGACCGGGAAACCAGGACCGAGCAGCTGGACCGCCGGCATCTCATGGAAGTCTGGGGCGACCTTCGGTTTTACGAAAACTAAGACCATAAAAGGACAAAAAGAGCCGTAAAAAGATATAGAAAAGACGATGTTTTACTTATCCTGTTATACAGAAACAGGTATTTAACAATAGGAAAGAGACCTACTGACCGGAGGTATTCAAATGGGTTTTCTTACAACAAAAAGCAATGACCCCGACACCAGGCTGGGCTGGGGGGAGCGAATCGGCTATGGCGTGGGAGCTACCGGCTGGAACATGATCAACGGTATTATCGGAACCTTCCTTACCGTTTATTTCACCAATGTCGCCCTGCTTGATGCAGCCGTCATTTCTACGTTAATCGCAGTTTCCAAAGTTTTCGACGGCGCTTCCGACCTGATTGTAGGCAACATTGTGGACCGCACCAATTCAAAATACGGCAAAGCCCGCGTGTGGCTGCTGCGCATGTGCATTCCCTTTGCCGCTGCGGTACTGCTGCTGTTCTGGGTACCATCCGGTTTTCCCTCCGCGCTCAAGTATGTATATGTGTTCATCATGTACAACCTGGTCAATACTGTCTGCCTGACCTTTATGCAGGTGCCGTACTACTCCCTCATCTCGCTGATCAGCCGCAACGGTGAGGAACGCGGAATGCTGGGCAACGTCCAGCAGATCTTCCAGACTCTGGGAAATGTCATTATCAACGCCGTATTCGTGACACTTCTGGCCAGATTTTCCTCCAGTCTCACCACGGAGAATACTCAGGCAGGCTATACCGGCGCGATCCTGTGCGTAGTCATTGTGATGGTCATTCTGGTGCTCATCACCGTATTTTCCACCAAAGAGCGCGTCGTTGAGGATAAGGAGGAAAAAGCAGCCTCCAAGGGCGATGAGGTTAAGCCGCTGGTTGCCATCAAGGCTCTTCTGACCAACAAGTACTGGGTTATCATGTTCTTCGCCATGCTGGTCGTCTTCTTTGTAATTATCTTCTACTCCATCGGCGGCGTGTATTATGCACTGTACATCTTTAAAGATATGGGCCAGATCAGCTGGATGAACAACTCCATCTCCATTGCGCAGTTTGCCATCATGTTCGCCACACCGTTCTTTATGAAGAAGTTCGGAAAGCGGTGGATCTACGCAGCCGGAATGCTGGTTATGACTCTTGGCTTTGCAGGCTTCGGCCTTTTCGGAACCAGCAAGGCAGTCATGATCCTCTGCAACGTCCTCAAGGGGTGCGGCCTGGGTATGTCCGGCGGTATGGCGATGGGAATCGTTGCCGACACCATCACCTACGGCCAGCTGAAGTCCGGCATCAATGCAGTCGGCATGGGCAACGCCGGTACCTCCGCAGCGCAGAAGCTGGGCCTGGGTCTTGGTCAGGCCGTGTTCGGCTGGGTCATGTCCGGCGCCGGCTTCAAGGGTGAATATGACGTCATGGGCATTGCGCAGCCCGAAACCGTCATCACAGCCATCAAGTTCATGTACAACTGGATCCCCGCCGTCATGTGCTGTATCATCTTCATTATCATGGCGGTATCCTTCAACCTCGACCGCGATCTGGCAAAACTCCGCGCCGAGAAGGGAATCGAAGAATAAGTCACAGGGAAACAAATATAACGCAAGCCGCGGGGACTGACCCGCGGCTTTTTCTGCAATGAGACACGGGGTCTGACCCCGTGTCTCACTAGAACTCTTCCTTGCTGTATTCCCTGAATCCCTCGCCGCGGATTTCACTGGCGTTTGTGAGGACGAAGAAGGCCCTGGGGTCGATATCCGCTACGATGTCTCTGAGGATAACCGCCTGTTTTCTCGATACGGCGCACATAAGGACCGGCCTCTCCAGGCTGGTATAAAGGCCGATTCCGGGAAGGAGTGTGACTCCCCGATTCATCTCCTCGAGAATTGTTTTGGCGATCTCCCCGTGCTTTTCGGAAATAACGTAAACGAGCCTTGCGTCGCGCAGTCCGTTTATCATTTTATCCGCGATTCTTCCCGAAAGGATGACGGTGATGATGGCGTACATGGAGATGTTGATACCGAAGATCCAGATGGAAAGAAGGATCACGGCGGCGTCCAGGACCGGCATGATTCTTGCGGCGTTGTACTGCGGAACGGCTCTTTGAATGAGCGCAGCCAGCGTATCGGTTCCGCCGGTCGTTGCTTTGCCGAGGAAAACAAGGCCGAGGCCGGCGCCCATGATGCCGCCGCCGATGACGGAAACCAGAAGAAGGTCTCCCTTAATCAGGTTATATTCCGGCACCAGGAACAGCCAGACGGAAAACACGACCGATGCGATAAAGGTGCGCCGCATGAATTTCCACCCGCGTGCGCGGATCGACAGCAGGATCAGCGGCACGTTCAGGACCGTGTTCCAGAACCAGATCGGGACGCCGCCGGGCCGGATTCCCTTGGTCATCTCCTGCAGGATGATGGCAAGTCCGGTAAATCCGCCGGGGACCATA
>CADBPC010000116.1 GCA_902796425.1 uncultured Lachnospiraceae bacterium
GAAAAAGCGCTGTCCCAGTCATGTCTCCATGAACTGCTACAGCGCACAAATGTCACAGCTTATGCAAGCTTGCTCTTTGCAAGCTCTGTAAGTGCCTTGAAGCCGTCAGCATCAGATACTGCGAGCTCGGCGAGCATCTTACGGTTGATATTGACTTCTGCTGTCTTCAGTCCGTGCATCAGCTGGCTGTAAGAGATACCGTTAACTCTTGCTGCCGCGTTGATACGGGCAATCCAGAGAGTTCTCATGTCTCTCTTTCTCTGCTTCCTGCCTGCAAAGGAGGAAGTAAGAGCTCTCATGACAGACTGCTTTGCAATTCTATACTGCTTTGAGCGGGCTCCTCTGTAGCCCTTTGCGAGCTTTAATACTCTGTTGTGCTTTTTCTTTGCGTTTAACGCACCTTTAATTCTGGCCATGATGTCCCTCCTGTTCCTGGATCAAAGATAAGGCATGATCTTCTTCATGTTCTTTACGTTCGTTGCATCCGTGACAGCCGGCTGCCTGAGGTTTCTCTTTCTCTTGGTGCTCTTCTTGGTCAGAATGTGGCGCTTATAAGCCTTGTTTCTGATCAGCTTACCGTTTCCGCTGAGCTTGAAACGCTTTGCTGCGGATCTGTTTGTCTTCATACTGGGCATAGCTTTAATCCTCCTTTAGTTAACCCCGCAAGCCAGTAAACCGCACATCAGAATACTGACATTCGGGCTGATGCCTGCTGTCTTAGTCTGTTCCGTGATAACCGAGAAGCCGGCTGAAATATCAGCCTCTCTTCTGTGCCAGGAACATAGACATTGATCTTCCCTCCACCTTCGGAGCCTTGTCTACGACGGCCACATCTTCCAGCGCCTTGGCGAAATCTGTCAGAATGTGCATGCTCTGGTTCATGTGTGCCATCTCACGTCCGCGGAAGCGGAGTGTAACCTTGACTCTGTCTCCTCTGGAGAGGAACTTGCGCGCATTGTTGGTCTTTGTTGCCAGATCATTGGTGTCAATATTCGGAGACATCCGGATCTCCTTGATTTCAACCGTGTGCTGGTTCTTTTTCGCATCCTTTTCCTTGCGCATCTGATCATATTTGTACTTGCCGTAATCTATGATCTTGCACACGGGAGGCTTTGCGTTCGGAGCGATCAATACCAGATCCAGCTCCTGTTCCTGGGCAAGCCTTTTCGCGTCCACTGTAGGCATGATGCCGAGCTGCTCGCCGTCCGCGCCGACTACCCGGACCTCGCGGTCGCGAATCTGGTCGTTCACAGGAACTTCGTACTTATTATTGCGGTTATTATTTGCCATTGACTCTCCAAACAAAAAAGACCGTGATCGCATAGTAATCACAGTCAACTGCCGGGTCCCGCGCACGGCATTGCCGCACACAACGGATAGTGATGAACACTGACAGCCTTGGCTCCTGTCCCGGATTACTGAATCCCGGAACCGCCGTACCGGCAGGTGAGAGATTACTCTGCTTGTTGTTAACAGCGCATGAAGCGCGTACCAAGATAGATTACACTCACCCCGGTACTTTGTCAAGATGTTGTTTTATTGTTCTTCGAGGCTTCCGGCTGCATCTCCGAATGCAGCATCTCCGAGTGCAGCATCTCCGAATGCAGCATCTCTGAATGCAGGGCTTCTTCCATGCGCGCCCTCTCCTCCTCGTTGGAATTGAGTATATCGAGATCCGCCATGGTCTTTTTGTCGGTAAACCTTCCTATGCACCAGATCAGAATCCAGGCAAGGATCGGGACAGCAATCGTCATTCCGAGGCAGAAGTGAAACAGTCTGTCACTCCCGGGCTTTGCGAGCAGCGCCGAGATCAGGGTCATCACATAGAGGCCTGCCAGGGCTATGATTGCTGTCCAGGCGATTATTCTTTTCATTTCAGAGGACTCTTTCTGATAATAATATCGTCTCTTGCGGGCCCGTTGGAAACCATGGTTATCGGATAGCCGATCTGCTGCTCGATGAAATTGACATAATCCTGTGCTTCCTGCGGCAGCTTTTCGAATTCCTTTATGCCCCGGATATCGCACTTCCAGCCCTTGAATACCTTAAGCACCGGCTTGCAGCGGGCAAGGTCCTTAGTGACAGGGAATTCGGTGATGGTCTCTCCGTCAAGCTCATATGCGACGCAGACCGGAATCTCATCAAGATATCCGAGGGCATCGAGCACCGTCAGCGCCACATCGGTGCAGCCCTGCAGCCTGCAGCCGTACCGGGAGGCGACACAGTCATACCAGCCGACTCTTCTCGGGCGTCCCGTTGTTGCTCCGTACTCTCCGCCGTCTCCGCCGTGGTCGCGAAGGAGCGAGGCCTCTTCATCAAAGATCTCGGAGACAAATTCGCCCGCGCCGACCGCAGAGCTGTAAGCCTTGGTGACGACGACAATCTGGCGGATCTCATAGGGAGGAATGCCTGCGCCGATTGCTCCGTATGCGGCAAGCGGCGAGGAAGATGTAACCATGGGATAGATCCCGTGGTCAGGATCCTTCATAGTCCCGAGCTGTCCCTCCAGAAGAATGGTCTTGTTATCTTTAATTGCCTGCTCAAGGTACAGGGCGACATTGCCGATATATGGCTTTACGCGCTCTCTCTGGGTCTTGATCCATGCAAGGAGCGCTTCCTGGTCGATCGGGTCTGTATGGTAGAGATGAACCAGCAGAGCGTCCTTGATCGCGGCAATCCGCGCGATCTTTTCCTTCAGGACATCGTCATCCTGGAAGAACTCGTTGATCTGCCAGCCGATTTTTGCGTATTTATCCGAATAGAAGGGGGCGATTCCCGACTTTGTGGAGCCGAAGGATTTTCCTGCAAGTCTTGCCTCCTCCAGTGTGTCAAAAAGCGTGTGATACGGCATCAGGACCTGGACGCGGTCCGAAACCATGATCTGCGGCATCGGTACGCCGCGGGAGGTAATATCGTCCAGCTCCTTCATGAACTTCTCGATATCAAAGGCAACGCCGTTGCCGATGATGTTCATGATATTCTTGTGGAACACGCCCGACGGCATTGTATGAAGCGCGAACTTGCCATACTCATTTACGATCGTGTGGCCCGCGTTGGCGCCTCCCTGGAAACGGATAACGACATCTGCCTGATTGGCCAGAGTATCGGTAATCTTGCCCTTTCCTTCGTCGCCCCAGTTTGCTCCTACCACAGCCTTTACCATAAATTACCTCTCAATCCCGGCGCCTGCACCGCCGCACTGATACCGCTGTCAACTTCAGGAACGCTCCGGCGTTCCTGCCATTGCCGTGCCGGTCCCTTCCTTTCAGGAACACTTCAGGCGTTCCTGCCGCTCCGGCACCGACACGAAAGTATACAGCAGTGTCTACAAAAATTCAACTCAGTCGGGGGAATCCCCGACTGAGTTAAAACTTTCGGATGTCTTAGACATTGATCTGTGCGTCGACGCCGAGTTCTTCTTTGTTAGCCTCGAGTATCGGACGGATGACCCCGGCAAGGAAGCGTTCGACCTGGTGCGGTGCGCAGCCGATATATCTGGAAGGATCCATGGATTTTTTAAGGTCCTCGGCGTTCAGGCCGAAGGCAGGATCCTGTGCAATCAGGTCAAGAAGGTTGTTATCCAGCCCTTCTTCCTTCACGCGCCTTCCGGCCTGCATGGACAGCTCGCGGATTCTCTCGTGAAGCTCCTGTCTGTCGCCACCGGCCTTGACCGCGTCCATCATAATGTTCTCTGTCGCCATGAACGGCAGCTCTGACATCAGGCGCTTTTCGATCACCTTCGGATAGACCTTCAGACCGTCCGTGACATTGATGCAAAGATCAAGGATACCGTCGATTGCAAGGAAAGCCTCCGGTACGGACAGGCGTTTGTTCGCCGAATCGTCCAGCGTTCTCTCAAACCACTGCGTGCCACTGGTAATTGCCGGATTGAGGACGTCAACCATGACAAATCTTGCGAGCGAGCAGATTCTCTCGCTCCGCATGGGATTGCGCTTATACGCCATCGCGGACGAGCCGATCTGTGATTTTTCAAACGGCTCTTCCACTTCCTTAAGATGCTGCAGAAGACGGATGTCCGTTGCCATCTTCATGGCAGATGCGGCGATTCCGCCGAGCGCGTTCAGGACAATCGTATCCACCTTGCGCGAATAGGTCTGTCCGGAGACCGGATAGCACGCGGAAAATCCCATTTTTTCCGCAATCATGGGATCCAGTCTGTCGACCTTGTCCAGGTCCCCGTCAAACAGTTCCAGGAAGGATGCCTGTGTGCCGGTTGTTCCCTTGCTGCCAAGGAGCTTAAGGCTCTTTATGACATGATCGATCTCGTCCAGATCCAGCACAAATTCGTTCATCCAGAGCGTCGCGCGCTTGCCGACGGTCGTGGGCTGCGCAGGCTGGAAATGCGTAAAGCCGAGCGTCGGCTGCGCCTTGTACTCGTCAGCGAACGTGCAGAGCCTGTCAAGGACGTTGATCAGCTTTCTGCGCACCAGGTAAAGCGCCTCGCGCATAATAATGATATCCGTATTGTCGCCGACATAGCAGCTTGTGGCGCCAAGATGAA
>CADBPC010000117.1 GCA_902796425.1 uncultured Lachnospiraceae bacterium
GCGGCAACCTTTTTATAATGCTCGTAAAGCTCATCCTGGGACGCCGCCGCAAAGGAAGGAGTGATTATGGAGAGGATGTCCGCGCCGAGGCTCTGCGCCATCTGCGACATGCGGATCGTGTCCCTCGTGGAAATACAGCCGGTTCCGGCATAGACAGGAACCCTGCCCGCCGCCTGCTCTATCACGGTCGCAAGGACCTCTTCCTTTTCCTTATCGTTTAAAATGTATCCCTCGCCGTTTGTCCCGAATGCGAAGATTCCGTGCACCCCGCCGTCAATCATCCGGTCGACCTGCCTGCGGAGCTCCTCGTGGTTTACGGTCTCATCCTCGTTCATGGGGGTGATAATCGGTACGATAATTCCTTTTAATTCACTCATCTGAATCCTCCGTGCCAGAGCTTTGGCACTCTTTCTACACCAGAACCTCCTGATAGATTCTGCGCGCATCCTCGGGCGTCACTTTCTTGCGGTTGTTGTTCAAAAGCCTTGTAACCTGCATTCCCGCCTCGACCAGGGTCTCCAGGTCATCCGGGGAAACATTGAACTCTCTTAAGGACTTCGGGATCTGAAGGTTTGTGATGATCTCACCCATCCTTTCGATCACGCGGTCCGCCTTGACCTCCGGATCCGCTGTCACATCGCCCATGTCAAGCGCGTCATGGATCTCGGCAAACTGGGGAAGGCAGGCGTCCTTGTTGAACTTCATGACCGGAAGGAGAAGAATCGCGTTGGATACGCCGTGCGCGATGTGATATTTTCCTCCCAGCGGATAGGACAGGGCGTGCACCGCCGTTGTACCGGATGCCGTAATTGCGGCGCCGCCGTAGAAGGCCGCGATCAGCATTTTGTTCTTTGCTTCCAGTGCGTCCCTGTCAAGGCACGCCGCCTCGATGTTTTTGAATATCAGCTTCATTCCCTCCATCGCGTACAGGTTGCTGAAGGTGTTGGCCTTGTTGGAGGTATAGCACTCTATGCAGTGCGCAAGTGCGTCGACTCCCGTCGCTGCCGCGATCTTAAGAGGGAGATTCTTTGTCATCTGCGCATCGAGGATCACTTCGTCGGCGATCATTTCGGGATTGACGATGCCGATCTTCAGTTCCTTTTCGGGGACAGCTACGATCGCGTTCGGGGTCGCCTCCGAGCCGGTTCCCGCCGTCGTGGGGATGAGGATTGTCCGCACGCTCTTTCTGCCAAGGAGCGGATTGTCCAGAAGTTCCTTTACGCCGAATTCATCCGTCGATGCTATGGATGCGAGCTTTGTCGTGTCCATGACGCTCCCGCCGCCGATGGCGATCAGGCACTCGGACCCTTCCTTCTTTACGCTGTCCACAACGTTCTGGACTTCGCTGTAGGTGGGTTCGGGCGGAATGGAGTCGATTACGATGATTTCCGCTCCGGCTTCGCGGATACATTCAAGAGCATGATCCGTAAGTCCTGCCGCCTCGATTCCCTTATCCGTAATTACGGTAACCTTCTTAACGCCCGCCAGCATACCTGTCAGATTCTTTGTTGCGTCCTCGCCGCTGTATACTGCCTTGGGCATCCTCATGTTATACTGCATCACTGCCTGTTCCTCCCAAATGAATTCTGTTATACAAAGAAACGATCAGATCCTCTTTTCCAAAACCTCCGGACTTTGTCAGCACATTCAGCTCTCCGAAGTCGGAATACATTTTTGTAAGTACCGTGCCCTGCTCGGGCTCGCCGGTCAGCTCCAGCGCCTTGCAGTGAACTGCCTGCGAGAAGCTGTAGAGCGTGTCCCCGCCGATAATCATATATACGGCAGCCGGGTCCTCGCGGCATACCATCTGCGCAAGCCTGCCTGCAGTGGCGGCGGCGCCGGGTCCTGCGGTGTTCTCCCCGGAGCTCTTTTCCGGCATTCTCTCACCGGTATCCAGCATGCATACGCCGAAACGCCCGGCCGCATCAGCGACGGCACACGCGATATCCTTTGCTCTTTCCGAGGACAGGAAGTCCGGATCCGAGAGCTCGCGGCTCGTAAGTGAGATCAGCGGAAGCCCCGCCTTTTCGGCGCATGCGATCTGTCTTTTGGAAATATCGTTGATGCTGCCGCAGGCAACGATAAACCTGCTGCGGGGCAAAGGCTCTGCTGCCCCGCCCTTGCCGAACTCCCCGGCGATCACTCCCGCAAAGGACGCACATCCCGCATAGCAGCGTGTACCTTCTCTGTCCCTGACTGCCTGCCATATAGCCCTGACATCCTTTGCTGATGCCGAATCGAAGACTGCGATCCTGCGCCTTTCGCGGGGCGCCGCCTCATATTCGGAAGGGTTTTTGAATTCCTCAGCGATTCCCGCGTATTCCCCGAACAGATCGACCACCCTGTCATGCAGCACCGGATTCTGCGGATCCTGTCCGAAAATACTCCGGCTCACCGGCACATCGTCGATATAACTGATGCCGTCTCTGACCGTTCTGTTCATTTCCGGAAATGCCGGAACGAATATGCATTCCTCGCAGCCGCAGGCATCCATTACCGCCGGAATCTCATGGGAGAAGTTGCCGCGAAGGCCGGAATCGGTCTTTTTGTAAATAATTTCGATCCCGCAGTCCCTTGCCGCTTCGGCCAGTTCATACACGATCCTGTAGGCTTCCTGCGCCCCCAGATGTCTGGTCTCCGTATCGACAATAATCACATCGGCCTTTTCACATGCCGCCCTGTCGAAGTGGTCTCTCCAGAGGAAAAGCGTTCTCGCCCCGGTCTTTGCGAACTGCATGCCCGTATCAAGGGCTCCTGTCAGGTCGTCCGCAATGACAAGCATTCTGTTTACTGTTCCGTTATGAAACATATTGCCCCTCTGAATACATTATTACCAGTCAGCGCGAACGCTCAGGTGTTTCAATACAGCAAATATACCAATTAATTTGCCCAATATCAAGAAACTATCTACATTTTTTCGTTAAATAAGTTTCACGATGAAACAATTTAGTGGTTTTTACATTGGTTTTTGTTTTCATTGTGCGTTAGTGTTATTAAAAGTGCTGTAGAGTCCGTACCCTCAGGAGGAAAATATGTCCATGACAATCGACAGTCTGCTGACAGGTGGAAACCGCAGGCTCCCCGCCAATCCGGAAAAGATGCTGCTGGGCTGCACAGGCAGAAGGCTCTGGGTGGATGTCCTTGACCCCCGTCCGGGTTTTTGCGGCTGCATCGACTTTATTCATAAGATAAACATCCCGGTTCTGTTTGATATTACATGCGAAGGTCTCCCCGACTATCTGAGCGCCGAGGTCATCTGGCAGCCGAGCCATCTTCACATTTTTGCCGGGAAAAACGGCGTCTCCCTGTCCGAGGATAAGTTCATTCTCTGGGAGGATATCGCCGTCTCCTGCATCGAAGTCCGAAACAGCACAGATGAAGCCATAACGCTCACCGTAACCCCCGGGACGCAGGACGGCACGTTTGCGACCACCTACAGCCGCACAATTCTGGCGTCCTTTTTTGTAAACGGCAATCCGCTGACGCAGGCCTTCCGCATCAGCATCCCGCCCCGGGAAACGTGCTCCCTCTGCGTCGGCGCGGCGCTTGTTCTGGAGCACGAAGAAAAGCGTCTCGAAGAAGCCCTTGCGTTCGCAGGTGAGAATCTGAAAGACCCCGCCGCAGCTCTTTCCCTGCAGAAGAAGAATTATCAGAAATGGTTTGACCATGCGCCGTCCTTCGCATCGGACGATGTCCTGACGGACAAAACGTTCGCCTACAGATGGTATATCCTCAGATCCTGCGTGATGCAGCCGGAATGCGGTTTCCTGAAAGGCCCATTCCTCGGAGAGGGGAGGTCTCACAAGATGACCAAGACTCCCTGGCGCCCGGAGGGCTGGGAGTTCACGAAATTTATCCCCTTATGCGTTCCCATGCATCTTCTGGAAATGCGCTGGTACCATGATCCTTCCATCGCAAGAGGCATCGCCGCACAGATGGAGGAGTGTCAGGACGGAGCCGGTGAATACCTGACAAGCTGGGTAAATCACCGCGGCAATCCGTACGCGAATTTTTTTGCCTTCTCCGTGCTGCAGTACTATCTGGTCACCGGGGACCGGGAGCTTCTTGTAAAGATCCTTCCGTCGCTCAAAAAGCAGCTTTCCGGCTGGAAGGAGCGCTACGGGAATGAGAACGACACTCTCCTTACACAGTATGTCCACCAGCTGACCGGCATGGAGTATCAGCCGAGCTTCTGGTATTTCCACAATTTCCCGGACGACATAAAGGATCCGGAGACCTATACTCCCGTAAAACGCGTCGACAAAAATGTTTATTACTATATGAATGCCCGCTCGGTCAGCACCATCTGCGACATCCTGGGCGACGATGACAGGAGAGACTTTGCCGCTCTTGCAGCAAAGATCCGGTCGGACATTCTGTCCCTTATGTGGGATGAAGAATCCGGATATTTTTATGACCTTCACTATCAGACGAACGAGAAGGCCTTTGTAAAAAACCTCGTCGGTGTTTTCCCCTTCTTTGACGGCACTCTTGCAGGGGATGAGCACAGGAAGGCGCTGGACTGCCTCTTCTCGGACGAGTTCTCAACGCCTTACCCGTTCCCTTCCGTCAGCACCAAATGCGAGGTATTTGCGCCGGAGGGCGGCTGGAAAGGGAATTTCTTCAAAGGAAGGAACGGCTGCATCTGGAACGGTCCCACCTGGCCCTTCTCCAACAGTATTGTCCTTGACATCCTGGGCAGCTACAGCCTTTCCCACAATTACAGCCTTGAGGATAAATTTGCGGAGTATTTCAGGAAATTCACGATGCTCCACTATGCCGGAGGAGACGGAAAGCTTCCCTTCCTGGTGGAGCACTATAACAGCATGACCGGGGAGTGCCTCAGCAACGAAGTCGATTACAACCATTCCTACTATATCGACCTTGTGATCCGCTATGTCGCGGGGCTTCAGGTCCGGGAAGACAGGATCGTCATAGATCCTCTCGATGTCGGCATGTCACACTTTAACCTTTCGAATATTCTGGTAAAGGGACACCGCTGCAGCATTGATTACAGCAGAAAAGAAGACTGCCTTCGCTTCACGGCAGGCGACAGAATCTTCACAGGCAGCATGCATCACAGAATTGAGGTACCGCTGAATGCTCTTCAGGAAACGTAATGACGCACAGTTCAGGGAATTTGCTCTCTCCGGCAACATGTACCATGTCCTGCTCCAGGTCGGTACGCCGCTGGCATTTTACAATTCCCTGGCTATCTTCTATCGAATGCTGGACACACTGATGGCTTCGCACATCAATGCGGAGACCGTCAGTGCCGTCGCGTATCTTACCCAGATCAATGTCGCAGTCTCCTCCGTCGGGGCAGGTCTTGCCGTCGGCGCGGGATTAAAGATCAGCAAGGCTTACGGGGCAGGCGATTACTCCGAGGTTACAAGGCTCGTATCGACGCTCTATGCGCTCTGCACATTTTTAAACCTGTTTGTGCTGCTCCTGATTCCTGGAGCGCCTGTTTTCCTGCGCCTTTCGGGAATGCCTGAGGATCTCATCCGGGTCGGGACCACGTATTTTCGCGTCGAACTGGCCGGCATGATCCTGACCTTCTTCAATAACGCCTACATGGCGATCGAGAGGTCCCGCGGCAATTCGGGAAGGATCTTCCTTCTCAATACGCTGGTCACCATAATCAAGCTCTCCCTGACCGCGTTTTTTGTTTATATCTTAAACAGCGGCGTCACCATGATCGCCGTCGCAAGCGTTATTTCCCAGGCAGTGTTGTTTGTCGCCGGCCTGTTCTACATGTCGGGCAAAAACAGCAGCTTCCGCTTCTCGCCTGCAAGTATTTCCCTCAAAAAAGAGACGCTGGCGCCCCTGTTTACCCTCTCCTTCCCCGTCATCATCGAGAGGGTCACTTTCGCCATCGGAAAGGTCATTGTCAACTCCATGTGCGGCGTATACGGGTCCCTGACCGTCGGTGCTCTCGGTATCTGCAACAACCTGACGGGCATTTACGCCAACGCAGAGAGCGGCTATGAAGAAGGCGGAAGCGCCATCATAGCCCAGAATATGGGTGCAAAAAAAGAAGCCCGGGCACTGGAAGCGCTCCGGGATACCTTTATTATCAACCTGGTCTTCGGGACCATCGGCCTGATCCTCAGCATGCTGACCATCAACTGGTTCAGCACCGTTTATGCCACCTCCTCGCAGGGAATCAATCTCGAATTCCGTGATCTGATCAAGTCCATCTTCTATACCGACGCCCTGGGCACGATTATCCCATGGGGAATCGGCGCTTCCGTGACTGCCTTCCTTTACGGCATCGGAAAGACGAAGCAGATTCTTTTCATAAACTTCTGCAGACTGTTCATCTTCCGGATCGGATTCCTTGCTCTGCTGCAGAGATTCACCTCGCTTGGGAGCGAGTCCGTCGGTATCGTCATGATGCTCTCCAACACTCTGACAGCCGTCCTTGCCGTGATCATGCTGATCCCGGAGCTTAGGTCGTTCCGTGCAAAATACGGGCTTGAGAAAGTGCGGGCGTAAAAAAGTCAAAAAAGGGCGCGGCAGGTATCCGGCAAAGGTTCCTGTCCGCGCCTTTTTTATTTCACTGCTTCAGCAGCCTCCAGAGAGTCGTGCGCCCGATTTTCAGCCGTTTTGCCGCAGCCGTCTGGTTGCCGCCCTCCTCCGCGAGCACCTGCTCGATGATTCTCTTAGTGATCTCATCGAGATCGCCGCTTAAATCCATCCGGGTATTCGCGGCGCCGTCGCCTCTCTTATACTCCGACTCGCGCTCCTCCGTCTTCAGGATGCGCGCCACACTTTCCCCGTCGATATATACGCCGTTGCATTCCGCAGCAAGGAGCTCGACCACCCTTTTTAACTGGTTGTAATTAAACGGCCATCCGAAAGCGGACATTTCCCTCGCCGCATCCTGGTCAAGTCCCGCGATTTCCTTTCCGGACTTTGCATTGTAGGAGGCGATCAGGAGATTGGCCATCATCGGAATGTACTCCGGCACATTCCTTAAGGGAGGAATTTCGACCGTCGAACAGCCGAGCAGGTTTTTAATCCTGGTATAGCGTTCCGGATACGGCTCGCTGAGGACATGGTCCATGTCGAAAAGGCAGTAATTTCTGTGGTGGAAGCCGGTATCCTGAAGCGTGTGCACCAGCTCCAGGAATTTATTTTCAGACAGGCGCGCGATATCTCTGAACAGCACGGTTGTCCCCGTGTCGCTGAGCGGCGAATTGGTATCCTCCATAAGGTAGTCCCAGTGCTTTGAGCTCTCGAAACGGAGGCAGTCTATGACGGTCAGCGGGCTGGAGCTCCATTCACCCGTGACATAGAGATACTCGGCCAGCTGCTGCTTGTTGGCTCCGCGCTCCCCAAGGATGATGACAGGCGCGCCCGAGTAATTCCTGTCCCCGATGATCATATCGAGGAGCTTTCTCGGCGCATTGTTAAGGTAAAAGTTATCGCTCCCGGAGAGGATGTCCTCCCTGTTCAAATAGATAAAGCCGTTCTTAAGCAGCGTCATCGACACCTTTTTGGCACTGATATAGAAGAAAACCAGTTCCTGGCTGTCGATCACTTTTATCGTGCCTGTGATCGTAAGGAAGCTCCCCTGGTACCTTCTGTAAACCTTCTGCTGTCCCGTCGAGCGCACCTCGGGGATCATCGCAGCCAGTGCCTTCGAGAGATCTCTGTAATAGCTTTCCGTCTTCGAGCGGTACAGCAAAACGCCCTCGGTATCATAGATGAACACCTCGGACGGGTGCGAGGCAAGGATCTCCCTGTAGACCGCATTTTCATGGGAAATCTCCCTGCAGGCATTGCCGATGGCTACCGCCGTATCGAACGCCTCGTTCACACTCTCCGCCCCGGAGGTGATCAGCATGGAATTAAACTGGTATTTCAGCGCCGTCGTATAGCTGACCGAGTCGGTAAGGACCATGTCGCAGTCCGTGGATGTCAGGCCCGACAGGATCTGGTTGGCCTCACTGCTGCTGTTAATCGTAAAGACCCGGATGTTCCCGCGCATGACAGACTGCAGGAGCCGCACGTTCTTCGTGATATTCGGGAAGCCGACAATCGCATATCGTTTCGATGACCTTTCGGCAAGCTCCACGCATCTGTAGATATCATTTACGGAGAGCGCGATCTCCACCACAGGAATAATTGTCCTCTCTCTTATCATTCTCGCGGTACCGCCGCGGGATATGATGAAGTCAAAATCATCCCTGGAAAACCCTGCCGCGATCTCCGCGCCGTCCTCCAGGTCTCCCACATATGCCGTAAGCTCTATGTCGTCCCTTTTGAGCGCCTCCTGCTGCATCACCGCCTGCAGGCTCTGGTAAGGCGCGATCCCAAGGATTCTGTATTTGCGCATTGCATCCACCTCGTCATGCCGGATTTAACATGTGCACCGGAACTATTTTAGCATATGGAAAGCCCCTTCCGCACAGCGGCCTGACAGGATCGATATATCATTGCAAGGGCTTCTGTGCGCACTTATAATTGAAACCGTCGAAACGATAACACCTGTTAAAACGCTGCCTCAGGGCGGCAGAAGAAAGGCTTTCCATGAATCTTCAGGACAACAGTGCGGAGATTTTCGCACTGATGAAAGAAAAACTGTACACGCCGGTCGTCGGCGATATCCTGGATCAGATGGGTTTTCGCCATCAGTTCCTCCCCCACTCGATAAAGCCGCTTGCGGCGATGGTTCCCTCGCAGCTGATGGGCGCCGTCTCCGGTGAGGAGAACCGGCTGAAGGTCGCAGGTTTTGCGTGCACGGTTCTGGAAAATGATATTTACGATGCGCCCGCAAAGCCCTTCGGGTATCTCACGGAGGCGCTCGACCAGCTGAAAAAAGACGAGGTCTATATTGCGACCGGCGCGCACCACAGCGCGCTGTGGGGAGAACTGCTTACCGCCGCAGCCAGGGCAAGAGGCGCTGCGGGCGCTGTTCTCGACGGCTTTTCCAGAGACACGCCGCAGGTCCTGTCACAGAATTTCCCCGTTTTCTGCAGTGCCACCTGGGCCCAGGACTCCTCCGTCAGGACCTATGTATGCGACTACCGGTGTCCCATTGAAATCGGTCAGGTGACCGTTCACAGCGGGGATATCGTATTCGGCGACATCGACGGTGTTCTCATCATCCCGCGCGACATAGCGGATGAAGTCTTTGCGCGCTCGCTCGAAAAGGCCGCCGGTGAAAAGAAGGTCCGCGCCGCAATTGAAAGCGGCATGAGCGCGACGCAGGCCTTCGCGGAGTTCGGTATTCTGTAAATTGCGCGGTCTTCGGGCTGTATCATCCATTAACTATGTGTATGTTGACTGATTCTGACAGCAGAAATATTTCCATACGGGCATTCCGGATCGACGGCAGGGACAATGTTGCGACTCTCCTGGATCCGGCAGCGCCGGGGGACCGTCTGAAACTCCTCGGGGATACGGAACTTTCCGCGGCTCCGGCTTCGCCCGCAGGGAACGAGCCGTGTCCGGAAGAAACACCTGCTCCCGTCCTTGCCGCTCTGGAACCCATCCCGGCGGGGCACAAAATTGCCCTGCGTGATATCGAGAGCGGCGAAGACATCATAAAGTACGGCGTTGTCATCGGGCGCGCGGCCGCTCCGATCCGCAGGGGACATCTCGTGCATATTCCGCTCATCCGCTCTCTGTACGACGAGAGATCCGGCCACCTTGATCCCGAAACCGGAAAGCCAAAGGACATAAGCTATGAATAACAAGACTCTTTCCTGGCCCGCATATCCGCGAAAAGACGGCCGGAAGGGAATCAGGAACATCCTGTTGATTGTCTATACCGTCAAATGTGCCGAGTTTGTCGCCCGGAAAATAGCCGCCTCCTTTGACTGTCCGGACGTCCAGGTCACAGGATTTGACGGCTGCACGGACAATCAATACGCCGTAAATCTCCTGATCAGCCTGATCCGTCATCCGAATGTCGGCGCGGTTCTTACCGTCGGACTCGGCTGTGAGTATGTCCAGGCAAAGTGGCTGAGTGACATCGCCGCAGCGGAGGACAAGCCCTCGAAATCCATCTGCATCCAGGACGCCGGGGGAACAGGCGCTTCCGTGCGTGAGGGGATTTCCTGGTGCAGGGGCACTCTTGAGTTCCTGTCGTCCGCGCAGACTGTTCCCATGACCTTCTCTGAACTCGTTGTCGGCGCGGAGTGCGGGGGAAGCGACTACACCAGCGGACTTGCGGGAAATGTAGTCGCGGGAAGATTTTTCGACCGGCTGGTCGACGCCGGCGGTACCGCGATATTCGAAGAAATCGTCGAGGCAATCGGCCTTAAGAGTCTGCTCGTCCAAAGGGCTGCCACACCCGCAGCAGCCGCGCAGCTGGCTGACGTCTATGATAAAATGCTTGACTACTGCAGGTCTGTAGGGCAATATTCCATCAGTCCCGGTAATTTTGCGGGAGGCCTGTCCACCATAGAAGAAAAAAGCATGGGCGCCGTCATCAAAAGCGGATCCCGCCCGATACAGGGTGTGATCAAGGTATCTCAGAAGCCGCCCGGAAAGGGGCTGTGGCTTCTCGATTCCACGCCCGACCCGCACCCCGTTCAGTTCGGGATTACCAACCCGAATGACAGCGAGGGTCTCACCGCCCTTACCTCCGCCGGGGCGCACATTGTTTTCCTCGTGACAGGAAGAGGAAGCGTTGTCGGCAGCGCCGTTGCCCCGTGCATAAAAATTACAGGAAATTCATCCACCTTCGGCAGGATGTCGGAGGATATTGATTTCAATGCGTCAGAGGTCCTGGACGGAACCTGTTCCATGGCGCAGCTGACCGACAGACTCGTAAACGTCGTTATCGAAACCGCCTCCGGAAAGCTCACAAAGGCAGAGAAGCTGGGACACTTCGAGTCATGGGTGCCCTACAAATACCAGGACACCGGAAGCGCCGGCACCCGCCGGTGTGAAGGGACGGAATGAGAGGAAAAGCCGTATGTTATTTGATACCGCAAAATATTATGACCTGAGCGGAAAGACCGCCATTGTAACAGGGGGCGCGACTGGGCTCGGCCTTGCAATCACCAAATGCCTTGCAGGCGCGGGCGCGAAGGTCGCTGTCATCGGATCCTCCCCTTACGAAAAGGCTGAATCAGCACTTTCTCCCCTCGGGAATGCTGTGCGCTACTACCGTCACGACCTGACAAAGACAGGCGAAACCCCGGCTGTCATCTCGCGGATTGCGGATGATCTCGGGCGCCTCGACATTCTCGTCAGCAACGCCGGCAATCATTGCAAAAAGAGTCTCGAAGAGATGACCGTCGAGGACTACGAGAGCGTTTTAAAGCTCCACCTGTCCGGCGGCTTTGCAGCCGCAAAGGCAGCCGTCCCTTATATGAAGCAGGCGGGCGGCGGCAGAATCCTCTTCATGGCCAGCATGACCAGCTACATCGGACAGCCCTACGTTGCCGGCTACGCCTCCGCAAAGGCCGGGATTCTCGGCCTCGTCCACACGCTCACCGCGGAGCTTGCACCCTTTAACATTACCGTCAACGCCATCGCGCCGGGCTGGATCGATACACCGATGTTCCACAAGGCGACCGACAACGATCCGCCAAGACTCGCCAAAATCCTCGGCAGAATCCCTGCCGGAAGAGTCGGCGATCCCATGGACATCGGACTGTGCGCGGCATTTTTATGCAGCGACGCGGCATCCTATATCAGCGGCTCGTGCATTCCCGTAGACGGAGGAGCATTGATCGGCTTTTAAGGACCCACGGGGCCTGCCCCGGCTTATTCAGGAGATAATATGACAGAAATACGCAGAAACAAAATGGGATATATGCCCGTAAAAAAGCTGATCATCACGATGGCCCTGCCCATGATGATCTCCATGCTGGTCCAGGCGCTTTATAATGTAGTAGACAGTATCTTCGTCGCGCGGATCGAGGAAAGGGCTCTCACAGCGGTTTCCCTTGCTTTCCCGCTGCAGAACCTGATGATCGGCCTCGGCTCCGGTATGGGAGTCGGCATTAACGCCCTGCTTTCAAGGTCTCTGGGTGAAAAAAACTACGACAAGGCGGACGAGGCTGCCTGTACGGGTCTTATGATTACCGCCCTGCATTTTATCGTCTTCCTGCTGATCAGTATTTTCGTCGCAGGTCCCTTTATCAACGGCCAGACCGACGATCCCGTCATCCGCTCCTACGGAACAACCTATCTTAAGATCGTGTGCGGCTGTTCGTTCGGTCTCTTCTTCCAGATGACAAGTGAAAGACTGCTGCAGTCCACGGGGCGCACCGTCCACAGCATGATCCTGCAGGCAACCGGCGCGATCACCAATATTATCCTGGACCCGATCATGATTTTCGGCCTGTTCGGCTGTCCGAAAATGGGTATTGCCGGCGCTGCCGCAGCGACCGTGATCGGCCAGTGCCTCGCTGCGACTCTCGGCATCTTCTTTAATTTGAAATTCAACAAGGATATCCGGATTACGATGGGGAAAATACTCAGGCCCACAGCGGATACCCTCCGGCAGCTCTACTCCGTCGGCATCCCTTCCGTCCTGATGATGGCTGTTGGATCCGTGATGTCATACCTTCTCAACCGGATCCTCATCTCCTTCTCAGCGACCGCAACCGCTGTCTTCGGCGTCTATTTCAAGCTGCAGAGCTTCTTCTTCATGCCGGTCTTCGGTCTCAACAGCGGCCTTGTGCCGGTTCTTGCCTTCAATTACGGCGCCCGCAGGAAAGACAGGATCATGGAAGCGCTCCGCTTCTCCCTGATGCTCGCCGGAGGAATCATGTGTACCGGGCTTGTTATTTTCGAGCTGATCCCCCGCGAGCTCCTGGCCCTTTTCAACGCGTCGCCTGAGATGGAGAGGATCGGCGTCGCAGCCCTTCGAATCATCGCGGTCAACTTCCCCGTTGCCTCCGTCTGCATCATCCTCGGCTCAACCTTCCAGGCATTCTCAAGGAGCATCTACTCGCTGATCGTTTCCCTCTGCCGCCAGCTCCTTGTACTCATTCCCGCCGCCTGGCTCCTTGCGCAGCTCGGCGAAGTCACCTACATCTGGTTTGCCTTCCCCATCGCAGAGACCGTATCCCTCGTGATATCCCTCCTGCTCTACCGGAAAATAAAAAGAGAAATTATAGACAAGTGCGTCCCGCAGGGCGAGCCCCTCTGACCCATAACTCAGTCTCTGGTCGTCGGCCCCTTCACGTATTTCACCGGTAAGGATGAGAACGGCGTATGGCAGTCCATCACGGAAGAAGAGTCCCAGGCAAAGTTCGGCAAGGGCGCAGGCGAGCTTAAGAGTGCCAATGAAGTTCATGATCCGAAGCTGATCCTCTCCGACTACTACAAGACAACCTTCAAGATGGAAGACCGCGCGATCGAGCGTCTCACAGACCTTTACGACTTCTGGATGCCTTACGTCACGGATGACTCCGTATTCCCGATCGACTGCGTATATACTAAGGACGAGCTGGATGTCATCGATATGTACAAGACCGATTTCGAGAACACCATCTCCGAATACGAAGGAAAGTGGCTCAAGGACGGCGGTCCGAGCGATGCGGAATGGGTAGCATTCAAGACTACCATGAAAGAAAGCTGCGGCGCAGACGAGCTTCTTGAAGTTTACAAGGCAGCTTATGCAAGATATAAGGACGCGGCGGAATAAAAAAGCGGCTTTTGACATCAAAAGCCATTTATAGCTAACATAAGCCCCATGGACCCTGCGAAACAGATCCATGGGGCGATTTCAGATAAGAGGAGGCAGTATGAACAGTCAGGCTCTGCGGGAAGCAAGGCGTTATGAAGAAATATTCGGACACCGGATTACTCAGGAGCAGCGGCCCGCATTCCACCTTTCCCCCCGCGTCGGCTGGATGAATGATCCGAACGGTTTCTGCCGGTACAACGGTGTTTACCACCTGTATTATCAATACTATCCCTACGACTCGAAGTGGAACACCATGCACTGGGGACACGCCGTCAGCAAGGATCTTCTTCACTGGGAATATCTCCCTGCAGCCCTGGCGCCGGATGAGATATATGACCGCGACGGCTGCTTTTCAGGAAGCGCCGTGGAACTTGAGAGCGGACAGCTTCTTCTGATGTACACCAGTGTCGTCAATGAGCGTGACAAAAACGGAAGGATCTGGGGAGTCCAGACCCAGAGCATCGCCATCGGCGACGGAACGGATTTTGAGAAGTATTCCGGAAACCCGGTTCTTACGGAAAAGGATCTTCCCGAGGGAGCAAGCCGTTTTGATTTCCGCGACCCAAAGATCATTCGCCTTAAGAGCGGCGGCTATGCATGCGTCGTAGGCTCCAGGCCCGCAGACAAAACCGGACAGATCCTGCTGTACAGGAGCAGCGACTGCATCCACTGGGAATTCTGGCGCGTCCTGATCGCCAACAAAGGAAGATTCGGCAGGATGTGGGAGTGCCCGGATTTCTTTGAGCTGGACGGACGACAGGTCCTGCTGACCAGCCCGCAGGATATGCTGCCGGAAGGCTTTGAATATCACAACGGAAACGGCACACTTGCACTGATCGGAAGCTGGGACGAGACCACCGGTGAATTCATTCCGGAAAAAGATCAGGCCATTGACTACGGAATTGATTTCTATGCTCCGCAGACGGTCCTTGCCCCCGACGGCAGAAGGATTATGATCGGCTGGATGCAGAACTGGGATGCGTGCGCTATCCGTGAAGAGGAGGAACCCTGGGCCGGCCAGATGTCTCTTCCCAGGGAACTGCACATAAGGGACGGAAGGCTGTATCAGCAGCCGGTCCGTGAGTTGGAGGGGCTTCGCCGGGGCGGCATCAGGAAAACCGACCTTACCGTATGCGGCGGGCTCTGCATAGGGGGAATTGAAGGAAGAACAGTAGAACTTCTGATCCGGATCCGTCCTCTGGACCCGGATAAGGTCTACCACAAATTTTCCGTCCGCTTTGCGGAGGATGAAAAGTACCACACCTCGGTCAGTTTCCGTCCCCACGAAAAGGTTCTTAAGATTGACAGGAAATTCTCCGGTTCAAGACGCGCGATTATTCACCAGAGGCGCTGCCTTGTCCCCGAGAGTGAAAGCGGAGAAATCAACCTTCGGATTATTCTCGACAGGTACAGCTCCGAAATCTTTATCAACGACGGCCGCCAGGTCGTTTCCGCGGCGATGTACACACCGCTTTCGGCAAAGGATATCTCCTTCTTTGCCGACGGGCAGGCCGTCATGGACATCGAAATGTACCGGCTCGAGTCACAGACTCTCTGACTCGCGGCTGCGGCTCAGCACCGCAGCGGCTGCCGGTATCAGGCACAGCACATAGACGTACACATACTGCGACTTTGTTTCCGAAATCATATGGAAAGAGAATCCTCCTAGATAGTAGAGGACAAAGTACAGCATCACAGAATTCAGACGATCCATATGCTCCGGGGCAGAAACACCGCCCGGAGCTTTTTTCATCAGTCGCGGCAGCTGCAGGGCCACCCCGGCGGCGCATACGCTGTACAGGAATATAATCATGCAGTCCTCAAAAAGCTCAAGTGCCCGGTAAACACTTCCTCCGCCATAGAGGCTTCGCAAAAATGCCGTCTTTGCAGGCTGTGCGCCCCACTCCTGCGTCGGCCCTGACCAGACGGACTGGAAGGTCGGGTCGCACCAGGTTGAAATCAGCTTTTTGTTAAAGAAATCTCTTGCAAAAACCGGATTCTGAATAAAGAAGGACACCCTCTCCTTAAAGTCCCTCATCCCGACTGCCGAAGCGGCTGCGGGATCATACCCCGCGCGCTTAAACTCCACCTCATTGTATCCGTCGACCCAGCCGCAGCATCTGCCCTCTGTCTGGTACGGATCCCCCTGAAGTCCCATCGTAACGTTCATAATGAGCGGCATTCCCTTAAGCCGGTACCCGCTCAGATGCTCATAGTAGCTGATCACCTCGCCGTGAATAGCGGTCACGGCAATCAGCACCGCTGCCGCAATCAGCAAAGGAAGCCGCCGTTTATAATTTACCATTTCCAGGACAAGGACGATGATCAGCGCGATGCAGGCGACCTGATAGTTTTTCTTTGCCATGACCGCAAGGCCGAAAAGTATCGCCTATACTATAATCCTGATAATGCCGCCTTTTTCCCAGAAGCGCAGAAGCACCGTGACACCGGCCAGCATGAACAGAAGCCCCGGCGTTGTCCCATATATAAAGGTCAGGTACAAGAGTTCCGGCAGGAAAAGGTGCGTCAGGAGGATCGTATAGTTCTGTGCCAAAATGCTGTGTCCGGTGGCAGACGCCGTAATCCTCCAGAGAAGAAAATTGATCCCGATGATCTCGAACAGGTTGATGAGCATGAAAGCCCTGTGGCTGTACCCCGCCACAGACACAAGCCTTTCAAAGGTAAGGAGCCCCAGCTGGTCCGGCCACTCCCCCAGATACCGGTCGGGAGCGAGCACCGTATAATTGCCCGCGTTGATATGCTCAACCTCCTCGTAAATATACTCCTGGTCAAATTTCGCGACATGATCCACATTGTGGATGATATAGATTCCCAGAACCAGCCAGATCATCGAACACACCGCAAACAATACACAGGGCTTTACTCTCGTTAATACCCGGCCCGAAAACATGATAAGAGCTCCAAACAGTATTACAAGACATAAGACAAGCGGCGAATTGCTTGTAAACACCGCATTCTCTTCCTTAAAAGTGATGAACACCCTGTACCGGATGGCAGATACGGCCAGAAAAGCAAGACTTACAGCCGCGATCAGAAGTATGACCGAAGCAGTGATTTTGACAAATAAATTCCTCACAGGAATCTCCCTCTGCCGGACGATACCTTCTCTCAAAGCACTGTATATCCAGTCCGGCCTCAACTCTTTATCAGCTATTATAGCCCTCCCCCGTGACTCACTCATAGACTGAGCCAGCGGATCCGGCGCTTACCGCGAGTGAGAGTGTCTCCATCATCTTTGCGATATCGATCGGCTTGGAGATGTGTCCGTTCATGCCTGCCGCCTTCGCGTTCATGATATCCTCCCGGAAGGCATTGGCGGTCATGGCTACAATCGGGGTCCCGGCCTTTTCGGGATCCGGCAGCGCACGGATCTTTCCTGCTGCTTCATAGCCGTCCATGACAGGCATCTGGATATCCATCAGGATGACATCGTATTTTTCACCTTCTTCGACCTTCTCCACGGCGATTTTCCCGTTCTGGGCCGTGTCGACCTCGAACCCCGCCTGCAGAAGGATTTCCGAGGCGATCTCGGTATTGACCGGGTTGTCCTCCACAAGAAGGACTCTTAAGCCGCCGGGAACTGTTGAGATTGTCTTCTTCCCGCATCCCGCAAAGGTCCCGTCCTGCTCCTTACAGGCAGGGAAAGAAATGCTGAGCGTAAATTCGCTCCCCTCCCCCTTCTTCGTCTTTACGCCGATGGTCCCGCCCATCAGGTCGGCGAGGTTCTTTGCAATGGACATCCCAAGGCCCGTCCCCTGGACCCTGCTGACGGTCGAGGTTCTCTCTCTTTCAAAGGGGGTAAACAGGTTCCTTACGAATTCCTCGCTCATGCCGATCCCGTTGTCCCTGACCGTAAAGACATAAGAGACCTCATCTTCGGATGCGCTCTCTTCCTTCATGCCAAAGAAGACGCTGCCTCCCTCCGGCGTGTATTTATAGGCGTTGCTGATGAAATTCATGAGAATCCTTGAGAGACGGTTCCTGTCGCAAAGGACCTGCCTTCTTTCGACGCCCTCACGGGATCTTTCGAAGGTGATTTTCTTGCCCTGCATCTGAACGGCGAACAGCTCACTGACATGGTCAAACAGGCAGGTGAGTTCCACCGGCTCCGGATTGAGCCTGATGTTGCCGGAGTCGATCCTGCTCATCTCGAGGACATCGTCGATGATCGCGATGATCTCCTTCCCCGAGTTTTCGATTTTTTCAATATAGTCCCCTCTCTCCTTTTCGGTCAGGCCTTCCCTTTTTGCCAGGGCGGTATAGCCCAGCACCGCATTGATCGGCGTTCGGATATCGTGGGACATGTTCGAAAGGAAAACCGTCTTTGCCCTGCCGGCCTTTCTCTCCGCTTCCAGCTCCGCCTCGAGGTGCTCGTGCTCGCGGATCTGTTCTGCGATCGCCTGCATCATCCAGATAACAATCGCGACGAAGATACTGCCGCCGAGGAAAATCCCGGCGACAACCATGTCCGGCTTTCCGAACAGCGCAACCGTAAGATACCCCGCAAGGAACAGCACCAGCAGGACGACCGGAATATGAAGTGCCTTTTCCTGTCTCTGCCAGCTGCCGCTCTGCCGGATATATCCGGAAAAACGGTTATATCTGTAAATATTTGACACCATAAGGGCGCTGCCCAGATAAATCAGCACGTCTGCCAGTACACTGTTCATTGCTCCTCCTGTCGGTCTTTGGCACCGTAAAGAGCAGTCCTTTGTAAACTGCCGGCTTATGGGGACATACTGATTATATTATAGACTGTTTGAGCCCTGCTGAGTGAAGATTATAGATAAGAATCGCTCCGACCACGATAACCGCGCCGGTGAGCGCAAGTCCGGAGACGGTTTCTTTATAGAAAAGTGCCACAAGAAGAGGATTGAGGACCGGCTCCATTCCGCTGACAAGGCTCGCCGTGACGGGAGGCGTGTTCCTGATACCTGTGGAAAACAGGATGTACGCCCCGCCGACCTGGATCACTCCAAGGGCAAGGATGGCCAAAAGGACCGGCGCGGAAAAGTCCGTCTCATATGCGCAGAGAGGGGTAAACAAAATGCCGGCCGCGAGCTGTCCGAGAAAGGAGGAGGAGATCGCGTCCGCATTCTCTCCCGCATTCATCATGAAGACTCCCGCGTAGCAGATCCCGGAGAGGATGGCGGCGATATTTCCATTCAGGTTCCCCTGCTGCAGCCCGTCGACAAAGAAAAGCACGACGCCCGCAAGGACGACGGCGCAGGTGATAAGATCCCGCTTTTTCGGCCTGGAGCCGTACAAAACCGCCATGAAAACAATGACAAAAACCGGCGCCGTGAACTGCAGCACAATCGCGTTTGCGGCGGTGGTCAGCTTATTGGCGACGGTAAACAGGCTTGTCACCCCTATGAGCGAGACGGCGCCGGTAAACACCTGCCTGCTGAAGACAATCCTGTGGCGGGTGATAATAAGGTAAATCCCGATAACCGCCGCGCCGATCAGGTTTCTCGCTCCGTTGATCGCAAGCGCGGACCAGGGAATCAGCTTTATAAACAGTCCTCCCGTGCTGAAGCACACGGAGGCAAGGAATACGCACAGGACCGATACCTGTCTTGTCAGTTTCTTTTCATTCATCGGGCTTCCTCAGCGTCCCCGTCATCTTCAGGCACGCAGATAACAAACGCCTTGGTATAGTCTTCATAAGGCTGCTCCAGGGTGAGCTTCCAGCCGTGGAGCTCGGCCGCCTTCTTCGAGATGGAAAGTCCCAGGCCGCTCCCCTTATCTCCCGTGCGCGAGGAATCCGCCTTGACAAAGGGATCAAAGAGCTTTTCGGCGTCGCCTGCAATCGGCAGTCCCGTATCCGCCACCGCTATATACTCAACGCCTGCAAGGTGCCTGACCAGCACGGCGATTTTTGTCCCTTCCGGATTATGCCGGACCGCATTCATGAGGAGATTGTTCAGGATCCTGCCAGCCTGCGCCTTGTCCGCCATCACCGTAAACGGCGTCTCGGGAATATCCGCGGTCAGCTCCATCCCCGCTTCCTCGGCGTCCATATAGACAGCCGCCGCTGTTTCCGCCGCAAGCTCGTTGATATCACACTTCTTCAGGGTGAGCTTATAATCCAGGCTCCCCAGCTTTGCATAGTCAAAAAGCAGATTGATCAGCTCGCCCATGCGCTCCGATTTTCTGCGGATCGCGTCCAGATACTCCTCCTGCATGGCGGGATCCTCCACCATGTGGTCGCAAAGGGCCCGCGAATAACCCGTGATCGTCATGACCGGCGTCCTGAGGTCATGCGCGAAGTCGGAAAACATCAGGTTCCGTCTCTGCTCATATTCCAGGCGCTCGGCATCCCTGATCTTCTGGAGCTCGTCAAAACGCGCCGCCGCAAGGCGCACAAAAACGATGGTACCCGCAATCAGCGGGAGCATCAGGAGAATGCCGGAGAGAATCAGAAGGAAAGCAGCCCCCGAGCGGGCAAAAATCCCCAGTATCTCTCTCTGGCCGCCGCCGAAGAAAAGGCTCCTTAATATCAGGAGAATGTCCCCTCCGCTGAGGGGCCCGGGGGATTCATACGCGGCGGCCGACGCCGCAGCAGGCAAGAGAAGCTCCCTGACCGGGATCATAAGGAGGAGCTCCGCGAGGATACAGACCCCCGCGACTGCAAGAAGCCTTGTTACCAGTTCCCTTTCCAGCTGTTTCATAAGCCGCCCCCGGCGTTTTTCTTCGGCGCCGTCTCCAGCCGGTATCCGAGCCCGCGGATCGTTGTGATGTATGCGGAAGGATCCTCGTCCAGCTTTGCGCGCAGCTTGCTGATGCAGACCATGATATTATTGTCCGCGACGATGTATTCCTCGCCCCAGCCTCTCTCAAAAATCTGCTGCTTTGTAAAGACCTTTCCCGGGTGCTCCATGAACAGCTCCATGATGCGGAACTCCGAAGAGGTCAGGTCGATTCGTTCGCCGTCCTTAAAGAGGCAGCATGCGTCCAGGTCGAGGGCAAGGTCCCTGTGCTTTAAAAGAGCATGGCCTCCGGCAGGAAGACCTTCGTCCGTGCCGCCCTGCATGGCTCCTTCCGTCCCGCCTTCCGAGCCCTTTCCGCGCAGCGTTTCATGATAGCGCCGCAGGTTCGAACGGACCCTGGCGAGAGCCTCCAGCGGGCTGAACGGCTTTACGATATAATCATCGGCTCCGAGGTCCAGCCCCAGGATCTTTTCTGCATCCGAATCCTTTGCGGAAATAATAATCACCGGAATTCCGCTGGTTTTCCGCAGCGCCTGGAGCACATGGAAGCCGTCTATTTCCGGCATCATAATATCAAGCAGACAGAGACTTATGTCTCTGTCTGCAAGCTTTTCGATTGTTTCTTTTCCGTCCGCCGCCTCTTCGACCTCATACCCTTCCTTTTCCAGGTACAGTCTTAACAGGCTCCGGATTTCTTTCTCGTCATCGGCGATCAGTATCTTTTCCATGACCCTTCAGCTCTTCTTCAGAAATTCTGTGTATATGCAGCATCCGCTGTTCCATACGCGTTCGCGGGTCCCCTGCCGGTTCCGTACTCGAGCCTCTCGTAGAGTGCCGCGCTTGTCATATGGCGATAAGGATTGACATAGAAGATTCCGACGATTCCGCTGGTTATCAGTGACACAATCTCCCAGCCGATGAAGGAAAGATCCAGAACGAATGTGTTCCACTTCTGACCCGACATCATTTCCTTACTCTTGCGGAAGACTTCCTGTGTCGGCATATCGGGGTGCTCCGAGAGGATGTACGGGATCATGCGGTACTCGTAAGCTTTTACAATACCCGGGATGATAAGGAGAAGGTACCAGAGGAAATTATAAAGATCCTTGAAAAACATTGTCTTTACAACATATCTGTAGCCGCTGTCAAAGCAGAACCCGAGCTCTCTGATCTGCGCCTTTGTATTCAGGTTCTTTACAAAGAACCTTGTCGCGCCGACCGACAAAGGATTCAGCAGGAAGATATCCACGCAGATCGCGATTAAGGATACAGCCAGTACAATGATACCGATGATTCCCGCCACAATCCCTGCACCTGCAGCTGATGCCGCTTCATTCAGGGCATCCTTCGCGGATTCGATCTGCTGAGGAATCGATGCCACTCCGGAAACACCGGGGATCTGGGTCTCAAACTGTACATCTTCATCCGACGGTTTATATGTCCCGCCGGCTCTTCCGCCTGCGCCGCCCGTTCCCGCGAGCAGGATCACGACGATCAGGCTCACCAGTACGGTCTTCCAGTAATTTGCAAGGAATGCTGCCTTACCCTTCTGCTTCAGTTCTTTTCTTGTCCACATGATAAATCTCCTTCTATTATCCAGTTACCAGTTTCCTGTTACTTTTTTCTTATTTCCTTTCCGGATGACAGAAGGATAGCATTCCAACCTTACTCTCAGACACGAAAAACCTTAACTTAACCTTAACATTAAATAAAACAGCACCATCGGGCTTATTTTTTCTTATATCCCGTGACCATGGTCAGCAGAAAACATGCGACGGTAAGCCACGCGAAGACTTTATGCAGCTTCATAGTAGTTCACTCCTTCCTTTCTGTCAAAATCAGGGCCGGCTGTCCTTCTCCGGCAGCAGATCGGTCATGCAGTGCAGACCGGCAAATATTGTCGATGTGTTATGCAGCAGCGCGCTTGCCGCCGGCGGCAGGATCGCAGCCACGCCCAGAAGAATCAGTGCCGAGTTAAATGTGATAATAAAACGGTAATTGCTCCGGATTCTCTCCATCAGCTTTGTGCTGATTTCCCTTAAGAAAAGAATCTGGTACAGGCTGTCCTGCGTGATTGTGATATCCGCGACCTCTCTTGCGATGGCTGCGCCGTCGCTCACGGCAACTCCGCAGTCCGCCTCGGAAAGCGCCGGCGTGTCGTTGATACCGTCTCCCACCATGATGACCCTGCGGCCGTTTTTGTGCTCCTGCGCTATAAAGGAAGCCTTGTCCTCCGGCAGGACCTCTGCCTGATAGACATCGAGGCGGATCCTGCGCGCGATTGCGGCAGCCGTGCGCTTATTGTCTCCTGTCAGCATGCAGACCCTGTCAATCCCCAGCCTGTGAAGCCCCGCGATCACCTGCGCGGCCTCCTCGCGAAGAGGATCAAAAATGCACAGAACCGCAATGACCGCGCCGTCCAGCGCAAGGTACAGGCGCGAGTATTCGTCGGGAAGGCCCTTAAGCTTATCCTGTTCGCCCTCCGGGACGGTACATTTCTCATCCTCGAACACGAAGTGATAGCTGCCGATTACGGCTTTCTTTCCCGCAATCGAGCTGGAGATGCCGTGCGCCACCACATACTGGACCTTAGAGTGCATTTCATCGTGCTCGATGCCTCTTTTTTTCGCTTCATCCACAACCGCGTTGGCGACGGAATGCGGATAGTGCTCTTCAAGGCATGCGGCAATCCTTAAAGCCTCCTCCTCGCTGAATCCGCCGAAGGTCACAATCTGCACGAGGGCAGGCCTTGCGTGGGTCAGCGTCCCCGTCTTGTCAAAGACAATCGTGTCCGCCTGCGCCGCTGCCTCCAGGGATTTCCCGCCCTTTACGGTGATGCCGCGCAGTCCCGCCTCCCGGATTGCAGAGAGTACGGAGAGCGGCATGGAGAGCTTCAGCGTGCAGGAAAAGTCCACCATGAGGAAGGACAGCGCGCGGTTGACGTTCCGCGTAAGGAGAAAGACAATGCCCGCCCCTGCAAGAGACCAGGGAACAAGCCTGTCGGCGAGATGGTACGCCGCCGTCTCTGTCTCGGACTTCAGCTTTTCTGTCTCCTCGATCATCCGCACGATCTGGTCATATTTACCCTTGCCCGCAGTCTTTGTGATCTCTACGGTCAGCTCGCCGTGCTCGACGATGGTTCCCGCGTAGACATAGCCTCCGGCGGTTTTCTCCACCGGCTCGGACTCGCCCGTCATCGTCGACTGGTTCACCGTCGCCGCGCCTTCCACAACCCTGCCGTCAAGAGGGATGATGTTCGACGTGCGGACTACAATCCGGTCGCCCTGCTTTATACTGCTGATATCCGCAAGCACATCGGCGCCGGATGTTTTGAGCCAGACCTTGTCGACCTTCAGCGACATGGACCTGGCAAGATTGTCCACGGACTTTCTGTGTGTCCACTCTTCAAGCAGCTCGCCGAGCCCCAGAAGGAACATGACGGAAGAAGCAGTGGAATAGTCTTTTCTCAGTATGGATGCCAGAATCGCCGAGGCATCAAGGACCGGGACTTCAACCTTTCCCGACACAAGTGTCCGGATCCCCTCCAGCAGGTACGGAATACTCTCACAGACTGTCCAGATCACCTTCAGCGGATAGGGGAAAAAGAGCTGTCTTGCCGCTTTTCCGAGAACCTTCATCACGATTCTGCGCTCATAATACCGGTTCATTTCCCGGCCGGTATTCTCGGGCACCAGCGCCCTGATTTCCCTGTCCTGATATGAAAAACCTGTCCAGCTCCTCAAGAAGCTCCATGTACGTGCTGCCGGTTCTTGTAAATATGATTACCGCATCCTGCGTGTTCTCATAGACACTGGAGTCTTTTACATACGAAAGACTGCGCAGGAAATACTCAAGCGTGTCCGCCTGCGCCATCGTCATCCGGCTGCAGGCCATGTGGATCCTGAGCCTTGACGAGGACTCATGTACAATCCGGTATCTCATTCTTCGGCCGGTGCCTCGTCCTGCGCCTTCTGCTCCGCCTCATACTCCTCGATGACAGCCCTTGCGTCGGAAAGCTTCTGCGCAACCTTCTTCTGTGCGCGCTCCTCGTTGATATCATCCGCGTCCGCGTTAATATCACCGCAGTTCTCCTTCAGCGATGTGTATACATCCATGACGGCATCGCCACCGCGCTTTGCGGCGGCTGTCACATGCGTATAGACGCGCTTTGCGTCCTCCGACTTAAGAATCGCGATGCCCGCAGTTCCGAATACGACTCCGCCCGCAAAAATACCCAGTTTTTTCCAGTTTAGTTTCATTGCCTGTCCTCCTGAAATATCTGTTCTCTAAACTCCCGTCCGCGGCGTCCATGTACGCGCTGCCGCGGTTAGTTTCCTCTAAGTTAGAGGTAATTAACACTATAGCACAAATTGTCTTTTGCTGCACAGTAAAACAGGACACAGAGCCGGTTCTCTGTGTCCTGTCATTTAGTCCTGTATGACGATATCCGGAACTGCCGCCGTATTCAGTCCCTGTAGTCCAGCCAGGCTCCGCGCATCGGGCTGACTGCGTGGTCGGAGAAAAGGCGCAGAGCCCCTCTCTTATAGCGGCGGGGCACCGGCTTCCAGGCAGCGCGACGCTCCTCGAGAATCTTTTCCATCTCCTCCGGCGTTTTGCGCTCGCCCCGGACGCCGATGATATTCAGCTTTCTCTCAAAGACATCGAGCTCAATCAGGTCGCCCTCCTCGACAAGAGCGATCGGGCCGCCGTCCGCGGCCTCGGGCGAGCAGTGGCCGATAACAGGGCCGGTGGAGGCTCCGGAGAACCGTCCGTCGGTGATCAGCGCGATTGCGCGCCCCAGCTCTTTGTCGGAGCTGATCGCCTCCGAGGTATAGAACATCTCGGGCATGCCGCTCCCCTTCGGTCCCTCGTAGCGGATAAAGACAGCGTCGCCCTTCTCCACCCTGTGATGAAGCACGGCGTCCAGGCACTCCTCCTCGGAGTCGAACGGGCGGGCTCTCAGCACGGCCTTATACATTTCCTTCGGGCAGGCTGTGTGTTTGATGACGGCGCCCTCCGGGGCAAGATTTCCTTTAAGAACGGCGATGGAGCCGGCGGTTCCGATGGCCTTGTCGTACGGACGGATAATGTCCTCTTTTGTAATTCCGTTTTCAAAACCCTGCAAGGCCAGGACATCCGCATAGCGCCGGTTGAACTCCTGCAGCCATCCTGCGCACTTCTCATAAAAACCATTCTTTTTCAGCTCGTCCAGGTTTTCTCCAAGAGTCTTGCCGGTAACGGTCATGACATCCAGATGAAGGACATCACGGATCTCTTCCATAATGGCAGGAACGCCGCCCGCATAATAGAAGACCTCCGCGGGCCACCTGCCTGCGGGACGGACATCAAGGAGATAATGCGCTCCTCTGTGCAGCCTGTCGAACGTATCGCCGGTGATTTCAAGCCCGAGCTCATGCGCGATCGCGGGCAGATGCAGCAGCGTATTGGTCGAGCCGGAGATGGCGGCGTGCACCATGATGGCGTTCTCAAAGCTTTCCATGGTGAGGATGGAAGACGGCTTCATCGAATCATCCCCCGCGATTTCCACCGCGCGCTCTCCGGAGCGGAATGCGTAGTCCAGAAGGTCCGGGCTGGTCGCCGGTATCAGGGCAGATCCGGGAAGAGACAGTCCCAGCGCCTCCGCCATGATCTGCATGGTCGAAGCGGTCCCGATAAAGGAGCAGGCGCCGCAGGAAGGGCAGGCGTTGCATTTGGCCCAGTCAAGCCTCTCCTCACTGATCTCGCCGCGCTCGTACTGGGCGCTGTACATGCCGAGCTGCTCGAGCGTCAGCATCTCGGGGCCTGCGTTCATGGTTCCACCCGCGACAAACAGGGAGGGAATATCAACGCGCAGCATGCCCATCAGGTTCCCGGGGCACCCCTTGTCGCAGCTCGCCAGAAAAACGCCGGCATCAAACGGCGTCGCGTTCGCCTGGATCTCGATCATGTTGGCGATCATCTCGCGGCTGACAAGGGAATAATTGATCCCGTCCGTCCCCTGGCTCTCGCCGTCGCACATATCCGTCGTAAAATATCTTGCTCCGCGGCCGCCTGCTGCTGCCGCACCTTCGCGCACCTTCTCCACCAGCTTATCCAGGTGGCCGCTCCCGGGGTGGGAATCGCCGAACGTACTCTCAATAAAGATCTGCGGCTTGGAGAGGTCCTCGGGCTTCCAGCCTGTCCCGATCCGCAGCGGATCCAGCTCCGGCGCCAGTGTGCGCATTTTCTGACTGATTAAATTCATAAGTAACCTCCCGATAACCCTGCTTTTATCCTTTAACCCTTCTCTCCCGCCTTATCCATGAAACCACAATGGACATGGCGCACACAAGAAACAGAATCCTGAAAACAGGATAATAGCTTCCCGCGGCATCCACCGCGGCTCCGACGAGAAAGAGAATCAGCATCGTTGCGATGTTCCCGGCGGTGCTCAGATGCCCGTAGGGGACCTCATAATTTTCTTTGCCGTATTCGCGAAGGCACAGCGACGTCCATCCGATGGTCGTAAAGCTGCAGGAGGCGCCCAGAAGGAAACCCGCAGCGCCGAGCGCTCCCGGCGACTTCTGAAGGAAAAGAAGAAGGTATCCTGCCAGCAGTATCACGTAAAAGCAGCAGACGGTTTTCCAGACGCCGATCCTGTCCGCCGACACGCCATAGATGATTTTTGATATCAGATTGCCGATCATGAACGCCGAAACCATCAGCGAGCTGATTTCAAGGGTATAACCGATCGAAATGGTAAACTGCGCCAGATAGTTGTTGAGCACCTGGCCGGTCAGGACGCCGCCCAGAATACCGAGGAAAATAATGACGCTGCGGATATCCTCTTTGTGATCCGCACCCTTTGCAGCCAACGTACCGGATGCCGGATTCTTAAAGTATCCGGCCTCTTCCGGCACCGGTGCACCGCTGCCCTGCCGCGCGCCGTAGGCCTGTTTTCCAGCCGCCTCCGGCGACCTCTCGGGGAAAAGGAAAGTACCTGCTGCCGTAACAGCAAGCGTAATAATTCCTACTACAAGGGCGGCCTGTCTCCAGCCCGCCGCGCGGATAAGACGCGATATCAGGGGGCTTGCCAGCGCAGCCGTAATTCCCGAGCCGGCAAAGCAGATACCCATGATGGTATTGGTCTTTTTCAGGAACCAGTTTTTGATCAGCGACGCGGTCATGATACTCGTCAGCGAAAGGACGATTCCGCAGATGACCGCGGAGATATACCAGTGCCAGGGCCTCTGATAAAGGAACATCAGACCGTAGACGGCCGCACTCATCAGTATATAGACAATCCTGAAAATGCGGAAATTCACTTTCAGGTAAATATGCGATGCAAAGGAAATAAAGACAGCGACGACCGCTGTCCGGATGGTGTAATAGAGGGACATGGAGGAGTTGGAAAAGCCGCAGTCCTCAAGAATGGCGGAGATAAAAAGTCCGGTGCAGTTGATAAGGACGCCTACAATGCATCCGTAGAGAAGAAAGCAACCCGCCATCACAAGCCACGGCGCAGCGCCCCCGGAGTTCCTTTCCCCGGGGCGTCCTGCATGGCCGGAAAAAGCTGGCTTTCTGCCGCCTCCTTCGCCGCCCGTGCTCATTTCCACAACTCCTCGTACGGAATGGATTTCACAGTCCTGAAAACGGCGTACAGGAGCACTGCGACAGCAGCATAGCCCGCCGTCGCCGCGATATTATCACTCCCGAAGGCCTTCGCGCTTATCGTGAGCGCAAGGCTGATCACCGCCGTCGCCGCGCTGATAAACGTCCCGCACATGGCGCCGTACCGGGAATACTGGATTGTTCGCTCGTACTGATCTCTCCGAAACGGTTCCTTGTAATAGGTGTACCGGACAAGCCCCCAGATAAGGAATGTCATCGCGACAAGGGCAAACCCTCCGACCATTCCCGCGGGGCCTCTTTTATTGACAAGCGCGTGCCGGCTGCCCGCAAAGACATAGAGCACGGCCGCGGCTGCCGTCATTATAAAGAGCTGCGCCTTTTTCCTGCGCAGCTCTTCGGGTTTTAGAAGACACTGAAACCGGGTCCCCCGGTAATGAAGAACCTTGATTTTATTGCCGTTCTCATCCAACTCTTCGACTTCGTCGTAGTCGGACTCATATCTCTTGTCGAAAATATTCATCAGCAGTCCTCAAATCAGTTCCGGGAAGGTTCTTATTACTCCTCCGGAATCAGCGGGAACACGATGCAGGACTTTTCACCGCCGACGAAAACCTTCTGGTGCGCGATCTTCGTCTTATCGGCCAGGGCCCAGCAGCCCGGCGTATTGCTGTGCGCCGCATACTGGGGGAAATCCGCGGAAGCGATGTCCAGACGGATCCTGGAGCCCTTCGGGAACTTGTAGGCGATGTCCCACATGTCGATGGAAACAGGCACCTCTTCGCCCGGGGTGTAGCTGATCCTGTGGCTGCTGCCGTTCCTGTAGCCAAGCGTCGTTATACCGGTCCGGACATTGAATGCCTTCCCGTCCGGCGTAATCTCGCAGAGCTTCGCCGCAAAAGCCGTATCCTCGCAGTCCGTGGCAACGCTCAGCTGTACCCTGATCGTGCCGAGGACGGTAAAGTCCTCCTCCAGAGGTTCCGAAACAAAACTCACCACATCGCTTCGCCAGTCCGGTCCGGGCTGGGTAAGGCTTCCCTTCAGCTCGGGAGTGCAAAGGCACGACTCCGCGCCGATGGTAGGCGTCGGATCCTCCGGATCGTAGGCATACTCAACCACGGCCTCATCCGGTGAGGGCGCCGCGGAAATACCCCTTCCCGACTCATTTACATTCAGGAAGAAACGCTTTTCCTTCTGGCCGCTGATCTCATACTCCGGACGGCTGTACCACGTATCGTCCCCGATAATATAGGTATCTACAGAGCCTTCCGGCTCCTTTCCCTCCACCAGGATATCATACATCCAGTTGAAGGTTCTGAGAATATCATCGTTCCGGAAATCCTTACCGGTTCGGATGTGGTTCTCATCGGCGACATTAAAGCCGTGATCCCAGTCGCCGACAAGGAACTTGCTGTGTTTTTTGCATTCATCGGACAGGCTCTTCCATGTCTCGATCGCAGATCCGAGATGATGGTCGTACCACCCCTCTCCGAAATAGATGGGAAGGGTCACTCTCGAAGGGATCTCCTTGAGCAGCCCCCAGAAGCCGGTGTTCCAGTATTCGTCGTCCGCATCCGTAAGGGTCACCCACTTGCGGTACCAGTCGACTCTCTTTCCCCAGAGCTTCTCGTCCACCTCCACGTGAGGCCTGAACCTGCAGGACTCGATGTAGTCCGCAGTCACGGGGAACCCGGCGTTTCCCATCGCCCAGCCGGTAAGGACGTCGTGCCGGAACAAACCGTCCTTATAGGCCGATACGTGCCTGTGCGCGCCGTAGTGGGTCAGATACATGGTCTTTACCTTCTCCGGCAGAATATCCGAAATAACCCAGCCGGTAAGGGACAGGTAAGAGCAGCCGGCATAGCCGATGCACTTTACCCAGTCCTGCGCCGCAACCCAGTCGATGAACTTTTTGCCGTCCGCGCGCTCGTTGACGTTCGGTTCCCACTCACCTTCCGACTCACCGCTTCCGCGGCAGTACTGTATGCAGTAGTTGAACCCGCGGCGCGCGTACTCCAGCGCGGTAGCCCTCGTAATATAATCGCTGTCCGGATAGCAGGTCCTGACCGCAATCGTGGGGAGCGGCCCTTCAAGGTCCGGACGATAGACGATCATCTTAAGTCCCACGCCGTCGTCCATCTTCAGCATAAATTCATCTACGGAAATTTTATCGGTCAGCACCGGCCTGTCGCAGTCTGAAAAAGCCTTCTCGATCCTGCCGAGTTCAAATATCCGTTCTTCTTCGGGAGTCATTGCCATAATTCACGTCCTCATTCAAATTTGCTGCAGGCAACCCAGTGGCCCGGCGTAACCTCTTTGAGCGGAATGTCATGTCCTGTGCACTTTTCTGTCGCATAGGGACATCTTGCCGCAAAACGGCATCCCGGCTTGGGCTCGATCGGGCTTGTCAGCTCACCTCTCATGACCTCGGTGGAGAGCTTCTTGCCCTTGAGCGTGGGCTCCGGAACCGCTGCGAGAAGTCCGTTGGTATACGGATGCAGAGGATTATCGAACAGCTCGTCCGTGTTACAGTACTCCACGCACTGGCCGAGGTACATAACAACGATATCGTGGCTGATGTGCTTGACGACCGAAAGGTCATGCGTGATGAAAATATAGGTCAGGCCCTTGTCATCCTGCAGGTCCATCAGAAGGTTCAGAACCTGCGCCTGGATGGAAACATCCAGAGCGGAGACGGGCTCGTCGCATACGATAAACTCCGGATCCACGGCAAGAGCGCGTCCGATACCGATTCTCTGGCGGCGTCCGCCGTCCAGCTCGTGGGAGTAGCTCTCCGCGTAGCGCTCGGCAAGACCGACCGTCTTCATGATTTCCGCAACCTTGCTCTCATACGCATCCTTGCCGGAAGTCAGCTTGTAGTTCTTAAGCGGCTCGCCGATCAGGTCGCGGACGCATTTGCGGGGATCGAGGGACGCCTGCGGATCCTGGAAGATCATCTGCATCCGCTTGCGGTACTCTCTCATCTGCTTCTCATTAAAGTGAGTGATGTCCACGCCGTCGTAGAAAATCTGTCCGCCGGTGGACTCATGAAGATGCAGAAGGAGTCTTCCCAGTGTCGATTTGCCGCAGCCGGACTCGCCGACGACGCCAAGCGTCTTTCCCTTGCGGATCTTGAAATTAACCCCGTCCACAGCGTGAAGGTGTCCCTTGGGAGTCTTGAAATATTTTTTCAGGTCCTTTACTTCAACTAATACTTTATCTTCCATCTGTTACACCCCGCTTATCAATCATACAGGTGGCACTTGACAAAGTGGCCTTCGCTGACTTCCTTCATCTGCGGCGCCGTTTTGCACTTATCCGTAGCATGCTTGCAGCGATCTGCAAAGCGGCATCCCTGCAGTTTTTCCGTGGGATCCGGCATCATGCCGTCGATGGTCTCAAGGCGTCTTGCCTTGGAATCCAGCTTCGGGATTGCATCGAACAGGCCCTGTGTATACGGATGAAGATTGCCGACCGAGTCAAAGATCGCGCTGCAGGGGCCGTACTCGATGCACTCGCCCGCATACATGACCGCAACCTTCTCGCAGGTCTGCGCAACGACACCGAGGTCATGCGTAACCAGGATCATTGCCGTGTTGAGTTCTACCTGGAGCTCGTGGATCAGGCCCAGCATCTGCGCCTGAATGGTAACGTCCAGCGCGGTCGTGGGCTCGTCCGCAAGAATGAGCTTGGGCCTGCAGACCAGCGCGATCGCAATGACGATACGCTGCTTCATGCCGCCGGAGAACTGGTGCGGATACTCCACCTTTCTGTTCGCGGGGATACCGACCATCTCCATCATATTGTCGACGGCCTTGCCAACCTCTTCACGCGTCATATTCGGGTTGTGTTCATGAAGAACCTCTGCGATCTGGTCGCCGACCGTCATGACCGGGTTCAGGGCCGACATGGGATCCTGGAAAATCATGGAAACCGTGTGGCCGCGCAGCTCGCGCATTTTATCCTCGTGCGCCTTGACGATGTCAACGCCGTCCAGCTCAATGGAGCCGCTCGCGATTTCGCCGACTCCCTCGGGGAGCAGCTTCATGACGGAGAGACAGGTTGTGGTCTTGCCGGCTCCTGTCTCGCCGACCAGTCCCAGCGTCTCGCCGTAATCCAGAGAAAGGGACAGTCCGTTGACAGCATAGACTGTGGCCATCTCCGTATTGTAGTTGATGCTTAAGTCCTTTATCTCGAGTAATTTATCTGCCATTTGATCAGCCCTCACTCTTTCCCGCTTTCGCCTTTTTCTTCTTCTTGCCGAGCGTTCCTCTCAGCTTGGGATCCATCGCATCGCGCAGCGCATCGCCGATGATGTTGCAGCACAGAACGGTGATCATGATGAACAGGCCGGGAACGATCGCGATGATCGGGTCTCTGCTCATGTAGGTATAACCGTCGTTAACCATGGAGCCCCAGCTTGCGGTGGGCGGATTGATGCCCATTCCGAGGAAGGAAAGCGCCGCCTCGTTCAGGATCGCGTTACCGATGTTCATGGTCATCAGGACCAGGTTTGCCGAGATACAGTTCGGGAAAATATGATCGATCGCGTTTTTGACCGTGGACGCGCCGCAGAGCGTTCCTGCGGTGATATAGTCCATCTGCTTGACCGTAAGGACGGATCCTCTTGTGACACGGGCGTAGTTCGGTATCATCGAAATACCGATCGCAAGGCAGATATTGCCGAGGCCCTTGCCGAAAATCGAGCCGAGGAACAGTGCCATGATGATCATGGGAACCGACATCATGGCGTCCATGACTCTCATGATCACGGCGTCAACAAAGCCGCCCGCCATACCGGAGATCAGTCCGAGGATCATTCCGATACCGCCGGCGATCAGGACGGAAACCGCGCCTACGACGAAGGATACACGGCCGCCGTAGATGATACGGCTCAGGACATCGCGTCCCATGGAGTCCGTACCGAAGATGTGCCCCGCCGTCGACCCCAGGAGCATGTTCTTCAGATCCTGCTTGTAGGGATCATAGGGTGACACAAGAGGGGCAAACACTGCCGCCAGGATCATAATCAGCAGGATGATCAACGCGACAATAACTGATTTTCTTGCCAGCATGACTTTCGTAATACGAGAGTCTTTTATTTTCTGAATCGTTGATTTTTTCTTCATAATTCCTACCTCTTACGCCTGTCTCAGTCATTTCTGATACGCGGATCGATGAAACCGTAGAGAATATCTACGATCAGGTTACAGATAGCGACCGCAATGGAGATTACGAGAACGCCGTTGCAGACAACCATGAAGTCTCTTCCCTTGATGGAAGTGATCATCAGATTTCCGAGGCCGGGAACCACGAAAATACTTTCTACCAGTACAGTACCGCCGATCATGCCGCCCAGCGACATACCCATGACGGTAACGATCGGGATAAGCGCGTTTCTGAGCTGATGCTTGAAGGTAATCGCCCTCTGGCTGATTCCCTTTGCCTTGGCAGTCGTAACGTAATCCTGCCGGATAACCTCCAGCATGGAGGATCTCGTCTGTCTGGCAAAGGATGCCAGGGGATTCATGGCAATTACGATTGTGGGAAGGATCATATGCTTTGCAAATTCAGCAAAGCCGCCTTCCTGGATCGAAATATAGCCGGAAGTGGGAAGTATGTGGAGATTGAGTGCGAATACAAGGATCAGGATCATGCCGAACCAGAACATGGGCATGGACATACCGATATTCGCGATAATGGAAATAACGGAATCAAGTGCGCTTCCTCTGTTCTTAGCCGCAACGATGCCAAGGAACACGCCTACGACAACCGCAAGAACAAATCCGGGAAGAACAAAGGAAAGGGTATTCTTCAGACGCTGGACGAGAATGGGTGCGATCTCGCTCTGCATTGCAACGGAGCGTCCCATTTCACCGCGGAACAATCCGCCGATCCACTTGAAATACTGGATCAGAACCGGCTGGTCGTAGCCGAACAGCTTTGTATAATACGCGATCTGCTCTTCCGTCGCGCTCGGGCCCAGGAAATTAACGATCGGATCGCCGGGAACCAGCTGCATCAGCAGAAACACAATCAGTGTCACGATAAAAATAACAATGACAGACTGGCCGATTCGACGAAGGATCATGTTGCCAATATTTTTCACCGGATTCCTCCTTTAAAAAGGGCCGCCACACGTTAAGTATGGCGGCCCGGATGATACTCTGACCTGTCAGAGACACCGATTACTTGTCAAGCCAAGCGTTTGCGATATCCCATGTGTTCTGATGGTAGGTCTTCCATCCTTCGTTCTTTACATAGTCATACTTGAAGCCGGGCTCATTCTGAACGAACAGCGGTCTGCCGAACAGTGCGATGCCGTTCTCATGATCATACATCAAAGCCTGCATCTCATACTCGAGCTTGATCTTCTCTTCGTCTGTAGGAGCGGTTCTGATTGCTTCAAGAAGTTCCATTGCATCGTCCGGATGCTGGATGCCCTTTGCATAGAAAGCGCCTGCCTTGTCCAGATGACGGCCCATGTACAGACCGAGGTCAGGAGAGATGGCTGCAAAGTGGCCCATGATACCGGACCAGTTGCCCTGGGAATACAGAGCGGACTGAGCGGACTCGTCAACGAGGTCGATTTCGCAGTGGATGCCGATTTCCTCAAGCATGTTAGCTGCAGCAGTGAACATATCCTTGTTGCCTGCGTCGGTTGTCAGTCTTGTGCTGAAGCCGTCGGGATAGCCAGCCTCTGCAAGGAGCTGTTTTGCATGCTCGGGATCATAGTGAACAGCGTTCAGATCGGGATCATAGGTAACAGCGCCGGGAACTGCCCACTGGTTTGTCTCCTGGATCATGCCGTAACCGAAAGCTTCGATCAGAGCCGGAACATCAAGGCCTTCTGCCATTGCAAGACGAACCTTGGGATCCTGGAAAGGACCTTCCTCAACAGAGTTCGGGATAAGACCTGTCATAACAGCGCCCTGTCCGGAAAGGTTCTTGCACATAACGATTTTGCCGATGGATGTGGAGCCGAGGGCTGCGATCTCTTCCGCAACTGCCAGGTTGTTCATACCGATGATATCGTACTCACCTGCCTGGAAAGCAGAGGATCTGGTTGTGGGCTCGTTTACGCAGTAGATTTCTACAGCGTCAAGATAGGGCTTGCCTTCCTGCCAGTAGTTCTCGTTCTTTACGAACTTGCAGGATACGCCGGGATCAAATTCCGCGATCTGGAAAGGGCCTGTGCCGCAGGATGTTGTGGCAAGTGCTTCGGGATCGATCTTGTCGGGTGCCATATAGTAGCAGAAGAATCCGATTCCTTCCAGAGTGGAGGAATTCCAGGATTTAAGCTTCATCTTCAGCGTATAGTCGTCGATGATTTCCATGGACTCTACGTTGGCAGTCTCTGTTCTTTCTCTGGACTGATACTCTTCGATATTGATCTTGACCGCTTCCGCGTTGAAGGGCTCGCCGTCCGCGAACTGTACGCCCTGGCGAAGATGCCATGTAATCGAAGGCTCCGAAGCGTCGGTCTCCCAGGATTCGGCGAGAACGCCGCGGAGTGTTCCGTCCTCATTGTAAGAGGTCAGGGACTCATATGCGATTGTCATGTATGTAAGAGAAGCGTTGTTGGTATTGGTCGGTGTGTAGCCGCCGAAGGGCTGGATGTGGGAAGCATAGCGAAGAGTTCCGCCATACTTTACCTCGCTGGCATCCGCGAGCTCATTGGTGTCGGCGGCTTCCGCTTCCATCTTCTGAGCAGCAGACTGTTCCTCGGCAGCCGGTGCAGCAGCATCTCCTGAAGCAGCGGGAGCAGCAGCCGGAGCGGCGCCGCCAGCGCAGCCTGCAAGAACTGATGCGGCCAGGACAGCCGTCATAAGTGTTGCCATAAGCTTTTTCTTCATATCATCTCCTCCATGTTGGTGGTTGCCGCTGCAATGAGTCGCGGGGGTCAGACCCTCCGACTTGTGCAACGATGTACGTGTTTCATTATACTCCCTGCATTCCTTTTGTCAATTATTTAATGGTACAACGATTTATTTTTTTCATTTATTGTGCACTTTAACGATTAAGTGCAATTATCAGGCTTCACATAAGCAGAAATTATGCTACAATTAGTTTAACTTATTTGGTATAACGTTTTACTTGTTGTCAGAAAATGGATTTTCCGACATCCCGGGATCAGACAGAATCTTGCTAAAAGGAAGTCAGGGAGATGATTACCGTAAAAGAAATTGCAAAGCTGGCCGGTGTTTCTCCGAGCACTGTTTCCATAGTGCTGAATAACAAGTCAAAAGAGCGGAAACTCTCGGAGGAAACTGTATCAAAGGTTCTGGCCGTCGCTCAAAAGCACGGGTACCGTCCGAATGTACAGGCTGTCGGCCTGCGGGTCAGTCCGGACTCCGACAGATTCCGAATCATTATTTTCTGGACGGCGGACTACCGCGCGTCAATGATGCTGCGCTTCATCAAGAGTATCGAAAGGGAAATCCTGGCGCAGCACTATACCTATGAAGTCCTGCTCAGGCCCTATAAGAACGGGCAGCTAAAGAATGCGCTTACAGAGGAGCTGATCCGCTCCTGTCACGGCGTTATTGTCTGCAATGCTTCGGAAGAGGATATGCAGTACCTTGACAGCAACAGCTTCACAAGGCCGGTTGTTCTGTATAATCGTTATTCCAAACTCCATACCACCGCCAACGTTGACGATGCGGAGATCGGCGCTTTCCCGGCGGAAATTTTCATATCCCACAAAAAAAAGCATCCCGCCCTGGTCACCTATCCGGTAACCTTTAACGGGATGAATCTCAGAAATAATGTGTTCTGTTATAAATGCGAAGAAGCGGGGCTCCCCGCCCCGCCTGTCTATGTCGCGCCTGCCGGCCTCGAAGGCGGCTATCAGGCAACCCGGGATCTCCTGAAGGATCACCCGGAAACCGACTGCATCTTCTATACCAGTGACATCCTAGCACTCGGATCTCTGAAATACTACGCCGAAAACGATATCTCTGTTCCGGATAAAATAGAGTTCATCGCAACGGGCAACTATGAGGACGACTGGTGCATCAACTGCTACCCGTCCGTATCCGTCGTCCGGATCCCCATTGAAGAGATGGGCGCCCAGTGCCTTCGCTCGCTTCACAGTCTGATGACCTATAAGAAACAGGACAAAGAGTCTGTCAGACTCCCGGTGACCTATATTCCAAGAGACAGCTGTCCGAAATAAGTCGCGGCATCTGTCCCCCTGCGGTTTAGTCCGATACCCCGGCTGCGGCGAGTGCCGCGCCTGCCGCCGCCTCTTCAAGGCACCGGGGCAATATGAGCGGGCAGCC
>CADBPC010000118.1 GCA_902796425.1 uncultured Lachnospiraceae bacterium
ATATGGGACTTGCCAGACCATAATGGGTATAGAAAATATGGTTGTCCCAAGAGAACTATGAAATGGTTAAAAGGCTTGCTGCGGATAACGCAGCAAGCCTTTTTTGCTGGGATCGCTGGGAACAAACTACCCCAGAGGTCGTTTTTTCCCAGATTTAAGAACAAACCACCCCAGAGGTCGTTTTACGCAAGAATATGGTACAATAAGACATCGAATCAAACGCAAATGACAGAAAATAAAGCTTAACCCCGGCCACGGATACAGTCCCGACAAAACGGAGAAAGTGACAACAAGATGAATACAGCACAGGAAAACAACTCTCAATTCACACCACTACTTGCACTTGTAGATGTTATCCCGGTACTGCTTTTCGGGATTGCTGCAATCATGCTCGGAGTGAAAGTGCACAATGCGATCTTTTTCATTGGAGCACTCCTGTGTTTTTTGGCGGGATTTGGTAAAGTACTGTGGAAAATCCTGATAGCCGTTGCCGGCAGGGATGTGGAATTTCTGGGGACGCAGCTTCGATATGTCATGCCTGCAGGATTTCTCCTGATGATCATTGGAGTATTCACAGCAGACAGAAGTGCAGTCATAAGTCTGATCAGCGGCGCACTGAAGATGCCGTCGCTTTTGTTCTTCATCATTGCTGTCGCCGCCCTGACAGGAATGGTCATCTGTGCCCGTAAGTTCGACCGTCATGATGTGAGAGGAAACTGGATCGAGCAAGGAATCAACATCATTGCACAGGGCTGCGTGCTGCTGGGCGTGTTGTTCATTTGACCCATTTGACCAGGATGCGCCACTTTCCCGTGTAGCAATTCTGTAATTGGTACAGCCCCCATTACAGCGACGCAACAATTCGTAATTAGGTCAGACCTCAAAGGAACCCGCCATGAAACAAAAGAACCTCCTGAAGATCACAGAACTCCGTCACGAACTGCATATGTACCCGGAACTATCCATGCAGGAGACAGAAACCGCGGCGCGGCTTAGAAAGTTTCTGGAAGACAACACCGGATTCCAGGTCGTGGACAGAGGAAACTGGTTCTACGCAGTCCGGAAAGGAAAAGACGCCAAAAGCAAGATAGCCTTCCGGGCTGACATGGACGCCCTGCCGATCACGGAAGATCATTCGCTCAGATATCATTCAAAGAATGCAGGCGTCTCCCACAAATGCGGGCATGACGGCCATTGTGCAGCGCTGTGCGGACTTGCCCTGGAACTCGACGGAATAGATACAGAGGCGGACATCTACCTCATCTTCCAGCCGGGGGAGGAGACCGGCAGCGGGGCACTTATCTGCCGGGAGCTGATCCGTCAGGAGGGCATCGCGCAGATTTATGCATTCCACAACTTGGGCGGCTATCCGGAAGGGAGTATTGTCTATCGATCCGGGCTCACGCAGCCGGCATCCGAAGGCTTGAGGATATGCTTTGAGGGGAAGACCTCCCACGCCAGTGCTCCGGAAGAGGGGAGGAATCCATCCTGCGCGGTCGCGAGGGTCATCCTGAAGGCCGAAGAACTGACCCGGGACCAGTCGGACGGCATGTTTCTTTGCACCATCACCGGCGTAAGCGTGGGCACGGGGGACTTTGGGATCTCGCCCGGAAGCGGAGAGCTCAGCATGACCCTGCGTGCCAAAAAAGAGAACAGAATGAAAGAGGTAGAAGAACAGATCATCAGATTTGCACAAGAGGAGGCGACAAGATGCCGGCTCCAAACCAGCTGCTCTATCCATGACTATTTCCCTGAGACCAGAAACAATGATCAGTGCCTCGAGACGGTCATCACTGCAGCCGCCAACTTGGGCATGAACGTAATTCCAATGGAGAGTCTGTGGAGAGCATCGGAAGATTTTGGATGGTATCTCAAAGAGTGCCCGGGAGCGATCATATACATCGGAAGCGGAGAGAACTACCCTCCTCTGCATTCAGAAGGCTACGACTTCAACGACCGGATACTAGCGACAGCAGTCGACTTGTTCGCAACCATTGCGGCCAAACGACCCCAGAGGTCGTTTATCCCCCTCCGCCAAACGACCCCAGAGGTCGTTTGCTCCCCTGAGTTTACAAAGGAGAGTCAATATGAACGTTAAATTGGTAAAATGGACACAGGAAAACAAGCCTGAGCTTATAAAGATTTGCAATAGCGTTGACCGTTCCTACCTGTCTAACCGATTGCCCTATCCTTATACAGAGGAATCGGCGGACTGGTGGTTGGGAATGGTATCTGAACAT
>CADBPC010000119.1 GCA_902796425.1 uncultured Lachnospiraceae bacterium
ACGGGGATGCGGATCGTGCGCGCCGGGGCGGCGGTCGCGCGGGTGATCGCCTGGCGGATCCACCAGGTGGCGTAGGTCGAGAACTTGAAGCCCTTGCGGAAATCAAACTTTTCAACCGCCTTGATAAGGCCGAGATTCCCCTCCTGGATAAGGTCAAGGAACAGCATGCCTCTTCCCACATAGCGCTTTGCGATGGAAACAACAAGGCGAAGATTCGCCTCCGCGAGCTTCTTTTTGGCTTCTTCGCCGTCATCGACGACAGCCTTGAGGCCCGCCTTGTCCCTGCCGGTCAGGACCGCCGCCTTCTCGTCGCGGTCCTCTTTTTCCTCCTTGGTCTGGAGGATGCTGTTCAGCATCTCTTCCGTGCAGACAAGATCATCCTTGCTGCCGCCGTCCTCGGAATCCTTGTACCAGGTATCCAGGAGCTTCTGGGCAAGCGTGCCGTTCTCCATTCTCTTTGCGATCAGGACCTCTTCCTCAGCCGTAAGAAGCGGGACCTTGCCGATCTCTTTCAGATACATGCGGACCGGATCTTCAATATTGACGGCGTCCGTGCCAAGAAGCGCGCTGTCATCCTCGAGATCGTCGATGTCCTCTTTCTCGATCATCTCCAGCTCATCGTCCGGAACATCATCGTCCGAGATGACATCGTCCGTGGGGATGTCGTCGATATTGATGTCATCCTCCATCCGAAGGACGTCTACGCCCTGCGACTCCAGATAAGTCCCGACGGCGTCCAGTTTCTCATCGTCAAGGTCAAGCCCCGCAAAGGCCGCTGTCACATCGCTGCTGTCAAGAACGTCGCCCTTCTTTCTTGCGAGCGCGACCAGCTTTTCAAGGCGTTCGCCGAAATCATCCGCGTGATCGCCCTGCGCCTGCTCTTCATTATCCTCGGCCATTCCTTCCTTTTCGTGCTTCTCACTTTTGCCTTCGCCCGAAGACTTCTTCTGGGACTCGCCCCTTTTCTTTCTGGGCTTCGGAGCTGCTGCGGCCTCTTCGCCTTCTTTGGCGGCTTCAGCAAGGACTTCCTCACTTACGGTCTCATTTACGATGGCTTCTTTTTTCTTTGAGCTGCTCATTTGTTTTTCTCTTTCTATAAATTATTTATTTGCAGCTTTCCGATCTTTGCGATCTGCTGCTGGGTCTCCATGATTTTCTTTAAGGCATCGTCGCTTCCCTGCTCCCTGGCGAGCCTCTCAAGGCTTCCGCGCTTTACGGCAAGAAGGACATCCCTTAAGGCCTTTTCCTTTTCTTTCGGCGAATCCAGGCCTGCGATCCTTGTCTCAAACAATGAGGCGGCTTCTTTTTGCTGCGTCTCATCGTCGAAGATCGAGATCACCGCCGCGCAGGAGGCGTCTCCCGCCCTTGCGCTGCCGCTCGCTGCCGTAAGCCTGTCCCCCATTCCTTCATTCAGCATGGAGAAATATTTTTCCGCCGCCTGCCTGAACACGCCCTCCTCGAAGTCCTCCGGGCCGATATAGTCCCTGAGCTGGACATAGAGCTGGGGATTGTCGGAAATCCAGGTCATAAGGAGTCTTTGCGACTGCATCAGTGCTGCCTTCGCCGCGCTGATTCCCGCCTCCTTTGCCGCGTTCTTCGGCCTTTGCCGCACGGCGGGCGCCGGGATGGCTCCCCCTGCCTTCGTGTAGGAGGCGACCTCCCTGCGAAGGCTGTCCTCCGGTATGTAATACTTTACCGCCGCCGCGTGAATGTAATTCTCACGCTCGATCTCATCCTCGAACTCGCAGAGCTTTTTGGCGATATTCCTGTAGAACTGCGTCCTTGCGTCCGGATCGTCCATGGAATAGCTCCCTTCCATCTGCCGCAGCTCATAGAAAAAGCTGTTCTCGGCATTGTCAAGGCGCTCTTTGAACGCATCCGCGCCGTTCGTTTTGATAAACTCGTCCGGATCCTTGCACGGCCGAAGGTCCACCACCTTTGCCGTGATCCCCGCTTCCTTCAGGATGCCGATATTGCGAAGTGCCGCCGCGACTCCCGCGCCGTCGCTATCATAGGACAGCAGCACGGTTTTGACATAACGCTTTATGATTGCCGCCTGCCCCTGTGTAAAGGCCGTCCCGAGCGATGCGATCGCCTGTGTGAAGCCCGCCTGGTGCATGGCAATGACATCCATATAGCCTTCGCAGAGGATAAAATACGGCGACCTTCCTCTCTTTGCGATATTCAGTCCGTAGAGGTTCGTCGACTTGTCAAAGACCGGCGTCTCGGGAGAATTCAGGTACTTTGGCTTTCCGTCTCCCATAACGCGCCCGCCAAAGCCGATGACCTTGTTCGAGACATCCATGATGGGAAACATGACCCGGTTCCAGAACTTGTCGTGGAGGCCTCTTTTCTCGTCATAGGCCGCAACGCCGGACTGCAGGATATCCTCGTCCGAATAGCCTTTCCTTCGAAGGAATCTGACAAGATCATTGGAGGCGCCGTCCGCAAAGCCGAGCCCGAAGTTCTGCATGGTCTGGGCGGAAAGCGCTCTCCCCGCCAGATACTCCATGCCCCTTTGCCCCTTCGGCGACCGCAGGAGCCGGTAGTAATAGGTCGCGGTGTCCTTGTTGATCTGAAGGAGGCGGACTTTTAGCTGCTGCTTTTGTTTTGCCCCCTCACTCATATCTTCCTCTGGAAGCCGGATGCCCGCCCTGTCGGCAAGGTTCTTCAGCGCCTCCTGAAAGGTCAGGTTCTCATACTTCATCAGGAACGTGACCGCGTTCCCTCCTTCGCCGCAGCCAAAACAGTGGAAAACCTGTTTTCCCGGCGATACCGAAAAGGAAGGCGTCTTCTCATTATGAAACGGACACAGGCCCATATAGCTTGCGCCGCTTTTTTTCAGATGGACATAGGAACCGATGACATCGACAATATCATTTGCCGCGATCACCTGTTCAACAACCTCAGAGGGATAGTACATAATTTCTGCTGCTGAAAACCTTAAAAAGAAAATACATCAGCCTGTAAAGGCATCCGTTACTGCCAGCACTTGGGAATATAGATTTCCTCATAGCGCGCGATTGCGAACCGGTCGGTCATGCTGCTGATATAATCGCAGACAACACGCTCATTGCTGTCGCCGAGATCCCTTCGCTTCTGCAGATACTCCGGCAGAAGCTCGATATGCTGCGCATAATAGTCGTACAGCGTCTCCACAAGCCCCATGGACTTGTTCTCCTCGCCCTTTGCGCGGGGATTGGTGTAAACGCGGTCGAACATGAATCTCCGGAAGGCAAAGAAGGCTGCCTCCACCTCCGGGCTCATCCGGATCATCGGCTTGTCCGTATCAAAGGTCTCCATACTGGATGTGATAATATCATGCACGAATGTGTCCAGACGCTCGTCCAGCGTCCTTCCGATGACGGATGCGATCTCATCCGGGACGTCGTCGTTTGTGAGGATCCCGCCCCTTATCGCGTCATCCATATCGTGATGAAAATAGGCTATTTTATCGGAAAGACGGATGACCTGGCCTTCGAGCGTCCCGGGATGGCCGCTCATCTGGTGATTGACAATTCCGTCCCTCACCTCCCAGGTAAGGTTCAGCCCCTGCCCGTTCTTCTCAAGAAGATCAACAATCCGAAGGCTCTGCTCGCTGTGGTCAAACCCCTCGCTGCACAGGCGGTTCAGGACTCTTTCCCCGGCGTGGCCGAACGGCGTGTGACCGAGGTCATGCCCAAGGGCGATTGCCTCCGTGAGGTCCTCGTTCAGTCTCAGCGCCTTGGCGATGGTCCTCGCGTTCTGCGAGACCTCCAGTGTGTGGGTCATCCGGGTGCGGTAATGGTCTCCGTCCGGAGTGATGAAAACCTGCGTCTTATCCTTCAGTCTCCGGAAGGATTTGCTGTGCAGGATCCTGTCGCGGTCTCTCTGGAAAACAGGGCGGATATCGCACTGCTCCTCTTCCCTTTGCCTCCCCTTCGAATTGACCGAAAGGCTTGCGAGCGGGGACAGGATTTCTTTTTCTCTTTGTTCAAGTTGTGTTCTGATCAGCATGGGCACAATATTTCACACTCCTGATAATAATATTCTGCAGGATTCCCCGAATTCCTTTTTCCATCTTCAGGAATTTTGGGTTTTTGCAGATAATTTCAGGAAACGCCGCGGCGGGCGCAAAACCCTGCGGCAGACCGGCAGCTCCGGCGTCGGATCAGGACGTCCTGCGGCGGGCGCGGGACATGCGGATCAGGCGCACCATGCAGAGCGCTGCGAACACAAGGCATCCCGCAATCGTGAGCACGGCGCCCTCTTTCAGTCCCGGCGCGGAGTAGACAAACTCAATCCGGTGCAGTCCCTCCGGAATAACGACGAGCATCATGCCCGCCGAATCGATAATCTCAACCGGTGTCTGATCGACGATGCAGGTCCAGCCCCTGTCGCAGGGAACCGAAAACCAGACTGCCTGCTCTTTGCCGTAATCCGTCATGCAGGTAAAGCCCCTGCGGCTTCTGGCAAATTCCTTAACGCCCCGCGATATTGCGGCGTCCATGTATATATCCTGCGCGGTAAAATCGACCTCCGGGCCGGTAAGGCGCTGCGCGCAGCTTACGAGCCTGTCCGCGTCCTTATCTTCGACGACGGCCGCGTACATCATCACCGTTGCATAATTCTCGAATTTGACATTGTACCGGAGGTCATGCCTTGTAACGAACGCGTCCACCGGAAAGCCGATGGGACAGGCCTTCTGTTCGATAACGGCATAGACCTCTTCTGTTTCCCCAAGCTGCAGCGCTCTTTTTGCTTCCGAAGGCGGTATCGCCTCCCCGCGGGCCGCATAATACAGCGCGTCCCGAATTATCGGATCTTCCGGGGACGTGTCCGCAGTCACAGGCACCAGCCAGTATTTGACGCCGAAGAGCTCCGCAAGCCCCGGATAGGTCCGAAGGTCAAAGCTCATCGTTCCGTCATAGTAATCAATCAGGGAATCGAACTCGTAGACGGAATTGCTGATCGTCGAGCAAAACGACCGGTAGCCCGCAGCATCCCCCGTCAGCACCAGTTCGTTGTTTTCCGCACGGAAGCGGTACTGGTCGTCCGGGCAGTAAAGGTGCATGCCCGTCTCGTACGCCTGCATATAGCGGTCCGTCGTCTCCTCTTTGCTGTGGTACCAGACAGTGGAAAGGCAAAGTGTCACAAAGCAGGATACCGCCGCTTCAGCAAGGAACAGGCCGTACCGCTCTTTTTGTTCAAAAAGAACGAGAAAGATATATCCCTCCGCCGCAATAAGGAAAAGGATAAGAAGCCTCTCTGGCTTGTAGATTACGCCGGCTCCGTTTTCATCCCTTAAAAGTGTAATGACAGCATATACAAATACAGCGAGGCCGAAGTGGAAAAGCGCGCTTTTCTTCACAGGGTAGCTGCCCCGGTTCTCCAGGACTCTTGCAGAGGCCGCCGCCATCATCAGCGCCGCCATAAACCACCAGCGCCTGTAATCCGCGGAAAACAGCGTAAAAGAGCTCGACAGGACAGGGCTGAAGGATGCGGCAAGAAGGAAGCACATAATCGCAGTCAGCCAGTCCGCGCGAAGCTCGCCTGCTTCTTTATTGACAGATACACTCAGCCTTTTTGCAGCATACGCCGCCGCGAGTGCAGGGCCGGCAAACGGCAGATAGACGGACGCAGAGGAATACTCCTGCGTGTAAATCGCGGACTGCTCGCTCATGACATCCGCCGGCAGCAGGATCGATTTTAACAAAAACAGCGCCTTTTTCGGATCGGCAATCAGGTTCGAAAGCGAAAGCATTCCCGTATTGCCGCGGCTGTTGCCGAGGATATACAGCGCCGACGGAAGGAGCAGGACTCCCGCCATGCATGACCCCAGGATCCCGTCCGCAAGGAAGGACAGCAGGATAAATAAAATCTCCTTCTTATCCCTCTTCCACACTCTCACAATGGCATAAAGAAGAAGGAAAACACACTCCTGCATAAAGAAGAAATAATTGGTCAGGGCACAGAGAAATACCGCGATAATAAAAACCGGATCCGGCCGGAACAGAGATTTCGCTCCGCGGGGCCCCTGCGAATCCGCAGGCCCGGCTGCGAGCTTTCTCTCCGCGCCGATCATAAGGAGCGGAAACAAAGCCACGCTGTCATGGAAATGATAGATCAGGTTGGTTCCCTGAAAGCCGCTGAACGCATACAGCAGGGCTCCGATCAGGGCATAGCGGTCCTTTACTGAGATCCTTCGAAGATACAGGAAAGAGAAGGCCCCCGCCGCCGTGAATTTCAGGACGTTCATAAAGCCGGCAGCTGCGGGATACGGCATGGACGCGGGGAAAAGGAGCGTCAGCCATGTAAAGGGGCTCCCCAGATTGTAATAGGAAAAGCCCTGGACCAGCGATGTCCCAAGATCCAGATTCCAGAGCCACTCTCCCTGTCCCTTAAGCATCGCCGGAATTGCAAGGCGCATCGCCCGCATGAAGGTCAGCGTCTCCCTGTTAAAATCATCGCGCAGGGTAAAGGCGCCCCAGATCACAGTGGCGCCGATAAAGCAAAGCGCGGAGATCGCCGCGCACATAAGGATACAGATAATGAGATTGCTGTTCTTCTTATCAGTCATCGATTCTATATGAATACTTATGAATTAAAGAAAAGAAAAAGACAATAAAAAATGCGGAAGATGGGACTTGAACCCACACGACGTATCCGCCACAAGAACCTTAATCTTGCTCGTCTACCAATTCCGACACTTCCGCATTAACCTCTCCGAAGTTCGACCGCCCGAAAGCTCCTTCAAAGAGCATGCAGGAGATGGGACTTGAACCCACACGATATTGCTATCACAGGCACCTGAAGCCTGCGCGTCTACCAATTCCACCACTCCTGCATCTATATGAGATCACCCGTCGTGCTGGGCACTGCCCGAGTGAATTTGTAATCCGGTGCTTGAACCGAACAAAAGATATAATACCCTGAGTTCCATTCCCTGTCAACAACAAATTTACGAAATTTTTTACCCGGGATTTTTCAGTTTTTTAAGCCGTCAAAATATCCCAGTTCATCCATTTTTTCGTACACCATATCTCCCAGAAGGCTGTATCCGGTCCCCGTAAAATGGATCTCATCGGGCTGAAGGAGGGCGAGCGGGATCAGTCCCTTTTTCATTCTCTCCTTATCCGCGGCAGTCGGTGTAATGCCTGCTCTCTGGAGTCCGTTCTCGATCAGCCACTCGCGGTAGCTGACGTAGTGTTCCCCAAAGGCTTTTTTCATGGCCGCCTCGTCCCGGCGCCACTTTGCCAGATCCGCGTCAATGAGCGGCATCCCGACTACGACATATCTGTCCTTCTCGATGCTCTGGTGCTGCAGCATGGCCTGGTATTGAAGGACGAGCTCTTCAGAAGAATCATACCCTCCGTTCGCACCCATCATGATGACCATCACATAATCGCCGTACTGGGCGCACGCCTCTGTCATGATCGGCGTTCCAGGCTCTATCGTCACGGCAGCGCCGGGCTCGCTCCTCTCAAAGATATATCTTGAGCGCCACGAGGGCCGATCCCACCAGCGAAGAAGCCTTCCCCTCACGCCGTTTATGACGACGAACCGGATTCCGGCATCGCCGAGCTCCAGAGGCTGCACCATCTCGCCTTTGTACGCAGAAGAAAAGCTGATATCGACTCTGGATCCTCTTCCTCCGGGGATTGTCACGCGCTCGTCCACAAGATACGGAATCGCGCCGTTCCTTCCCGCGATCTCAAGCGTTGTTTCCCCCGCAATTCCCATATTGATAACCGGAGGCGCGATAAGTCCCGGGTACTGCAGACTCTCCCGAAGAGGCGCCATAAGCTCGGCTTCCATACGCTTACTGACCCTTAAAGGCCATGTGGAGCCGCCGCCCTCATACCCTTCCGTGATGCTGTCGCCCCAGCAGACAATTCCCGGGAGCGAGGCACTGATCTTCTGCTGGGCCTGCGCGGCAGAAAGCCCCCTGTACGATGCATACTGCCCCGCTGCGGCCGTCTTCGCCTCCGAGATAAATCCGGACGATGCAAAGACCAGAAGAGAAAGCAATGCTACAGAAGCCACAGCAGCAATAAACTTTTTATACCCCATCATGGTGCTCCTATCTGGCAACCGTCTCCATGCCCGCGTCATCAAAGCAAAGATGCGCCATAAGCTCCGAGTTCCTGTTGTCAAAGACAAAGATCTGCACGTCGATATCGCTTGTATTGTAATAATCGAGAAGATTCGTCTCCGTGTCGTCCCCGAGCGTCAGCATATTCCACTCCGGAACCGGGGAGAAAAAGTTCACGACCCCGAAGCTCGTCGTAATATCCTCCATCGGGAAGCTCCCGCCCGTTTCGAGATAGACGTCGTTCTTGCTGTCATGAATCATGCAGTAGGATCGGTGCTCCTCCGAGACGGCCTCGATTCCGTTCGTCCCGACCAGCGTCTTGATCATGTCCATCAGCGCCGGATCATAGAAAGCATTCGAGTTGCTGTTGATAAAGACAATCGAGCTGACGTCATCGTACTGGAGCGTTGCGAGCGCGGCGTACAGGTCCTTCGGGTTGGCCGCCTTCTCGCGGATGGTATCGTGCCATTCCCGCACTTCCTCCTCCCAGAGCGCATACTCCGGATCGCCCCTCCTGTCGGGAAGCTCCAGGACCGAGAGCGACTCGCCCAGAAATTCCGTCGTCTTGTAAGCGCCGCGCATATTCAGGTGCGTCTGGCTCGCCTGGTCGCTGTGATAATCAATCAGGCCGGGCAGATACTGCATGTTCAGGAACGGAATCTCATATTCATCGGCGATCAGCTTTGCGCTGTTGGCGATCAGCTGCGTCTCTTCATTAGCGGAAAAAGGCACCTGGATGATAATCGGATGGATCCCCCTCGCCATGCACAGCTCAATGATTTTGCGAAGGTACTCCCTTCCCTGCGACTGCCTGTCGTCCATCCTCGTGTCGCTGATCATCTCATAGTGATCGATTCCCGGGTCCACCTCAAAGAGCATCTCGGCGCCCATCTGCCGGTTTAAAGGAAGGTCTCCGGTAAAGGCGCTGAAATCATCCGCTGTCAGCTGCGACCACCTGCTATGGTACCGGATAAAGCTGAAAATAAACTCAAGCCGCGCCTTTCCCGTGCTCAGAAGGTCATTCAGAGCCGCTATCTTTGTCTTTGTAAGAGGGAAAACATCCAGCACCTCGTGGAGCTGTCCCACGGCGGTATCCAAGAGCTCCTGCGGCTCCTGCCCCGTCTGCACATCCAGATAATGATAATCTTTGTCCAGCAGATAGGTGTCAATCAGGACAAATTTCGGCTGGCAGTAGTCCAGCGCATTGGCAAACTCCCAGTAAGTGACCGGCATCACATTGCCGTGTCCTCCGAGATTATAGGATGCGATCCCGTAATCCTCGAAAAGCTGCAGCGGATTTACCCCGTTGATCACATGGGAGGAACCGAGAAACAGCACGTCAATCTTATCCGCGACGGCAAAGAAATTCTTGTTTCTCTTCTCGCTTTCCTTTCTCCTTGTGAGCCCGTAAACACCGGCAAACAAGGCCGCGAAAATGGCGATAAACAGGATCACCTTCACCGCAGCCGCTATAATCTTTTTTCCGTTAACACTCTTATTCATATACAGAATCCGAAAGATGCTCAAAACTGTGAGTAAATAAAGGAGGCCGCGTCATATCCGGGTCCCCATATGCCGCAGGTCAGGACCAGGATCAGTCCGATGATCCAGACCGCCCACTTAAACCAGGTCTCCTGCGCGCGGATCATCTCGCCCGCGCGGATTCCCCGGCTCCTCATCACGTCATAGCCAATCAGGATGAATATCCCCAGGGTCATCAGCTGCCAGTTCAGCCGGTCAAGCCCCAGCGTATACAGCGTCCCGTCGTTTAATTTCCAGAGCCCGTCCAGTGAAAGACAGCCGATCATCCGAATCGCCTGTGCCGTGTCCTTTGCGCGGAAGAAAATCCATGCAAAGGAATACAGACAGAAGCCGAACGCGATCCGCAGCACTCTGTGGGAAAAGGCGTCCCGCTTCATTCCCGTTGCCGCAGCAAGCCGGTCCCTTGCAGGCTTTAAAACCGCGCCGGTCACCTGGTATGCCCCATGGATGAGTCCCCAGATGACAAACGACCACTCCGCTCCGTGCCAGAGGCCGCTGACCGCGAATACGATCAGGATGTTCAGATATTTTCGCAGAGTCCCCTTCCGGTTTCCTCCGAGCGGAATATAGACATAATCCCGAAGCCATGAGGAGAGGGAAATATGCCATTTTCTCCAGAACTGTGAAACGGACTGGGACAGATACGGTGCGTCAAAATTTTCCATGATTTCGACGCCCATCACCTTCGCCGTCCCGACCGCAATGGAGGTATAGCCGAAGAAGTCGCAGTAAATCTGCAGCGAGTACAGCAGGACCGCGATCACGCAAAGGACTCCGCTGTATCTTTCGGGGCTCTCATAAATCCTGTCCACATAGATGGCCATCCTGTCCGCCAGGACCATCTTGAGAAAATACCCCCACAGCATGATCTGCAGTCCCTCGAGGACCCTGCGTGCGGAAAAACCGGGAAGATGCTCATACTGAAGCCGCATGTGCCCGTAGCGCTCGATGGGGCCCGAGACGACCTGCGGAAAGAAAGAGACAAAAAGAGCATAGCGGGCGAAATTACGCTCCGCGGGCTTGTCATGCCTGAAGCAGTCGATAAGATACCCTATCACCTGCAGCGTATAGAACGAGATGCCGACTGGCTGGAGTATCCCCGCGGCCCTGTCTGCAAGCGCAGAACCCGTCGAACCTGTCAGCGCAGCGATTGTCTTCAGCGCAAAGCCCGCATACTTAAACCAGAAGAGCATGCCGAGATTAAAGACAAGGCACAGCGTCAGGATCAGCGCTGCGCGCCCCTTCTTCTCTCCCGCTTTTTCTACCAGCAGTCCGCAGACAAACGTCGAGACCGTGCTCGCCAGCAGCACAAGGGCATAAACCGGCGACATGCTCATATAAAACACATAACTCACCGCAAGCAGCCAGTATACCCTCAGCTTTGAAGGGCACAGAAAACTTACAAGTGCCGCTGCGGGAAGAAATATAAAAAACGAAAAGGAAGTCAGAGAAACGGTCATTGCTTTTTCTAACCTGTACTTGCCAAAAACAAAAATTAGTATAAAATAGAGAGGTACGCACGGGACGGTAGCTCAGCTGGGATGAGCGTTCGCCTCACACGCGAGAGGTCACGGGTTCGAGCCCCGTCCGTCCCATATTCCAGGCAGTCCGGTTTCCGGGCTGCTTTTTCTTTTCCGCTCATCACCGGTTGATTATATCATACGATGTACTGACGGAAAACCGGCTGCCGGACCTTCGTCCGGACAGCCGGTTTATGATATCCGTGTTTCTAAGTCTATGGATTCAGGACTGTCCGCCGACAGGCATGTCCGTCTCGCATATAAGTGAATAACTGCCTGCCGTCAGCTCCGCGCACCGCTCTTCTCCGAGCGCCTTCCCCGTCCAGGGCAGAACCGTGTCCGCCTTTGCGTACGGGAGCTCGAGTCTTGCCGTCGCATCAAAGGGAACGGTCACCGACAGCTCCACATGCGTCCCGTCAATCACCTTCCACTGCGTTTTGTAGATGCCTGCGGGCGAAGGATAAACCATCGAAGCGCTGCCGATCCTGCAGTCAGGAACCGGCCTCAGGACTGCTCTCTTAAAGCCCGGCTGCTCCATGCACGGCGAAATACCTCCGATCGTCCGATACATCCATTCCCCGACGGAGCCGTACGCATAATGATTGAAGCTGTTCATGCCGGTCGACGAGACCGAACCGTCCGGCGACATGCTGTTCCAGCGCTCCCAGACCGTCGTCGCGCCGAGGTTGATCTCATAGATCCAGCCCGGGTAATCCTCATTCAGAAGGATGGTATATGCCAGCTCGTCATATCCCTTTGCCGAGAGAACCTTCTGGATGAGAGGCGTTCCGACAAAGCCGGTCACGAAATGATTCCTGTGCACTTCAAGAAGACGCAGCAGTCCATCAATGTATCTCTGCCTGTGCTCCGGCCCCGTCAGACTGTAATACAGGGCGAGTACATATCCTGTCTGGGTATCGATCGCAAGACGCCCATTCTTTGTAAAATACTCGTCCCGAATATAGCCGAGTATCTTTTCGGCGAGTGCACCATATCTTTCGGCGTCCTCATCTTTTCCTAACATGCGGGCGCACTTTGCCACCAGTCTTGCGCTGTTGAAAAAGTAGACATATGCGATAAACGCATCTTCCGTTCCGCCCTTTACCTCATCAACCGCACCGGAGGGATTGTCCAGAGCGACCCAGTCTCCGTAGTGGAAATTGCGGGCATAGCCGTGGTTGTCGCCGTCTGTTTTTTCCACCCAGTCAACCCAGGCCTTCATGCCGTCAAAGCAGTCCTTTAAGATGTTCATGTCTCCGTAGAACTCATAAAGGAACCACGGAATAAGCACCGCGGCGTCGCCCCATACGCTTGAGCCGGTACCGTCCAGATGGAAGGACGGGACAACGTCCGGAACCATGCCGTCACTGGATGCCTGCTCTGTATGCATGTCGTACATGAACTTATTGTAAAACGCGAACGGATCGGAATTAAAGCATGCGGTCGGTACGAACACCTGCGTATCGGCAGTCCATCCCATTCTCTCATCGCGCTGCGGGCAGTCCGTGGGAACATCGACGAAATTCCCCTTCTGACCCCAGAAAATATTGGAAATCAGCCGGTTTACTTTTTCATTTCCCGTCTGCAGTATGCCTGCGGGCGTAATATCCGAGTAGCAGGCAAGGCCTGTGAAGTCGTCTGTTTTCAGATTGCTGATCCCTTCTACCTTTGCGTAGCGATAGCCGTAGAAGGTAAACATCGGCTCAAGAATATGTTCTTTCCCGTCCGAAATATACCAGTATTCCGCAAGGGCTGTGCGCAGATTGTCGCGGTAGAAATTCCCCTGCTGCAGGACTTCTCCCACCTGTACATGGATCTTTGTACCTGCGGGCTCGCACACGCGCAGCCGGAAGATTCCCGCCTGGTTCTGTCCGAGGTCAAAAACCTTTTCTCCTGCCGGCGTATCGATCAGCGCGACGGGCTTTAGCTGCTCATGCACCTTTACCGGAATGGAAAGGCGCTCTACAAGAGGAAGCTCCTCCTTCAGCTCATCAGCACTGCCGATGACCACTGCCGGGACCGGCTCGGTTTCAGGGAGCGTATCATCCCTGTGCTCACCGTCATAGATGTTCGAGAAGGTGATATTGCTGCGGGTTACCTGCCAGGTGTCATCCGTTCCGATCGACTCCTGCGTTCCGTCCTCATAGGTGATGACCAGCTGGGCAATCAGCCTCCATGAGTCCCCGTAATTCGGGCCGTCGCCGACCTTGGAATCATAGCGGAACCTCCCCTTATACCAGCCGTTGCCGAGAATTACGGACAGTTCCGGACACGCATCCTTATCGCCTGCGAGCATCTGTGTGACATCATAGGTCTGGTACTGGATCCACCGATCGTAATTGTTGCAGTAAGGCGTAAGGAACTCATCGCCGACGCGCTGCCCGTCAATATAGGCGGCGTACAGTCCGAGGCCGCAGATATACAGCCTTGCCCCTTCGATCTTTTTCGCCTGTTTTCTTCCCTCAGCCTCAATGGATTTATGAAAGACGGGGTGCCTATTTTCACTGTCATCGCAGCCGATCCAGAGCCCTTTCCAGGGCTCATCCATAAGACCGGTTTCAAAATAGTTTACGCCGCTTTCCGCGCACTCCTCCAGATCGCTTAAGACCCGCACCTTCCAGAAGTATCTGGTGCGTGGCTCAAGCTCCAGATCGATGTTATGGGAGAGGGAGCAGACACCTGCGTCCATCCCCGTATCATAAAGGACCTTGCTGCACCCGGCATCCGCGTATACGACGATCTGAGCGGCGCTCTGCCTGCTGCCCTTCGCCTCCTCCACCGTCCAGGAAAACGACAGGTGAGGGAGCTGATAGCCTATGGGATTGACCAGATGGTTTACTCTTGTGTTTGTTATTTTCATAGTTTCCTTATCTCTCAAAAATTCTCAGGCATTCCGACAGTTACTGATCGGACATTGCATCCGCAAAATCCTTCAGGAGCACTGCAAGATCACCTCTTGTGATCGTATCTTCCGATGCCGACGGCGCCTCGTATTCTGCTCCGAAGGCCGAAGCAAGGTTCTGGATAACTTCCGCCGCCTGATCTCCTGTCAGGGCTTCCTCAAGATCCGTATCTGCGGGGACAAGTCCGATCCCGGCAAATGCCTCCAGGGCTTCGTCCGCATTGAGGCTTCCTCCCGCGAGCACATACAGTGCTGCGAGAAGATCCGCGTTCACTGCGTCCTCGCCCGCACCGAAGATCTGCTCCTCTTCATCATAAAGGCCCATGATCCCGTTCTCATAGACATAACGGACCGCCTCGTACTGCGGATCATCCTCACTGACATCCGCCAGCTCGACCTCTGAATTGTCCTTTACGCCGAAAGGATTCAGGATCGCATCATAAAGATCCGCGTTATCATTGATGACAGCCGCGCCGCCTGCAGTCGCAATGCATCCCTTATCACTCAGCTTCTTAAGAAGCTCCGCGTACTCATGGATCTTTTCGGGCGTTACCGCCTTCAGCTCTTCCATTTTTTCCAGAACGTCCGTCTGCTCCCAGCCGGTGAAGGACAGCATTGCCGCATTTACCGCTCCGGTGAGCTCGCCGTCCGGCATTGCGTAGCCGGAATAGGAGGACATGATGTATCCGTTCAGGGAATCCTCTTCGATCGTTGCATCGCTGATAAGATCGTAGAGTGAATCGTAGACTTCAAAGGTCTGTTTGACGTTCGGGTCGCGATAGCTCAGAAGATACATTCCGTCTCTTTCGGTTGCGCCGAACATCGGAGTATATACGCCGTACTGATCGCGAAGAAGCGGGATCAGATACATGTCTGCCACAAGGGCTGTGAAAGCTTCCAGGCCTGCGTCATACTCTTCGACTCCGAGCGTCTCATAATCCGCAGCCAGGATATTGTACTGGATATTGCCTTCATAGATGAGGCCTTCCGCTTCTTCAGCAATCGGAAGATCCAGCTGCGCCTTCTTGATTCTCTTCTTATCAAGGCCTGCAAAGAATTCGTCCGCAATCGCACGGTTAAGCTCAATACCCTCGCTGCTGCCGGCATAGACCGAGACAGCGTGGTTCCGGTTATTAAGATACTCCTGTATCTTTGTCAGCTGTGTCTGTACTTCCTCCGGATTCTCGGAAAGGAGCTTCTCCGTTTTCTCAAGGAAAGCATAATAGTCAAGGTTATTCAGGTAGTTCGAGAGCCTCACCCTTTCGGATTTGCGGCCGATCAGTCTGGACAGAAGGACATTATAAGGTCCTCCGTTGATCGTACTCTTCTCATCCGTCTTTGCCGCCCGGACCTTGTCAAGAAGTCTTGCCGTGTCATCCAGATCTGTCTCATAGAGGAGTTCCTTCATAAGCTCATACCCCTCCTGAAGGTCCTCATCCAGGGCAGTCCAGCCAAAGCGCAGGTAAGGCTTTACGGTCAGGTCCTCAAAGTCGGGAATCGAAATATACATCGACCAGTTCTTCAGGTACCTGTCTGTCAGCGACTTGATCTCTGCACTGTCATGCGACTTTGTACCCAGCTCTCCGACAAGATAGATGTAGAGCTTCATGTAATGGAGAGCTTCTTCATCCAGTCCGGATATGTCAAGCAGTGTATCGGTCTCTCCGACTCCGTCCACGGAAGCGAGCGCGTCGATGTGACGGATACCGAACCGGTCGGTCGAATCCGATACTTCATACATCTTTATTTCTTCCGGAAGGGAATCCACTGTTACAGCCTGAAGCTGTGCGATCATCCCGGATACGTCCTCTTCTTCCTTGACGCGGTTTGTCTCTTCTACAATCTTTTCAATTTCTTCCTCACTCATGGAAGCCTTGATCTGTGCAAGGTCCTCTGCAAGCTGCGCGCTGCGGATTTCCTTTTCACCCGGCTTCGGAACCGTTACGGAAAGAGCGGTGCGCGGATTGTCCACAAAGAAGCGCTCCGCCAGTGCGGCATACTCTCCGTCCTCATTATGGGCGGTCAGTTCTTCGGAATAGTTCAGGTAATCGAGGAAATACCACGGATCGTCTGCCACAGCATACGTATAGGAAAGCTGCATGCAGATAAGGCTGATTCCGACGCTCGGGTCCTCACGCATCAGCTTGTTGGTAAGTGCAAGGTCTGCCATGACGCTGTCGACAAGCCTCTCGTCGAAACCGTTCTTGGCGATTTCAGGCATGACACTTTCAATCGTATCCTTAAAGACCTTTGCATCCTCTTCATTGATTCCGGTCGCACTGAACACCAGCACCGGTTCCGGACCCGCGTTTTCAAGATAGCAGGAAAAGTTCCCGTAAGGCAGTGCTTTATCAAGCGCCGTCATAACAGGGCTTGAATTTGCGCTGATGAGCTCTGCAAAGGCGTCGATTGCCATCATCTCACTGATATCGGCGTCTGTGCAGACATAGGTGTAAAACGCCTGCGCCGCATGCTCTGTGGGAGCACCCTTTTCGGCAGGATACTCATGGACATTCTCTACCGCTTCCGTGATCGGCGTGTAGCCATCGTCGGTATGCGTATACTCCTTTTTATCATATTCGGAGAAGTATCCGTCAAGAAGATCCAGGAATGAAGTGTAATCGTCATAGCTGCCGTAAAGTACGGATACGGAATTCGAGGGATGATAGTAACGCTTATGATAGTCCTTGAGCATGTCCCAGGTCATATCGGGGATATAGTCTGTATCACCGCCGTAGCTGTTGCCGATCATCGATCCGGGCATTGTGTCGCGAAGAGCATTCTGCATTGCGACCCGGTCGATCGTATTGGCGCCCAGCATTTCCGAATAAACCGTTCCCTCAAGGGTAAGGTCATCCTCCGGATCCGCCAGCCTGTAGCGCCACGCCTCCGTGCGGTAGATGCTCTCATCCTTCAGAATCATCGGGTGCAGGACACTGTCCGTATAAAGATCGGCAAACTTCAGAAGCTGCGCCTCAGACAGACTCGCCACGGGATACATGGTTGCCCTGTCCATCGTCATCGCATTCATGAAGGTGTTATAGCTCTGATAAATCAGGTTGAAAAAGAGACTGTCTGAAGGATACTTCTCCGATCCGGAAAGACAGCTGTGCTCGAATACATGCGGAAGGCCGGTATTGTCGATGGCATCCGTCCGGAACGCAATCTGGAACGCCCTGTTGATATCATCGTTTGCTGCATACATCAGCTTCGCGCCCGTCTTCTCATGCTCAAACCAGACAAGCGTCGCGCCGAGCTGCGGGAACTCACGGATCTCCACAGCCTTAAAGCCGCTCACCTCATCCCCAATCTCCGGCAGCGGCACAGGCTCAGCGTCAGCTTCTGCTTCGGCTTCTTCGGCGGTTTCGTCTGCAACTTCTGCAGTTTCTTCTACTGCTTCTGCAGCCTCAGCAGTTTCCTCCTCCGTCGGCTCCGCCGCTTCATTCTCTGCAGGTTCAGCCTCTGTTTCTTCTGTCGCCTCGGCTTTCGCCTCTTCGGCCGGCTCCGCTGCCTCAGCTTCTGCAGCCTGCTGAGTCACTTCAGCAGCTTCCTTGGCAGGCTCATTCTTCTTTCCGCAGCCCGATATCAAAAGGCTTACTGAAAGAACAAGAACAAGGAGAAACGCCAGTTGCCTTCTAAGTCTCTTCATTTTCTTCCTCCTATAATCTGCAGGCATTTGGGGTAGTCGCCTGATTTGATTACAAAGTGCTGATTATGGTTACAATTGCCCGAATCTGCGATTCTCTCCCACTTTTTCTGCAATCGCAGCTACCGATGAGCATGAATTTTCGCTTTCGAATGGTTACAATCGCCCGAATCGACGATTCTCTCCTACCTTTTCTGCAATTATGACTTCCGATGGGCATGAGTTTCCGTTCTCAGGATGGTTACAATTGCTCAAATCGGCGATTCTCTCCTACTTTTCCGCGATAACGACTTCTGACGGGCATGAGTTTCTGTTCCCGGGATGGTTACAATTGCCCGAATCGGCGATTCTCTCCTACTTTTCTCCGATTATGGCCTTCAGTGGGCTTCATATGCCGTCAGCAGGCCCCTTTCTTTATCTTGGATTACACTTCTTGCAGGGCTCGTATCCGGCCGCTGTCACTTCCGCATAGGAAAGGTTCGTATCGCTCCGGTTCTTTGCCTTCATTGATGCAACTGAAGAGCAGTCAGGGCGATGGAATTTTTTTGTGTTGGTATTCAGGACGTATGTGATTCCGGCAGCAGGCGGCTCCTGGGCAGATCCTGCTCTTGCTCCGATAACGGACGCGGAAGCTCTGGCGCCTGCTCCCGCAGCGCCCGCGCTGACCGGGCCGGGATTACAGTTTTTGCAGGGAACATAGCCTGCAGCAAGGACTTCTTCATAAGACATGGTCGTATCGCTCCGGTTCTTGGCCTTAATTGAAGAAACGGACGAGCATTCTGGGTAGTGGAATTTCCCGGTGTTCGTATTCAGCACATATGTGATTTCTGCGGCATGGGCATCAAGGCTGCTGCCCGCCCCCGCAGCAAAGCAGAATCCTGTCAGAAGTGCAATACAAAGAACAGTATTAACGAAATGAATCCATAGCTTTTTCATGATGTCATTCTCCCTCTAAGCCTGTTATCAAACTCATTTATACAGATTATTGCCGGATAAGGAGCGCCCTCATAAATCCTTAATATAGAACCGGTTCATGGTGCTGTGGACAACACTGTCCGGTCTCGGAATACTGCGGTAGCCGCACTTTTCGTACAAATGAAGAGCTGCTTCAAGATTTGTATGGGTTTCGAGATACATCTTCCGAAATCCCATTTCACGGGCTTTATTCTCGATATGATCCATAAGAACGTACCCGTAGCCCCTGCCCTTAACCGAAGGATCAAGATAGAGCTTCTGCAGTTCGCAGCAGTCTCCTTCAAAGCGGGCAAGTCCCACTCCGCCCGCAAGCTTTCCATATTCAAGGAAGCAGTAATATGCTCTGTCAGCGGGGTCTGCAAGATAAAACTCACTCAGGTGGTCCAGACCGGCATCATAATATACTGTCCCCGGAATATCCAGATGAAACTCCTCCAGATTCTTTCTGATCAGAGCCGCCAGCGGAGCGTCATATTCCTTCGAGATAACCTGAACCGTCATTATCCGTACCTTATCTTTTCAAACCAGACTTCGCCGCAGGAATGTCTCAACTTTTCTAACCTGGGCCTGCCCCTTTACAGTACCATCAGCAGTGTTCCGGCACCGATCAGGACGCATCCGATCACAGACTTCACATCCGCCTTCTCATGCAGGAAAACAAAAGCGAGCACAAGTGTGATGATTACGCTCAGTTTGTCGATCGGCACCACCTTTGATGCCTCGCCCATCTGAAGCGCTCTATAGTAGCAGAGCCAGGAGGCACCGGTCGCAAGTCCGGACAGAATCAGGAACAGCCAACTCTTCGGGCTGATTTCCTTTATTCCTCCCTGTCCGCCGGTGATAAAGACCATAACCCATGCAAAGGCCACTACAACCACCGTGCGGATCGCTGTCGCGAGATTGGAATTGACACCCTCAATTCCGATCTTTGCAAGAATTGAAGTCAGTGCCGCAAAAACCGCAGAGCCGAGCGCAAAAATAAACCATGTCATAAAGATGCCTCCTTACATTTTTTCATAGGCAAATCTCGGATCTTTGTTCTCGCGCACATAGATAATGCCGCAGTACGTAAAGCCGAGTTTCTTAAGCAGGCTTTGCATGACCGTGTTATCCGCGTGAGTGTCGATCCTCAAATGTCTGCACTCCGAGAAAGCCCATTCAAGACAGAACCTTCCGATCCCTCTTTCGGAATGATCTGTCGCGATCCTGTGGACCACTCCGTAGGAGTCGCCCCCGATCCACCCGCCTTCCGTGATCTCTCTGTACGTAGGCTCGATGTCCTTCCCGTGGGTAAAGAAAAAAGTCCCCACGACGGTGCCGTCCTCATTTACGCACACATAGCTCTTATGAGCTTCGATATCCTTTTCGATCAGCTCCTGCGGTGGCCAGTTGGTAGTGCCCCACTGCTTCGGATTCCCATGCTCAGCCATAAACTGCCTTGCGTGGGAATACAGCTCCATAATCCTGTTAAGATCGCCTGTTTCTGAATGTCGTATTTTCATCGTTCTTTCATTTTACACCTGCAAAGTCCTGTTGTCGTCCCCCGAGGTCCGCTAAAAATTGCTATAATTGTAATGAATTATATTTCCGGAAAGGGGGCTTATTCCACATGTTCAATTATGGTATATCCCGAAATCTTAAGCTTACGAAAAGCTTTTCAAGAGCAGCCGCCACGCTTGCCGCAGTCTCTGCCGCACTTGCAGTATTCTCAGGCCATGTCTATGGAGCACAGCTTCCTGCGGCACAGGATGCAGCAGTAACGGAGGAAAAAATGACTTCAGACACAAAAAACGGCACAAAACTGACCGCAGATACAGCTGCAGCTTCCGAACGAATCAATAAAATTCTTGCGGGAATGACGCTTGAAGAAAAGGCGGGCCAGATGGTCATCGCAGATTTCCGTAACTGGAGGGAAAACCCGAAGGACAAGAACTCTGCGGCGGTGAATGTAACTGACCTCCCTGAAGCAGTCAAAGAGGCGATCCGAAATGATTATTTCGGCGGTATCATCCTGTTTGCGGAAAACTGCACGGAAAATGACAAAACCCTCGCTCTCGTTAATCAGATGCAGCTGGCAAATGCTGAGTCCGGGCGTGCAAATCCGATCCCGCTCCTGATTGCAATTGACCAGGAAGGCGGCGCGGTCACAAGGCTCGGCGAGGGCACCGTCTGGCCCGGCAATATGGCTCTTGCCGCAACCGGCGACCCGGCAAACGCAAAAACAGCGGCATACGGCATTGGGACGGAGCTGAAAGCACTCGGCATCAATACGGATTTTGCACCGGTCGTTGATGTAAACAATGACCCGCGCAATCCTGTCATCGGTGTCCGCTCCTTCTCGGATGATCCGGCAGTTGTCAGAGAGTACGGCGTCAGTTTCCTTGCCGGTCTTCAGGAAAACGGGACAATCTCATCTCTCAAGCACTTCCCCGGTCACGGAGATGTCGAAACCGACAGCCACACCGGGTTCCCTGTGGTGGACAAGACCTATGATGAACTGAAGAAATGCGAGCTTATCCCGTTCCAGGCGGCAATCGATGCCGGCGCTGACATGGTAATGACCGCGCACATCCAGTATCCGAAGATTGATAACAGAACCTACACCTCAATCTCCACGGGAGGAAAGGTATATTATCCCGCAACCCTTTCTGATAAGATTCTGAAGGATATCCTGAGAAAAGACATGGGATTTGAAGGTGTCATCGTCTCCGATGCCCTTAATATGGCAGCGATTGCGGATAACTTTGCCCTGGAAGATGTGACCCTCATGGCTTTAAACGCCGGGATTGACATGTTCCTGATGCCTGTACCGGTTAACGACCGGACGACCCTGGCCGCTCTTGAAGCCTTTATTCATGGCATCTGTGAAAAGGTAGCAGACGGAACCATCCCGGAGAGCAGACTTGACGAGTCGGTATTAAGAATACTCGAAATGAAGGAAAAACACGGGCTTCTGGACGAGAGATATGTACCTTCCGCAAATTTAGACAGCCGCACCCTTTCGGGGCTTGTGGGAAGCTCCGAATACCGCGGGCTCGACTGGGAGCTTTGCAGTAAGTCCATAACGCTTCTTAAGAATGAAAATGATGTCCTTCCCCTTAAGCCTGCTGCCGGTGAGACTGTTCTTTTCCTCTACACCGCGGCCAGCAGAATAGCCTCTGCGGACTATGCCCGCCAAAGACTTATAGACGAAGGTATCCTGTCCGGGGATGTCACTTTTAACTCCCTGGTATGCAGCGCAGATACCGCAGCTGAATGTGAGGCCGCTGTGAGCAATGCCGATTATGTCGTTGCCGTCTCAACCGTGTTTGGCACCTCTGAACTCAATCCGACCGGCGAATCCGGAAAGACTTCCGCCCTGCTGGACAGTCTTCTTCAAAAGACAAAGGCGGAGAATAAGCCCTTCGTGCTTATAAGCACTTACCTCCCCTATGATGCAGCCCGGTATCCCGGCGCGGATGCAATCCTTCTGACCTTCGGATCCAAGCCTCTGCGCGCTCTTCCGGAAGGAAATGCTTCTGTAGGACTGAATATTCCCGCGGCGGTCTGCGGGATTTTCGGAGAATATGAATTCTCGGGAAGACTTCCGGTAGACATTCCCGCACTGGACAGTAATTATCAGCTGACAGACGAGATTCTCTATCACCGTGAGATATCCCATAATTGAATACATCGGTACAGTTCACTCACTGACAACTATAATGTTCAAGCACAGCTATATCCGGATACGCTGTGCTTGACTTGTCCTTCTATAAATACTTACTCAATGCCGAAGGATCATTCAGGACACTCTCAACAATCCGGCTTAATATCCCACTGTATCCCTTTCCCAAAGCCTTTGCTTTCCGGATTGCCTGTGGTGTAAGCCGTAAAGTAACATTTTGTCTTCTGCGGTCTGCGCTTTTGCTCTCATGCACTCTGCGCATTAACATCAATTGCTCATCTGTTAATTCGGGATTATCCTCATCTGCGATTACCGGATGTTTTGCAGCTTTCTTAATCATCATAATCTGATCATTTGTTAGATTCTGATCCGGATTCAAAACATATTTTTTAACTGCCATAATAAATTACCTTTTCTTTCTTCGTTGCGATTCTGGCGGAAATAATCCTAAGCACATCGGAACGATCGGTATATACAACTGTCAGAACGTCCCCAACAAAGCCAATTGTTATATAGCGTTCTTCATCCGCTGTACTGTGTTTTTCATCATAGTATTCCAGTCGATCTGGATCCAAAAACACATGGCTCGCTGTCGCAAAATCGATCCCATGTTTGGCAATATTAATCTGCTCCTTCTCTTCATCCCATTCAAATTGTAAGGCCATACTGATACCTCGCTGTCAATATAAATATAACAATAACAGCAGAAAAAGCAATGCATTTTGCATTGCTTTTTTGCTTCCTTATTATCCGCCTCTACGGCGTCGTATTCAGCTTTATTCCACCGGCTTGGCAATCTCGTTGAGCTTTGCATTGAGTGCAAGGAGGTCTTCCTTGGTGATCTCCATCTTGTGGCCGAAGCTCCCGGATGCCTCCGCGTTTGCAAGGCGCAGCACGGTCAGGGTCATGAGGAGGTTGACCAATCCGCCGCCCTTTCCGGATTCCTTATCCGGGAGTGCGGGTCCCAGCAGCTCGTAGAGTGCGTCCTTTGCCTCCGGTACGCGGAAGATGTCCTTGATTGTATCGTTGAGGCTGTAGTAACCCTCCGGCGCCGTGATATCGAACCAGTTCAGGATGATTCCGGGATCCTTCATCACGTACGCAGGATTTTGTTTCTCAACCCGGCGGATGACGGCGGTATCCTCGCACCCGCCGGCGACCGCGCGCAGCTCACTTACACCCTCGTTCGGGATCATGAAGGTAAAGAACTGCTTCTCGGTGTCATTAACTCCGACGCTCTTTCCGTTCACAAACAGTTCGACACTCGGCTGATTGGAATAGACACGGATCTTTGTTACCTCTTCATGTCTGTCCACATAGCGCTTGCCTGCGATATGGACGAAGGGCTCGTCGGAGAGCCATGCCTTGTAGGCATAGTAGGAATCCTTCTTATACTTTCTGTCGATCGTGACAAGGCCCTTGCGGTTCTGTCCCTTTCCGCCGCCCTCGGCTCTCCTGTCCGCACCGAAGTCAAACATGTTCCAGACATGTGTTGCCCACAGCCAGGGTCTTTCCTGGATCTGGCGGATCAGGATCTCGTGATACAGCGCCTGATACTCCTCGGTGTAGTCACCCTTTCTCGGGTTATCCGTATGCCAGTCGAGCGCCTCGCACCCGTACTCGGAAAGGCCGAGCGCCTGATCCGGATGCAGAGCGTGGATGTGGTCGAGCACTGCTCCGTTATCCTCCGCCTTGCCCTCATACCAGCCGAGGTAATAATTGTAGGAAATCACATCCGGCAGGAAGGTGATCTCCTCCTCCGGGGCGCAGTTGCCGATATAGGCCATAACTGTCGGCCTTGTGGAATCCATCTTATGAACAAGATCGTTCAGGATCCTGTGATTCTCCATCAGGTCTTCGGAGATGCCTCCCATGGTGATTTCATTGGAAAGTCCCCAGACGACGATCGAAGGATGATTGTAATTCTGCGTGATCAGCTCCTTCATCTGGCTGATGGTGTTTTCCCTTGCCTCCGGCATATGCTGGGAAATATAAGGGATCTCCGCCCAGACGACGATTCCTCTCTCATCGCAGAGGTCATAGAAGAACTGGCTGTGCTGATAATGCGCGAGCCTTATGGTGTTCGCACCCATCTCACAGATCAGATCCATGTCAGTGATCTGATCCTCATGGGAAATCGCGTTGCCCTTCTCCCACAGATCCTGATGACGCGCAACGCCACGAAGCGGATAGATTTCTCCGTTCAGAATGAATCCCTTGTCGCGGTCAATCACAAAACTCCTGACGCCGAATCTTGAGCACACGCAGTCGATGGCTTCGCTGTCTTCGTTCTCACTCCCGAGAATGCTGACCTTTGCACTGTAAAGATAAGGATCCTTCCTGCCGTTCCAGAGATGAACATCCTTCACGTTCATTGTGATGTCATTTGCAGCCTCTGCCGGCGCCTCACACTTTGCCACACAGTTGCCCTCTGCGTCAAAAATCTCGGCAAGGAGCGTTCCCTGCGGCGCTCTGACCCAGGTCTGAATGCGGATGTCCGCACTGCCGTCCTCAAGCACTGCCGGTGTTACAGCAAGCCCGCACCCGCCATAGCTGTCGAGGTCAAAATGAGTATCGCTGACTGCGATAATGGATACGTCCCGGTACATGCCGCCGTAGAACGTAAAGTCCGCATTCTGAGGATAAACCGTCCTGGAAGGACTGTTGTCCACGGCAACAACCACAAGGCTCTTCTCGCCGATGCAGTCCGTAATATCGGCGCGCCAGGTGGAATAACCGCCGTCATGCGATGCTATAAGCTTCCCGTCAATATACAGTGAGGCCGATGCATTCGTTCCGTCAAACTGCAGATAATAGCGGTCTGCCTCCGGAAGGTCCGCGCGGACAAGCTCCTTTGCGTAATAGCAGGTTCCGCGGTAATAATCATCTCCGCCGTCCTGCCCGTCGATTCCGTTCCACGAGTGCGGCACATTGACATAATCCCACCGCTCCGGCATCACCTCAGGCACCGCGTCCGCGTTTTTCGTAAAAGCCCACTTCCTGTTCCAGTTAATAATATGTCGCATTGATTTCCCCTTTACACTAAATAGTTTTTCAATACAGGTTATGCAGCATGTATTGCGATACAGCACATTTCTATTTTATAGATAAATATATGGAATTCCAAGTGGCCCTGTTTATTGCTTCGTGAAAAAAGCACAGACTGTTCCGTGATCCGGATACAATCTGTGCTGAAAGCGGTAATAATACTAGTTTATCTGAAAGTGAGGACGCTGCCGGTTTTGATTATCTGACGGTGAGGTCGCCGCTCATGGTCTCCACTTCGATCTTGCATTTTCCCTGTCCGAAGATCAGCTTGTCGCCGTCCTTCGAATAGCCGCTGGCATTTAATCCGCCGCTCGCATGATCATAATCAATCTCCGCGCCGCCGTCCGGAAGCTCTGTAAACATCACTTCACCGCTGACTGTTTTGATCTGTGCCTTGCCGCACTCCGCAAGCCCTGCAGTCACATTCCCGGAGACGGTTTCCACATCAATCTTGTCCAGGCTGCAGGAATCCAGCCCGCATTCTCCGGAGACCGTCTTAATATCCGCCTTGTCCGCCTGAAGAGTATCAAATGCCACATTGCCGGATACGCTGTTGATGCTGACCTTGTCATAGGTTTGGTCTCCGGTAAGGTTCACATTTCCGCTGACCGTGTTAATTGTAAGATCAATCCCCTCCGGAACCTCTACCGTAAGATCCTTTGTGCCTGCGGGGATTCTTCCCCTGAAACCGCTTTTGCAAAAACGGATAATCAGCTTCGAGCCGTCCTTATACCAGTGGAGCTTTTGTTTTCTCTTAAGCCCGCGGTCGGTCTCCGATACATTCAGCGTGCCGGCATCCTTCTGCACAACCTTGATGTCCGAGCTGACCCAGTCGATCTCTACAGAAGAAATATCCTTCGCACTGTAGCTGAAATTCCCCGCCGTGTATTTCCCGGCATCCGCATACCTTCCGTATATAGATCCGACAGAGCATCTTGCCTGTGACAATACCAGAATGATGATCAGTGCGATCAGTACACCGTGACGGACTTCTTTTCCTCTAATTCTCATTACAGTTCCCTCCTCATGCTGCCGAAGAACTTAAAGGTTTTCGGAATTTCCCGTGCTGTTCTTCGCGTTGCTCGTTTACTATGCAGTTATCTTACCGCACAAGAATAAATCCGTGATATGAAATTCATTAGAATAAGATTAAGAACTCAGTCCGTACACTCGATCTCCAGATCCTTGAAGAAGGCCTCTGTGCCGATCTCGGAAAAGAACCCTACGGTGCCGCGCGCTGCGCCGCCGTGTTTCAGATGCTCCACAATAAGGACAGGCTCCGTTTCATCTCCCAGATAGAAAGAAGCCCGCTCATCCTGAATGACAGCCCGGAGCGTTACCCATTCATCCAGGCCATAGCGCATCGGCGCCTCAAATCCTGAAATGCCGAATTCGCGGAAATATGCAAAGGTATAGCCCGGATAGGAAAAATACTGGCAGCCGTGTGATCTGCGGACCGGGTCATCGGTCATGGCGTTCGTCGGGCGGATATAGAATGACTCAAATTCACTGCCGTCTTCCTTTGCGCGGAAAACAATGCCTATGAACCCTCTTGCAAAATCCGGCGCATCCGGAAGCAGGCGGCTCAGCATTTTGACCGTAATCGTCCCATTATGAAAGTCCAGATCCCTGACCGTGACAATCGTATTTTCATCAAACTGCATCAGCTTGTCTTTTTTTACGACACGAATAGCCGGCTCATTCTCAATCACGGCATCCCGAATATCCGTATGAATCGCGTTAAACCATGCCGTCTGTGCGGGAATTCTCTTCATCCCTGTATCTCCTCCGAGTCTATATACTGTGTCCGCATTTGTGCTCTGCCGTATTTGTGCTCTGCGAACGATTATACTGTGTCACCTCTCTGCTACGCACGCCTTCTTACGATCTGCATGACGCCGGCGAGCGCGCCGTAAAGAACGCCTGCCACCGGCCAGATGATCCAGCTGATATCCCATCTCCGTGTAACGAAGCTGTAGGCAAGATAGCCCGCGACTGCAAGCCCCCAGTAGATTGCCGCGATCGGAGCGTTTCTCTTTTCCTCTTCCTTCCTGGCGCGGGTGTAATCGCCTTCCTCCAGCAGCATCTGGAGACTCCCCCAGCGCATCGAACTTCGGATGATCATGAAGACGCCGGCAGCGATCAGAATCAGGACGCAGGCAGTGGCGACGACCTCGGCGAAATTTTCCTCATCTCCGTACAGGGTAGCGGCGATGAAAATCGGAATCAGGGACATCACGCACAGAACGATTCCGCCCGTCAGCTGCACGGTGAAGGTATTCCTGTACTTCTCCCTGCGGTCTCTTGCCATACCGTCGACACCGTATTCCGTATCGATCGCTTCCTTTTCCATATACTCGAACCGGTTCTGGATCGCGGTCAAGACAAAGAGCGCAACCGCGACGCCGATCAGGATAAATAATGCCAGGAGGCCGAAGGCTTCCGCCTTGCTCTGTGCAAAATCAAGCACTCCCGTCTCCACCGCTCCGGCAAGAAGAATCAGAAGGACCGGCGAGAGGATGCACAGCATAACGCCAAAGGAAACCCTGGACGAAGCAGCCTCACGGAAATTCAGGAAATCGACCGCTTCCTGCATGGACACCGGGCGGGCGCCCGTCTCCCCGCTCTCCTCAAAGATCTCCGGGACAGAAAGCTCCGCCGTCTCTATCTCATCCTTAAGAAGGTAATCCGTAGAGACTCCGAAAATCGCGGAAAGCTTTAATATCTTATTCATGTCCGGCACAGACTGCGCGCTCTCCCATTTGGAGACCGCCTGCCTGCTGACCTCGAGTCTGTCCGCGAGCTCCTCCTGTGACCATCCGTTCTTTTTCCTTAAGTCAATAATCTTATCTGCGAGTATCACTTTGTTTCTCCTCTCTGTGCTTTCTCATTATACTCCATAGCGCGTTACATCGGATGCAGCTTTGTGTTTATGCCGCATCCGATGCTCAGAGTTTAAGAAATATAGTGATTGCAGACCAGAAAGTGTACCTGTCAATTCGTCAACCGGCGGTTGCAGCTGCGCAAAAATGCTTCATAGTACACCTCGAAAGCGATGGTATTTGGAGGTTATGTGTGATAGAGTGTTCAGAAATCACTGGGCAAAGTATTGCTGCCGGCTCTGCATTCTATCGGAGGTACAGGATGAAAATCAGGGAAGAAAGAATTACACTCAAAGACGGGAGGAGGCTCCTGCTGAGATCAGCGGAGGAAAAGGATGCCGAAACTATGCTGGAATACGTCAGGAAGACCGCGCAGGAGACGCACTTTCTGATCCGGTATCCGGAAGAAATAAAATTTACTCTCGAACAGGAAAAGCAGGTTATCAGAAGCATTCTCGATTCAGATAATGCAGCGTGGTTCACGGTTTTTGACGGTGACAGGGCTGTCGGCAACTGCTCAATCAGCCGCTATGGCGATCAGCTAAAGTTCCGGCACAGGTGCAATTTCGCAATCGCCCTGGAGCAGGCGTACTGCGGGTGCGGCCTTGGGACCCTTCTTATTGAACGTGCCTGTGCCATGGCAAAAGAGATGGGCTTCGAGCAGATGGAACTCGGCGTCTACGCCGACAACAAGCGCGGGATCGCTCTCTATCAAAAAGCGGGATTTGCCGAATATGGCAGAATCCCGCGGGCGTTCCGATTAAAGGACGGCACCTTTATTGATGAGATAACCATGGTCAGGTTTCTGAAATAATCACATTGGTATACTCGTGCGGCACCTCGATGCCAGCATCAATGTTTGAAGTTTCAGATCTTCAGAATCCGCCGGCGCTGGTCTCAGACCTTCACTCTCAGCCGGTTCGGAAGGTCTTCTCTCTTGTCAAAATCGTAACCTATCTCCTGTGTCATGCCCTTTAAGACGGACAGTCCCAGTCCGCCGTCCGCGCCGGTAACGTCAAGGCGCGGCGCAGTATACCGGAAGGTCCACTGCGCACTCTCGCTCGCCTCCGAATACTCGCAGACTGCATGGACACGCGGGTTCTCCATCGAGGGAACAAGGAGCCCCATCGTCTCTTCAAAAACAAGCTGGATGCGGTTTGCCTGCTTCGGTGCGATCTGGTTTTTATTGCAGTAGGATGCGATCTGTGACGTCATCCCCAGGAAGTCATAATCCCGGCTCCCGATCTCCAGCTCCAGGACCTTCAGCCTTCTGACAAAGCGTCTCGTATTCTCCCTCTGCGGATGGTCAAAGACCTGTTCGGGCGTTCCTTCCTCGTACACGCCGCCCTCATCCATGTAAAACACGCGGCTGCTGATTGCCCTGGCAAACGCCATCTCGTGGGTTACGATCATCAGGGTCTTGCCTGTCTTTGAGAGGTCACGGATAACAGCCTGCACCTCTCCCACCATGGTGGGATCAAGGGCGCTTGTCGGTTCATCAAAAAGGATCACGTCCGGATCCATCGCAAGAGTCCTTGCTATGGCGATTCGCTGCTTCTGGCCGCCGGAGAGTTCATCCGGGTAGCTCAGCGCCTTTTCCGCAAGTCCGACGGTGCGAAGAAGCTCCATCCCGGTATCATAGGCCTCCTGTTTTGACCTTCCGAGAAGATCCATCGGAGCCATCATGAGATTCTCGATCACCGTCTTGTGCCCGAAGAGATTGAAGGACTGGAACACCATTCCCATCTTCTGACGCACCTTATTGATGTCGCACTTCGGGTCTGTAATCTCTTCCCCGTCCAGCCAGATTTTGCCCGACGTCGGCCTTTCCAGCAGGTTGATGCAGCGAAGGAGCGTGCTCTTTCCGGTGCCGGAGGGGCCGATCACGGAGATCACATCGCCGTCATGGATCTCCACATTTACGTCCTTAAGCGGCGTGACATTCGGATATTCCTTTTTTAAATGCTCGATCTTAATCATCTGTCTTCACCCCCTTCAGAATATCCTCAGGTTTGCGGCGCCTGGGATCGAAGGTTACATCCAGCCTCCCGACAAGGAATCCGATGAATCCCTCCAGGAGGAAGTAAATTACCGTAACCGCGATCAGAGGGAAAAACGCTTCGTAGGTGCGGCTTCGCACGATGTCGCCCATCTTGGTGAGGTCCTGTACGGCGATATAGCCGACAACAGCCGTCGCCTTGATAAGGCCTACGATCTCACCGCGATAGGCAGGCAGCACGTGAGGCAGCGCCTGAGGGAGAATGATCCGGTAGAAGGTGCGCCGGTCGGAATACCCCAGCGCATAAGCCGCTTCGTACTGGCCGCGGTCCACTGCCCCGACGCCCATTTTAAGCAAGCCGTATACTGCGGAGCCGAAGGTCAGCGTGAAGCCGATGACGGCTACTATCCAGCCGCTGATGGCGGTTTTGCCGAAAATAACGTAATAAAGGATCATCAACAGGACGACCATCGGCATTCCCTGGACCAGCCACAGGCAGAAGTTCGTGATGACATTCGCCGCGGGATTTCCGTGCCGGCACAGCATAAACAGCGCAAAGCCAAGGAGCGTCCCGAAGAGAATGGACAAAAGCGTAATCAACAAAGTCGTCCTGACGCCCGCCGTAAAGAGTCTGTAGCGGTGCTCACGGACAAACGTCTTGCGAAAGCTCTCAGTAGCCGAAGCGAAAAAGGAAAGATTCTCGGGCTCCTGCTTTCCTGCTGCCAGAGTCCCGTCTGTCTGGCCTTCGCCTGCTGCAGCGGCCGCCGCAAGATCCGCGGACCGCACAGCCAGGACGATTCCGCCGTAGCTGGTCGGCTTTGAAAACAGCACCTGTTCCTGCCTCTCCGGCGTCACATTCATGTCCGTCGTAAAGTCATATTTCCCGGATTCGATGGCGGGAATCCTGCCCGCAAAGTCCACGTCTCCAAGCTCCAGAGCATACCCTCTGTCCCTGCAGAAGCGGACAACAAGATCGATGTCATAGCCGACGTTTTTCCCGTCCTTGATATAGGAAAACGGCATATCCGTCGAGGTTGTGACCACCTTGATCGTTCCGTTCTCACCGGTAAGGTCAGACATATCGACAACTTTTCTGTCCTCATCCGCGCCGAACCAGATATCATCCAGCTCCTGCATCGTTCCGTCCTCCCAGGAACGGTCCAGGAATGCATTCAGCTCCTCGCAGAGAGCTGCGCTGTCCGGATCATTCTTTCGGAACGCAAAACTGTAATCGTTCTGTGTAATCCTGTCATGGATATAGTCGACGTCCGGCTGCTCCGCGTGGACGGATTTGACCCCCGGCTCATCGCTCAGATACGCGTCAATCTTGCCCGAGATCAGGGCCGCGATGCAGTCCGGATAATTGTTGAACATCAGATATTCGCTGTCGGGAAAACACTCCTTTGCGGTATCCTCCATAAGAGGCCCAACCAGGACGCCGATGCGCTTCCCGTTATAGTCCTGCCAGTGAAGTTCACCGGAGGCCTGCGCCTTCCCGTCCTCCTGCGATACACCTGCCGCAGTTCCCGGCGCATTTTCCTTTAAGACCACGGCGACCGTGCCGCCTGTAAAGTTCGGATTCGAGAAAAGAACGCTCTCCTGGCGCTCAGGAGTGACGTTGAGACCTGCTGCCGCGAAGTCGCACTTTCCGGTCTGGATGGCGGGAAGAATGGCATCGAAATTCATGTCCACGATTTCCATCCCGTAGCCGTATGCCTCGCAGAACATGGCAGAAAGCTCCATGTCATATCCCACGACCTCGCCGTCACGCACATATTCAAACGGCGCATAGCCCGATTCCGTCGCCACCTTAAGAGTCCCGTTCTCAGCGGAAAACCCTGAGATATCCGGCATGGTCTTTGCGCTCTCGTCCTCTCCGAACCACTTCGTCTCCAGCTCATCCAGAGTCCCCTCGGGCAGGCCTTCAAGGAATGCGTTGAACTGATCACGCAGCGCCTCTCCTTTCGCACTTTTGGCAAAAACGGGAGCGCTCTCAAAGTAGTCCAGATAATCCGGCAGATAGGTCACCTGGTCATACTCCCTCATCAGGATCTGGGCGACCGCCTCGTCTACCACAAAGGCGTCGATCTTATGCCCTGTCAGCGCGGCCACCTCATCGGCCTTGGTATTGTAGTATTCAATCTTCGAATCCGGCAGGACCTCCGCTACCATCTCATCGAAGCTGGTTCCTGTCTGCACGCCGATACTCTTGCCGTTCAAATCGGCAAGACCGGAGCCTTCGGCAAAAATTCTCTCCGCAAATATGATCGGTGCCAGTGTCAGCGCCATCGCCGCGAGCACCGTTTTCAGTCGTTTCATGTGATTGTTCTCCCTGATGAATAATGCTTTAGAAAAGTATATCATTTTTGGGTTAAGACACATAGTAAAAGCACCAGTCCGTGACGACTGGTGCTGAAATTAATACTGTAAAGTTCAATATACGATGTGCTTCTTATTCCGCGGAGGATTCTTCAGAAAACCCGAATTTCCCTGCAAGGAACATGAACCCGGCATAGCCGTCCTCGTCCGCCAGAGACAGGGCATCGGTGCCGGCAGGAATGGTAACGCCAAGGCGTCTTCCGCGGAACTCATTTTCCAAAAAGCTCACCTTCACGGTGACATCCGGCCTTTCGGCCATGGCCTGCAGCACGATGCCGGCGAAGGAAAT
>CADBPC010000120.1 GCA_902796425.1 uncultured Lachnospiraceae bacterium
GGCTGCGACCGTAAACAGCATGATTGTGCACAGGATAAAGCAAATAATTTTCTTCATTGTTCTATTTTTCTCCTTTTGTTGCTCACCGGACCTACTTTTTCGTAATGACGCCTTCCTCGTCGATGAGCACATTGGGGGAGAGCTCCCTCATGAAGTTCAGAACGTGTTCCTTTTCCGCACCCGTAGAGGAACGAACGGATGTGTTCGTCTGCATCATCGGCAGGAACTCAAGTTTTTCCAGCGTCTTTTCCGACGGCTTCAGTGTGATTCTCGCAAGCCCGGTTTCAACTGTATAGGATGTGAAGAAGTAGTTGCCCATGCTGTAGAAGACGGGCATATCTTCGATGAAATCAATGGTCTGCAGGCGGTGGGGATGTCCTCCTATGATCAGGTCGCACCCTGCCTGCTGCAGTTCTTTTGCCTGGTTAATCTGGGACGCCTCGGGGATGTTCTCTTTTTCGGTTCCCCAGTGGAGGAACGCTATGACATAGTCGGCGGTTTCCTTCGCCTCGCGCACCTTCTGATAGAGCATCGTGCCGTCATAGCAGCGGAATACGCCGGGCAGGTCCTCCCCTGCTCCTCTCGTCTCCGGCGTGGGATATCGCTCAATCTGTGTGGCCGCGACAATGGCGATCACCATGTCATCCACAACGTAGTACTGGACGGCGGACGCTTCATTTATGTCCCTGCCGGCACCTACATAGGGAATGCCCTGGGCCGCAAGTGTATCGAGTGTATCAAGGAAGCCGGCTTCGCCGTAATCAAAGACATGGTTGTTGGCAAGGCCGACGATATCGACGCCGAGATCATGCAGCCACGCCGCAGTATCCGTGGAGGCATGGAGGGTGTAGGTTTTGCCCTGGAGGGGAGTTCCCCTGTCCGTGTAGGCAAATTCGTTGTTGATCATGCAGATATCGGCATCCCGCATATAGCTTAAGGTCTGCTCGTCAAAGCAGTTCGCGATGCCGCGCTTTCTGGCTGTTACGCCGGTTGCGTAGCTCTCATCGAACAGCACGTCTCCGCTGAAGACAAAGGTGACGCTGTCATCCTCATCTTCGATTTCGACCGCTCCCGGAAGAGATGCCAGGAAGGCCTCTCTCTCCTGTCTCAGCCTCTCGGCTTCCTCCGCGGCTCTTCTCTCCTCTTCTTTTCTCGCCGCTTCTTCGGCAGCAAGCCGCTCGCGCTCTTCCTGCTCGAGGCGGATCCTCAGCTTTTCCTCCTCGGGAATTTCTTCGCTGTACGGTTTCTCCTCGACCTGGTAACGTGTCAGGGACAGACTCTCTCCGGCGTTTTCCAGGAGATTGCTCACATAGGAATTATCCGCCATGACAAGGAGTCCCGCTGCAAGGGCGATAAGTCCCATGGCGCACAGAATAATAATCGGGAGGGCCGAGACCTTTTCACCGGCGCTGTCAGCTGCAGGTATGCTGCCTTCGCGGTTATGCGCAGGCGTGCTGTCTTCGCGGGAGTGTGCCTGCACACTGCCGCCGGCATACTCCGGCTCTTCTTCCTCCACAGTAACCGGCTCGTATGCAAACTCCGGCTCATCCAAGCGTTCCGGACCGTCAAAAGAGTCCCGCCCGTACTGCCGGTCCGGTTCATCCGCCATGTCCGGCTCATCCGGCTCATCAAGGGACATGAAAATAATGTCCTCTGACTCGTCCTCGTATTCATCCTGTGGATAATAAATGTATTTGTCCATTCTGGTTTTGGAATTATCGGCTTAATTGAAAACAGGGCACACTTCCGTGTGCCCTGTAAATATTACCTGTATGACTGTAGTTAATCTGAATTAATATCTGTTGGCAACGATCTTGATGCCGGGGCCCATTGTTGTAGCCATGGAGATGGACTTCAGATACTGACCCTTGACCGCTGCGGGCTTTGCCTTTACGATCGCGCTCATAAGAGCATCGAAGTTCTCCTTGAGCTGCTCCTCTGTGAAGGAAGCCTTACCGATAACTACATGGATGATGTTCGCCTTGTCAAGTCTGTACTCAACTTTACCGGCTTTGATGTCAGCGATTGCCTTTGTGACATCCATGGTAACTGTGCCGGACTTCGGGTTGGGCATCAGGCCCTTCGGACCGAGGACTTTACCGAGACGACCAACAACGCTCATCATGTCGGGTGTAGCAACGACTACGTCGAAATCAAGCCAGCCTTCCTTCTGGATACGGGGAATCAGTTCCTCGCCGCCGACGAAGTCAGCGCCTGCTGCCTGAGCCTCATCGAGCTTTGCGCCCTTTGCGAATACCAGGACGCGGACCTTTTTGCCGGTTCCTGCAGGAAGTACGACAGCGCCGCGGATCTGCTGGTCAGCATGGCGGGAGTCGCAGCTTGTGCGAATGTGAAGTTCAACAGTCTCGTCGAACTTTGCGGATGTAGTCTTCTTTACCAGTGCGATTGCCTCGTCGGGTTCATAGACCTTTGTGCGGTCAACGAGCTTGGCAGCCTCTGCATATTTCTTTCCGTGTTTCATATTCTCTATTTCTCCTTCACTCCCTGTCAGTCAACCACTGTGATACCCATGCTTCTGGCTGTGCCGGCAATCATGCTGGCAGCTGCTTCAAGAGATGCAGCATTCAGATCGGGCATCTTCTTCTGGGCGATCTCTTCCACCTGCGCTCTGGTCACTGTAGCGACATTATTCTTGTTCGGCTCACCGGAAGCCTTCTGGATGTTGGCAGCTTTCTTCAGAAGAACTGCCGCAGGCGGTGTCTTTGTGATGAAGGAAAAGCTTCTGTCCGCATAAACAGTGATGATAACGGGGATGATGGTATCGCCCTCATTCGCTGTTCTCGCGTTGAACTGCTTGGTGAACTCAACGATGTTGACACCATGCTGTCCGAGTGCAGGACCTACCGGGGGAGCAGGAGTTGCCTTGCCCGCAGGGATCTGCAGTTTGATGTAACCTGTAACTTTTTTTGCCATTTTTCTACCTCCTTGTGGTTTAGAGCGCAGGCGGCTACCTGCTTCCACTTTGAATGAAACTATATGAAACGGTCAAAATCGCCTTTGCGCAGCATACTGCGTCAGGTTGTCCTGCGGACCTCCGCAAAACTGATTTCAACCGGCGTTTCACGTCCGAACAATTCCACGCTGATCGTCGCGATCTGCTTGCCCATGTCAATCTTCGTGACGGTTCCGAGCGTATCCTTCCAGACACCGGCCACTACCGCGACAGAATCGCCGATATCGAAATCGCAGGTGACATTGCTGACCCGGATTCCGAGCGGCTTCATCTCCGCCTCGGTGAGGGGAACCGGCTTGCTGCCCGGGCCAACGAACCCCGTAACGCCGCGGGTATTGCGAACCACATACCAGGTCTCGTCATTCATGACCATGTTCACCAGGACATATCCGGGGAACATCTTCTTCGGAACTGCCTTCTTCATGCCGTTCCTGATCTCAACGATATCCTGCATGGGAACCCGCACCTCGAAGATCTGGTTCTCCAGGTGTCTGTTCTCGATTGTCTTGTCCAGGTTCGCCTTCACCTTATTCTCATAACCGGAATAGGTGTGGGCCACATACCATTTGGCGACGTCCGAAATCGCGCTCTCGTCCAGCTGTCCTTCCTCGCCTGCGGCTTCCTGAGCTTCGATGCTCTCGGCCATCAGCGCTTCGTCAGCTGCCTCTGAGTCGCTCTTCTCGCCCTGATTAAGGACTCTCTCCGCCTCAGCCTTTTCGATATCGGCGGCCTTCCTTGTAAAATCCGGACGTCTGATCTCGCGCACGCCCGGCAGGACGCCGGCTCTTACGCGGACCTTTCTATCGTTATTATCTGCCATGAATCTATCCTTTCCGATCAGATAGTTGTCAGAAGTTCGATCAGATTCTGCACACCAAAATCAATAACCGAAATCAGAAGGCCAGCGATGATCGAAACGGCCAGCACCGCGACCATCTGACGCATCATGGTAACAGGCTCCGGCCAGATAACCTTCATAAATTCCGCTTTGACACCGCCTAAAAACCTGACAGCCTTTGACTCCTTGATCCCGGCCTGACCCGCCTTTGATTCTTTGGCTTTGACCTCTTTGGCTTTGGTTTCTTTATCGCTCATAGTGTCTTACTTTGTCTCCCTGTGCACTGTGTGCTTTCTGCAGAAACGGCAATACTTCTTGATCTCCATGCGATCCGGATGTGCCTTCTTATCCTTTGTTGTATCGTAGTTACGGCGCTTGCACTCCGTGCATGCCAGTGTGATTCTTGTGCGCATAATACTTACCTCCGGTTTGGTATATCTCTTCCGATGCAGACTGTTATCAGGCCTTTTCTACCCTCTTTTTGAGCATAAAAAAAAGACCTGTTACAATCTCAAATGGTAGAGTATCACAGGTCTTCTTCTATGTCAATCAATTTTCCGTAAGGGTCAGACTGCCCGTGCCGTATTAAGCGCAGCGCGTATGACCTTGTCCATGTCAAAGTACTGGTACATGCCGAGGCGCCCGCCGAAGATGATGTTGCGCTTTTCGGCCGCAAGGAGCTTGTATTTCGCATAGACGGCTGCGTTTTTTTCGTTGTTGACGGGATAATACGGCTCGATCCCCTGCTGCCAGCGCGCCGGATATTCCTTTGTGATGATCGTTCCCTTGATCTCCTGTCCCGTATAGGAATCCTTTCCGAATTCAAAGTGCTTGTGCTCGATGATCCGGGTGTACGGGACACTCCTTTCGGTGTAGTTCACGACGGCATTGCCCTGGTAGTTGTCGACATCCGGAAGCTCCGTCGTCTCGAACCGCAGGGACCGGTATTCAAGCGGTCCGTAGCAGTAGCCGAAGTACTCGTCAATCATTCCCGTATAGACAAGATTTGCGAAAATATCCCCGTCCATTTCGAAAGCGACGGCATTGCTGAAGGAAGAGATGTCCGGGAGCGGCACCGTATCCTCGTCCAGGAACTGGTTGCCTGCCGGCATTCCGGTCAGCTCCGCAGGGATCTCGTTGACAGAGGTTCTGTACTCTCTTCCCAGTTCCACCGGGATTCCCTCGAGGAGCTTTTCCACGATCTGCGTATAGCCGCCGATCGGGATTCCCTGGTAGCGGTCGTTGAAATAGTTATTGTCATAGGTAAAGCGAAGCGGGAGGCGGCGGATGATAAACGCCGGAAGGTCACGGCAGTCTCTCCCCCACTGCTTTTCGGTGTAGCCCTTTACCAGCTTTTCATAGACGTCGCGTCCGACGAGCTTTAAGGCCTGCTCCTCCAGGTTGTGGGGCTCGCGGATGCCTTCCTTTTCCCTCTGGGCCTCGATGATCTCCTGCGCTTCCTGCGGGGTGAAGACGTTCCACATCCTGCTGAAGGTGTTCATGTTAAACGGCATGTTGTAGAGCTCGTTCCCGTATCTTGCGACGGGCGAGTTGATGTAGTTGTTGAACTCCGCAAAGCGGTTTACATAATCCCATACCGCTTTGTCGGAGGTGTGGAAAATATGCGCTCCGTAGCAGTGAACCTGGATGCCATTCCGCTTTTCGGTATAGATGTTGCCGCCGATGTGGTCTCTTTTGTCAATCACCTTGCAGGTCTTGCCCCTGATTTTCATTTCATGGGCAAAAACAGCCCCGAACAAGCCTGCGCCAACGATCAGATAATCATATTTCATAACAATCCGCCTTTAATATTTGTCCGCGTCCTTAAGGCGCATTTTCTTACCGTTCAGAATAATGAATCCCTCCTCGGGATCTTCCTGTGAGACATACCTGTCGGGATCATAGGCCTGCTGCGAGCCTCTTTTCGTATGCTTATGCCCGAACTGCTCCTCACAGGTGATATCTCCCGCGGGATTCTCTCCGGGTCTTCGCAGCCCCTTTGTATCCTTCAGTATATCACCCGGGTTCGTCCGCGGCCCGAAAAGCCATTTGGCCATGCTCTGCGGGGAGGATCCCCGTCCCTTTTCGGCAGCGTTTTTCCTGCCCCGGATCCAGACGACCAGCGCCGCCACCATGATCAGATATAATACCGCGCCCATCCGCACTTCCTTTCCATATTCGATATCATCTTAACGAAAACAGGACCTTACAGCAAGATTTATTCGTCATCCCGACAGTTTTAAACCTGCAGGCCCTGTTGTATTATTTTGGCAGGGTTTCCTGATGAAAGGTAGGGTAAACCTGCTGTTATGAATGAATTTTTAAAGCGAAAGAACATTGTTATCTCGGCAAGGCGCTACGGGATCGACGCCCTCGGCGCCATGGCGCAGGGTCTTTTTGCCTCGCTCCTTATCGGAACGATCCTGAACACCCTCGGAACACAGCTTAACATCGAGTGGCTGATAAGTGTCGGAAAATACGCCTCAGCGATGAGCGGTCCCGCGATGGCGATCGCAATCGGCTACGCCCTTCAGGCTCCGCCCCTTGTGCTGTTTTCCCTTGCTGCGGTCGGACAGGCGGCCAATGAACTTGGCGGTGCCGGCGGCCCGCTCGCAGTCCTGTTCGTCGCTATCCTCGCTGCCGAGCTCGGCAAGGCGGTCTCAAAGGAGACAAAGGTCGATATTCTCGTAACTCCTGTCGTGACAATTCTTACCGGCGTCGGCTTTGCAGCGCTTCTTGCGCCGACTCTTGGAAGAATCGCATCGTCTCTCGGACGGGTCATCATGTGGGCGACCGAGCTCCAGCCCTTCCTCATGGGCATTATCGTTTCTGTCCTTGTGGGAATCGCCCTCACACTCCCGATTTCCTCCGCGGCGATCTGCGCTGCGCTCGGTCTGACCGGGCTTGCGGGCGGCGCTGCCGTCGCCGGGTGCTGCGCCCAGATGGTGGGCTTTGCTTTCTATTCCTTTAAGGAAAACCGCTGGGGCGGCCTGGTCTCCCAGGGGATCGGAACCTCGATGCTGCAGATGGGCAACATCGTGCGCAATCCCAGGATCTGGATCGCGCCGATCCTGACCTCCGCCGTTACGGGGCCTCTTGCGACCTGCATCTTTAAGCTTCAGATGAACGGCGCTCCCGTCGCCTCCGGCATGGGCACCTGCGGCCTTGTCGGTCAGATCGGTGTCTATACCGGATGGGTAAATGATGTCGCAGCCGGCGTAAAGGCAGGCATCACCGCCTTTGACTGGGCCGGCCTTATCCTGATCTGCTTTGTCCTCCCCGCCGTCCTCACTCCCCTGTTCGGAATGATCTTCCGTAAGCTCGGCTGGATCGGCGAGGATGACCTGAAGCTGGTATGACAGAATGTGCTGATGTTCCTGGCCGGTATTCCGCCCGGAACTGTCCGTATCAGGTACTTTCCGCTGTCACACCGCCCGCATGGTGAAGGTAAAGTGGAGCGGCCTGTCCGCAGGCAGAAGGAACTCATCATGTGCCCTCGCGCCCCAGCTGTCGTCTCCGCCGACACCCATCTGCATCATAGAGCATCGCACCCATGTATAATGTGAAGGCGCAAGCTCCGAATAATGATCTGCATTTTCCACCTCTTCCGGTGACCACGGCAGGGCCGAGAAGTTCATCGGCAGGTCGGATGTAAACAGAATACCCTTTCCAGCGGCGTCCGTGAGCTTTGCCCAGCGGACGCCGGTTTTGTTTCCGCACTCCTGCGGGACCAGGTACCGCGTCATGGCTTCTCTTGTCGTCTGGCTGTAGACGCCGAGCTTCGCGCACTTTTCCCTGTCGCAGTAGGTCTCATCCGGGCCGTTCCCGTACCAGGTGATACGGTTATAGCGTCCGCCGAATTTGAACATCATTCCGAATTCCGGCATCGGAGAAAGGCCCTCCACCGGGTCATAATCAAGCGTAAAGCGGATCGTCCCGTCGGCAAAGATGCTGTATGTCACCTCCACTGTACTCGCAGGAGCTGTCGGAAGGAAATAGCTCAGCGTGACGTCCAGATGGTCCTTCGCGGTCTTAATGATCGGGTATTTTCCGAGAAGCTCTGCCGCGCCGGCGTTCATTTCCACAGGCATGATTCCCGCATACAGGCTTGCCAGCTTCCACTGGCCGTACCTTGCGGCCATTCTGTTGCCCTTGTCGTTGTCGGTAGGGCAGCGCCAGAAATTCAGTCTCGGCGCCGCTTCGATCAGTTCCCTTGCTCCCGCGCGAAGCGATGTGAGGCCGCCGCCGTTTAAGAAGGAGATCTGCGCCGCAAAGTCCTTACCCTTTGCACCAAAGTTGAACGTTCCGGGAATAATCCGGAATGCTGCAAGCTCCTCTTTCTGTATGCTCTTCGGAGCTTCCTGTCCCACTGTAAAGACGGCCTGTCCGAATGCGGCTTCGTGGCCCTTTCCTGCATAGACGGTATCCTTCTTCAGGTTAAAGGACAGTGTCACAGCATACTCCGCCAGCCCGGCCTTTGTGTCTTCTTCGTCCCCGCCGGGAAGAGTCCATGGAAGCTCGATGACATCTTCTGTCAGGGGAGCAATACTGACGGGCGGAAGGCTCTTTTTCAGTATCGTCTCTCCGTTCCTGCAGACGTTCAGAACGGGAGCATAGATTTCCGTATTGACGAACAGGTTCCTGTTCTTAATCCTTGCAAAGAGGCGTCCATCTGCGGCCGCGGCCTGCAGGGCGTCCTCCCTGCCGTTTTCCCGGTCGGACCCGTCCCTGAAGATCTCAATGCCGATGTTCTGGTAGCAGTATTTGACCTCCTGGAGCTTCGGATACGGCATTCTGTCTCCCGCAACGATTCCGTTGCCGGAGAAGGAGTAGTCGGTAGGACGCTCCATGTGGTCGCCGCCGTAGGTCTGGATTTCCTGCCCGTATTCATCCTTTTCCCGGATGGACTGGTCCACGAAATCCCAGATAAAGCCGCCCTGGTATCTCGGCTCGCTTTCTGTAAGCTCCGTGTATTTGAACATGGCGCCGTTCGAATTGCCCATCGAATGGGTGTACTCGCAGCAGATAAACGGCTTGTCCGGGTGGAGCGCAAGGAACTGCTTTATCCCCTCCGCAGGCGTATACATCTGGCTCTCCATGTCACTTGTGGAGTTATAGCTCCTGTCATTGAACACGCCCTCATAGTGGACGAGCCTTGTGGAATCGAGCTTTTTGAACAGGCGTGACATCTCATAGATGACGCTGCCGCCGAAGGACTCGTTGCCGCAGGACCAGATCAGGATCGCGGGGTGGTTTTTGTCTCTCTCATAGCAGGAGCGCACGCGGTCAAGGAGGGCTTCCTTCCACTGCTCGTTCTCTCCGGGGAGGATGTACTCCTTCGGGGAGCGCCCGGCCATCGCCGCTGTCCAGGTTCCGTGGGTCTCCATGTTGTTCTCCGCAATCAGGTAAAGTCCCATTTCGTCGCAGAGCCGGTAGAGACGCGAGTCATTCGGATAGTGGCTCGTGCGGATCGCGTTGATATTGTTGCGCTTCATGATGACAAGGTCGCGGACGATGTCCTCCAGGGACGGCACTCTTCCGTTATCGCAGGAGAACTCGTGCCGGTTCGTTCCCTTAAAGACGATCCTCTCGCCGCTTAAGCACATAAGGCCGCCGCGCATCTCAAAGCGCCTTACGCCGGGACGCTCGTGGATATATTCCACGCCTTTTCCTTCCCGGTTCCGGATCTCCAGATACAGGTCGTAAAGCTGCGGATCTTCGACGCTCCAGAGAACCGGAGAGGAGAAAGATGACCTCAGCTCGATTTCCGCTTCGCCCGCCATCTCGCCGGAGAGAATTTCTTTTCCATCCTTTTTAAGGCAATAGACAATCGTTCCGAAGGCTCCCGCGCCCTCCGGGGCAGCCTCCCCCTCGCCCGGGCAGCGCTGCATCTGACAGCGCAGAATCATCTCCGCGCTCTCATTTGCACTGTCAGGGAGAATTGCCACGGACAGGTCCCTTACATGGAGCTCCGGAAGTGTATAGAGATACACGTCGCGGAAGATTCCTGAAAAGCGGAAAAAGTCCTGATCCTCAAGCCAGCTGCCCGAGGTCCACTTGAAAACTCTGACGGCGAGCTTGTTTACCCCATCGCACAGATAGGGCGTCAGCTCGAATTCCGAGGGCGTAAAGCTGTCCTCGCTGTAGCCGACATATTCCCCGTTCAGCCAGAGCGCAAAGCCGCTCTCCACTCCCTGGAAGGAGATATACACGGGCCTTCCGGACATGGAGGCCGGAACCGTAAAGAAACGCACATAGCTTCCCACGGGGTTATACTCGCGCGGGATCTGACCGGGCTTTATATCCTCCACGCCGTCCCAGGGATACTGGTAGTTCACGTACGCCGGCCGGTCATACCCTTCCATCTGGATATGCGAAGGCACGCGGATCTCCTCCCAGCCGCTGCAGTCATAGGAGGTCTTCTCAAACCCTGCAGGAGCAAGGCCGATATTTTTTGCACAGGAAAACTTCCAGTAACCGTTGAGGTCAAGGCGAAGGGAGGAATAGTCCCCGAAGGGGATTGTGCGCGCCGTAAAGTGGTTATTCTCATCCACTCCGCAGCGGCGTCCGCCCTCGCTCTCCCTCTCCTCCATCTGCCTGCGGGCGTCTGCCGCGAGCATCTTAAAGAAGTCTTCTCTTTCCTTTTCTTTTTCTTCCATCTCCCGGGCGCTCGGGTAAACGACATGGTCCGAATGCGCGGGCAGGACATTTACCTTGAAAATCTGCGGATCGGACACGATGGAATAATCAAAGCTGCCCGTCCCCTTTCCGAAGAGGATGCGCTTTTCAATCGTGCGGCAGTCAAGCCTTGCGGAGGCAAAATATCTTGCCGTGAAGGCATCGAGCTTTTCTGCCATCGCGTCGATACAGCCCCTTAAGAGGTTCTGTCCTGTTTTCTCAAGGTGCGCTGCCAGTTTAATGCGAAACCTTGACAGCGTGCTCCTGCTGACGGGCTGCACCATGAGGCTCGCCGTGTGGAGTGCGTACTGGAACCGCAGGTCGCAGATCACGGCGTTTGCCGTCTCCTCGTCGCTGAGCCCGAAAAGGGTCTGCAGAATCAGGGCGCCGACAATGACATTGACCGGCCCGCTCGGCTTCGTCGAAACCTCGCTGTAGAGCCCGGCGAACATCTTCTCGTCGATCACAGGGAAAATATCTCTTGAAAAAGCGCCTGCCCAGGACGCGTCCAGGACCTTCTTTTCCCGCTCACTGAGTCCGAAAATGCGGTCCGAAAGTCCCAGCTGTTCATAAGTATTGGAAGAAAAAGCCATGACAGATCCTCCTGCCGTAAATCAGTTAACTGCTTTAAGTGCTGCGATTACAGAGCTCGTCCCGAGCCTGTCCGCGCCCGCGTCAAGAAACGCCTGGGCCTCCTCCAGCGTATGGATGCCGCCCGCCGCCTTGACCTTTACGTTCGCGCCGCAGAGGCGTCTCATAAGCTTTACATCATCCAGCGTAGCTCCGCCCGTGGAAAACCCGGTGGATGTCTTGATGTAATCCGCGCCGGACTGTGTCACGATTTCGCACATCTTTGCCTTTTCGTCTTCCGTAAGAAGGCAGGTCTCGATAATCACCTTGAGGACCTTGTCACCGACCGCCTTTTTAATCTCGCGGATCTCATCGAGCACCTTGTCGTAGAAGCCGCTTTTTACCCAGCCGACGTTGATGACCATGTCGACCTCACTGACGCCGCACCGGATTGCGTCCTGCGCTTCAAAGATCTTGGATGCGGTAGTGGAATAGCCGTTCGGGAAGCCTATGACAACGCATACGGGAATCCGCCCGTCCATATATTCCACCGCCTTTTCGGCATAAGCCGGGGGAATACACACGCTGGCCGTACCGTACCGGATGGCGTCGTCGCAGAGCGCCTGAATCTGTGGCCACGACGCGTCAACCTTTAACAGGGTGTGATCCACGCTTCTGACAATTCTTTCCACATCGACTGACATAATCCTTACCTCATCTTCCGTTTTCTTCTTCCTGTGACAGGAGCTCATCCAGTGTGCTGCCGTACGGCGGCAGGAACTCATCCATAAAGTCCGCGACCTCCGGGTACTGTTCCCGTATCTTCTCGAGCGCTTTCATGGTCGACTGCCTCGCGGTCCGAAACTCTGTATTGCCCGCCTTCTCCTCTTCGATACATTTGATCAGCGCGGAGAGCTTGTCCGCAGCCTTCACGAGGCGGAGCATATAGATTTCGGAATCGTCTTTGCCCTCGCCCGGCTCATCATCGAGAATCTTCTCATAGGCCGGTCTCAGGTCCCCGGGAAGCTCCGACAGGAGTCTTTCCTTTGCCGTCTTTTCGACGTCCTTGTAAGCGCTCAGTATGTCCTTATTATAATACTTTACCGGCGTAGGCATATCGCCCGTTATAATTTCGCTCGCATCGTGGAAAAGTCCCGTCACTGCCGCCCTGTCGGCGTCAAGGTTCCTTCCGTAGCGGACGTTCCCGATGGTGCACAGGGCATGGGCGATCATCGCCACCTCCAGCGAGTGCTCCGAGAGGTCCTCCGCCCTGGAGGAGCGCATCAGTGCCCAGCGCTCAATGTACTTCATTCTCGATATGGTCGCAAAAAAGTTGTAAGTGCTCATTCAAATTCTCTTTTCATATTTCGTTTTCACTTTGCTGTCTGTGCGGTTTCCTGCGCCCTGACGGGCCGGAGCTTTTTCTTTTGGTAAAGAACCGTCAGGATAAATATCAGGATCCCCGCTGCCGACAGCGCAAGTCCGGCGCGCCCTCCGGGCGTCGAATACCGCAGGGTAATCTCATGGTCTCCCGCGGATACCGGCAGCGCCATGTACATGACATTGGCCTTTATAAGCTCCGCGGGCTCGCTGTCCACCTCGGCGCTCCACCCCTTTGACCACGGGATGGAAAGGCCAAGGAGCATATCCTTCGGAGTGCTGTAGTGCGCCGTGATAAGGTTTGTCGCATAGGAGACCGGATTCTCGTGAAGATCCGCTCCGTACATGCCTGCCGCCTGAAGCTTCTGCACACTGTTCACGTAGCTTTCCGTGCCCTGGCATACGACCCGCATTTTGTCAAAGGTATAGGTTCCTGCCTGAGGGAAGGTGATCGCAATCTCCTCCACGCTCTGCCCCGAGTAGCAGAGGTTCACCGCAAAATCCTTCCAGCCGCTGTAATACTGGGACTTCGGCGTCTTATAGCTGAGCGTCTTGTCCGTCGTCTTCTCGCCTCCGGAATAGGCTGCAAAAACGATGCTGTAGATTTCGTCCGCCCCGTCGATCTGCAGGTCGTCAAAGGCGATGTAGGTCTCGCAGTCCTGTTTTCCGGCAAAGGAGACTCTCACCTCCGCGCCGGGCTGTGTCACCGAAAAGCCCGTGCAGGAGCCGCCCCCGCCGTCCGTCCCGATCAGCGCGGCGCCCTCTCCGGGTGCGACGGTAAATGCCGGGAGCTCTTCGCTGAAGACGAGCTTCCCCGCGCCGCCCTGGGAGGCATCCGCCGAAAGCTCTGTGACAGCATATTCTGCAGCGATACGCTCTGCCGCAGCCGCATCTGTCACGACGCCCTGCAGCATCGCCTCCTGGCGCTCTGTCGTCGTAAGGTCCCGGAACGTCTCATCCGTAATGTAGGAATCATAGCCGTATCCGAGAGGGAGCGGTATCAGGTTTTCGTAGAGATGGTAATTCCCGACCATTCCAAGGTCCTTGTATCCGTAGGGGATAAACTGGTATTCAAACCAGTTGTCGTAGGTCAGGGAATAGTATTTTACGCCCGCGAGCGCGAGCAGCATCATCCTGTCGTCGAGGCCGAAATAGGCAAAGTTCTGCTCGTCATTGTTGCCGACCGCCATAAAGTAGTCCGACACGGCGCCGTTGGCAAAGCTGAAGGCAAACTGCGTGGAGGAGACGCCGTCCATCATCGCGGCATTCCATGTGAGGTTCCTGCCCGTATAGCGGTAGAACTGCTCATCTGCAGCGGCGCCTTCCTGCGAAGAAGCCGCAGCTGCGCTCTGCGCTGCCGCAAGAACCGCGCTCTCCTCCGTGCTGCGGAGGACCTCCTCATAATTATCCTTCCCCATCCGTTCCATGAACTCGGTCGGGAAATTCCCCTGCCCCTCGCTGTAGCCGTACCATGCGTTCACGGCAACGGAGACAACGGTCAGAAGCGTCGTGCACCACTGCACGAGCACAGCCCTGCGGCTCCCGCTCCTTTTGAGGAACAAAAGAACAAGTCCTGCAGCAAACGCTGCCCACAGCAGGATGAGCGATGCCGTCATCCCGGGATAGTCTGCCTGCCCGAAGCGACAGGAGAAGAAGGTAAACAGGGCAAGGAGCGTTCCGGAAACGAGAGCCCGCACGCCAAACTGCCTTCCACCTTCCGTCTCTGTCTCCGTTCCCTCACTGTACACCTTAAAGGCGATATAGCCCGCGAGCATCGCAAATGCCCAGCCCCAGCGGTTGATGACATAGGCAAAGCCGTTCATCGCCCTGCCGGCATAAGGCATCAGGACCATCAGCGTCAGGATGCCAAGGACCGCTTTCAGATACCGGTGTCCTTTCGCGGCAAGAAGAATTGCCAGAGCGGCCAGCGCCGTCACCGGGAAGCAGAGCTCTGTATCATACAGCGGGTGATTGATAAAGGAAACCGCGTTCCTGAAAAGCTGCCGGTAATACTGCGCCGAATAGAAAAGCGGCGTGCTGTAGCCCGCCTTCGCGCGGGGGTCGTTTGCAAACTGGACCAGCACCGGGACCAGGACAGCTCCCGCCATGGCCGTTCCGAGCGCGGCGTACAAAAAGAGCCTCAGCCCCCTGAGGATCCCGTTCTTTACGCCGAAGACGCCGATAAGGCGCAGTACGCAGTAGCCTGCCGTAAAGACAGCGAGCATGTAGAAGAAGTAAAAGTTTGAGAGCGCCGCCGCAAAGACCGCAAGGACAAAGAGGACCGGCTTGTTTTCCCTGATAAATTTCTCCGCGCCGAGGAGCATCAGCGGGAGCCAGACCATCGGCACAAGAAAATACGGGTGCAGAAGGCCGATATACATCGTCGTCCCGGAGAAGGCATAGATCAGGGCGCCCGTAAGAAGCGCACCCTCATTTCCCTGCGCCCTGCCTGAGCGATAGCGGCAGTAGGCGATAAAGAACGCGCCGGAAAGCCACGGGCGGAAAAGCACGAGGAATTCGTAAAACCAGATCACGCAGGAGGTCGGAACGAACATCACGGGGAAGGTCAGCGGATCACCGAAGCAGTAGTACTGGAGCGTTGTCAGGACGTCCGCGCCGTACCCAATCCCGAAGGTCCATGTCTGTACGCCCTTTCCTCCGCCGAGCAGGTGCCTTGCCGTGCCGCGCAGCCATTTTCCGTAATAGGTCAGCGCCTTTATGTGCTGTCTCCAGCCGTCCGAATGATATACCAGGGACCTTCCCGCCATATAGAACCAGCAAAAAACCAGTGCGGCTGCGACGATATAAACCAGCGTGTACAGCAGGTAGATTCTCCAATTGCGTCTTGTCTTTTCCATACACTCCATCTATAGTCAGATTATTATCGTTTTTTAGACTTTCAGCATCTGTATCATTATAATGTAGGTGTTCTTTACGCTTCAAGTTTAACTCAGTCGGGGAATACCCGACTGAGTTAAAGCCTCCGGCGGATCGCAGCCGCGCTCAGCGGAATGGACCTTTCAGGTCCTGAGCGCGGCGCGGCAAGAACGCCAAAGGCGTTCTTGATTCAGTCGGGGAACCCCCGGGCCGGGTTAAAGCCTCCTACGGATCAGGTTATTCAGGTTATGACAATAAACACACAGAAAAGAAAAACAATCCTGCTGTATACAGCACTCTACATCGCGCTCGCTGCCGGGATCTTCGGCTGGTTTGCCCTCTGCGGGAAAACGCTCATCAACAAATCCGATGCCTTCGAGCAGCATATCAACGCGCTGATGGTTTATGGAAAATGGCTGCGCGGCTATCTTTACCACGTATTAAAGGATCACAGCCTTCTTCCGCAGAACTATTCCTTCGGCATCGGCTACGGCGGCGATTTTCAGGCCGCCATGCAGTACTATGTCGTGGGCGACCCCCTGAACCTCCCGGCCGCCGTCCTTCCCACAAAGTATATCTATTACTACTACCAGTTCCTGGTTGTACTGCGGCCTTATCTGGCGGGCCTCAGCTTCCTTGCGCTTTGCATGCACCGCGCAGGCCGCCTTGCCATTTCAAAGTCTGCGGCGATAACGGGCGCGCTCACCTATTCCTTCTGCGGAACTGTGCTCTTTATCGGCATGTGGAATCCGTTCTTCGTGAACCCGATGATCATCCTTCCCCTGATGGTCCTTGGCGCGGATCTGATCCTCGAGGGCGAAAAGCGCGGCCTCCTGATCTTTATCCTGTCCGTCTTCTACGCGTCGGTCTGCAATTTCTATTTCTTTTACATGCTGGTTCTTCTGATCATCGGATACGTGCTGATCCGCCTTGTGTTCTTCAGGAATCCGAAGGCCGCTTTGTCCGTGCCGCGGATCCTTGTCCGCTTTATTATTTGCGGAATCATCGGCACCATGATGGGCATGGTGATCCTCCTGCCCGTCGTCCTTCTGTTTCTCAACAATCCCAGAGGATCCGGCCACAGTTATACAGCATTCTACCCGCCCGCCTACTACCGCGAGCTGTTCCAGAACCTGATTTCCTATGTCTATCATCCCCAGTATGACACCGAGCTCGGGTTCACCTTCCTTGCCGTCCCGGTCCTTATTCTCCTTCTTTTGAAGGCAGTGAGGACACTCGCTTCCCGCCTTCGGAAAAAAGCCGGGGAAACAGAGCCTGCAGAAAGCGGCTATATTCTTACAAGCGCCGCATCGCTCCTTGTGTGCCTTCTGATGCTCCTCATCCCGTTCTTTGGCTTTGCCATGAACGGTTTTGCGTATATGATCAACCGCTGGGCTTTTGCCGTCGCCCTGATTGTCTCCTGGTCCATCGTCCTGCTCTGGGAAGACCTCACGAAGTCAGAGCTTAAACAGGCGCTGATCGCCTCCGCGGGATGTGCCCTGTATGCTCTTATCCTTGTTCTCTCCGGCCTGACGGGGAGAAGCCCTGTTCTTTTTAAGAGCGCAGGAAGAGAATATCCCGGCTTTACCGAGGCCGCGATTTTTAATGTCCGCGCCCAGGTCCTTCTGCTCGCCGTATTCGTCGTGATCATGCTGGTCCGGTCGGTGCTCTCAAGGAACGAGCCTGCACGCTTCCGGTTTGTTTCCCCCATCCTGGTATTCTTAAGCGTCGCGGCGATCCTGATCAAAGGATACTGCGCGAACGCCCCGGAAATGGGGAATCTTCCGAACGGCTATCTCGACGCGGAAGGGCCCGATGCCTGGATGCTCCTGAACACCGCTACGGAGATCAAGGCGATCGACGAAACCACCGCCGGCGCCTACGGCACCCCGCCCTATTACCGCTACAGCGGAAGGAACCTCTCCTGGAATATGTCCCTGATGAACGGGACCTCCTCCACGCAGTTTTACTGGAGCCTTACGAACGGGAATATCTCCCGGTTCCTGAATGAGATGGCCGTCAACGAGATGGCCAATTATTCCGTCTTCGGTCTCGATGACCGCGCGGGTCTTCTGGCTCTTGCAGGCGTAAAGTACTATTCCCTTCGCTTTGACGAGGAGCGGGAATGGCGGTTCGTCCCGGAAGGGTTTGTGCGCCTCGGTGAGTACTACAACTACGCGATCTATGAAAACGCCTTCCCCCTGGATCTTGGCTACACCTGCAAAAAAGTGATTCCGGAAGCCGATTACAGAGAAATGACGCCCATCATGCGCCAGCAGGCGCTCCTTGGCGGAGTCGTCCTGAACGGACAGGAAAACGCCGGCGCTTACGGTCTCCCCGCTGCGGACGTCACCTTCAGCGACGTCTCCATTCCCTGGAAGCTTGATCTTACGGAGGGCGCTTCGTTCGAGATTACACCGCCCGCTTCTTCCTCCGAAGCCGGGAGCGAAGCAGCGCCTGCCATCCAGCCTGCAGGCGGCGTCTTTACGGCGCAGGCCGGGGGTGAAACCGTAACGCTGAACTTCAAGGGCCTTCCGCAGTGCGAGACCTATCTCTATATCAAGGGCCTTCACTTTGACGGAAACGCGGACTTTATCAATATTCCCGTCAGCTCCTATATGGACTCGGAAGATCCCTATATGCAGAAGGTCATTTCCTTCAAGGAATCCACCAGTCAGTTCTACAGCGGCTGGCATGATTATCTTGTAAACTTCGGCTACGCGGACCAGGCTCAGTCTGCAGTTACAATTACGTTCCCCATGGCGGGAACCTATTCCTTCGAGGATCTGCAGATCATCTGCCTGCCCGCCTCCTCTTATCTTCAGGCTGTGGATGTGTTAAGGCAGCACACCCTGCAGAATATCGATATGCACAAAAATCCGGTCTCCTTCATGACAAATGAAGTGACCGGAACGATAACCTCCGACGGAGATTCTCTTCTTGTCCTGACGATTCCGTATGAGAACGGCTGGCGCGCCTTTGTAGACGGGGGCGAGGTTCCCGTGATGCAAGCCAACACCCTCTTCATGGCGGTTCCCGTAAGTGACGGTGAACACCAGGTAAGGCTCACCTACCAGACGCCGGGCCTTGCGGCAGGGCTTATACTCAGCATCGCAGGGTTTCTACTGCTCTTCCTCTACACGAGGTTGGTCAAGCACAAGCAGAAATGATCCGCTGTATCAGGCTTCCTGCAGCTGTTTCAGATAATCCTCCAGATATGGAACAGCAAAACGTATTAATCCTCTGCCGGCTGGTTCGATGATACCTGATTGAATTAGACGCTGCCTATAGTTTTGAGCATATTGTTTCGAAACGTTCATATTGTCTGCCACAGCAGCAATCTCTATACCGATATTACTTTTTTCCACCGTTGCTGCTGTCAGCAAAAACTCCTGATCTTTCTGAGATAAGGCATCCAGCGTAGTTTTGCAGATATCATTCAGGAAATACGATTTTGCAGTTTCCAGGGCATCATTGAACGATGCCTCACTTACATCTCCATTGTCACTTGCGTACAGGACTATGTAATGTCCGACCAATTGCATCATGTAGGGAGACCCCTGTGTTTTCTCGGCTGCTTCCTTCCGTCTTGCTGCTGACAGCTTGATTCCCAGTGAGTCAAACGCTCTTGCGAAATACGAGTCTATTTCTCCTGTTGGCAATGGCGAAAGGTATATTTTATTTGCCCTGTTCAAGAAAGTCAGTACTTTGTCATTCAGCAGGGAAGATAATGCCATTGGGAGCCCTGCAAGTATCAGCATTACATCCAACCCTTCTCCGACCATTTCCTGATATGCAATGATAAGCTGTCGGAGTTCCTCGTTATTTGCCTGTACTTCATCAATAAGAATAAGAACAGATTTTCCTATCTTGTTGATTTCGGCAACCAGCTTGCTGACTTTATAGCCGAAGCTTTTAGTGGCTGACTCCGTCTCAAACCCGACGCCTCCTCCTATTCCAAACAGCTCAATATTAACAGAAGTAATTTTAGGCCTGGCCTCTTTTATGTATGACTTAGCAGCCTCCTGTATCTTTTCAACGATGCGGTCACACATTCCGGATGCCACAATAGTAGGAGAAGCGACAATATAATTATATTGTCTTGCAATATCCGCAGCTTCAAGGAGCAGTACCGTTTTGCCTGCCCCCCCTGTCGTCTTCAAATAGGCTGTTTATTTTATGTAAAGTTATTTAATTCTGTTTACTTTTGTTTACTCCTTTTTATTTTATTTATTTTCTACCGTGATGTCAAAAAAAATACCGATACTGTGCCCGCACAAGTATCGGTAATAGTTCCTGAGTAATTTCCATTGATGAATGTATCCTGTCACGGCCAGGTGATCGAACGGAGCATCTGCGCCGTTTTATCCTGTCCGTAGCTGGCGGTTGTGATCTCCAGCACGTATCCGTCACGCATCATGTAGGTGATTCTCTCATTCAGCTGTGTATCGTAGATCTTTGCCTGTACGAATACGCAGGGGCGTCTTGCACCGAGCAGGTAGGCTGTCGTCTCACGGACGTTGATATTCGAGGCTCTGATACTGTTCAGGTAGCGGTTGATATTGCTGACCGCCTGGTCCATGGAATCCTTGACGAGCTGCTTGTCCTGGGCGCGGGCGATCTGCTCTTCCGATTTCAGGGCATAAGCAAAATGGAGCGCTACCTGGAACATCTTCATGCTGTCGGGATCGATCGCATAGGCGACAAGGAGGTCCTTTCCGTTGTCGATAACCCTCTTGATCTGCTGATCGGGATCCGCCTCGTTGATTGTATGCTTATTGATCTGGTCGAGTGTGGACTGCGGATAGTAGAACATGTCGTCATCCATCTCATAATGAACGCCGAAATATTCATTGATATACGAATTTCCTTCGAAGCGCCCTGCCGTAAAGCGATCGCTTAGAGGAACCTGTTCTTTCTTTTCTGCCGCATTTTCCTGCGCGCCGGCGCCCTCCCCCGAGACGGAGAGCGTACCGATGTCCTCTTCCTCCGCGGCAGGAGTGTACTCCTCTTCCCTGTACGAGGCTTCGACCTCATACTCATCAGGACTCAGTTTCGTGCGCTGCACTCTTGGCACAAAAACCAGGGCAGCCGCAGTAGCCGCTGCCACCAGTACAGCCAATATAAGCAGTATCCGTTCCTTCTTGATCATTTACCTGATTCTCTCACATCCGATGCTGAAGCGCTTGTTCCTGCCGACGAAATAATAAAGCTGCATCTGGCCGCTTCCGGCCTGTGTATTGGTGAGCTTTTCTACGGTTGTCGCCTCGAATTCATATTCAGCGCCGTTAATATCCGTAAAGAAAACCTGCATTCCCATCCGTGCATGTTCCAGCTTTCCGAACTGTTCCTCATAGGAAGGACCTTCGATGATCATCGTTCCCCGCTCCAGGATATGAGGCATAATCTCCGTGGATTCGTAGATTCCTCCTATCGGGAGTGTGAGGTCCAGCTCCGGTATCGAAAGGATGCCGACACAGTCATGTTCATTCACATATAAGGACGGAAAGCGGTATTCCTCCGACGGATCCTCTAGGGGCGTTTCGGGCATCATCTCCTGCAGCGCCTCAAGAACGGCAAAGCATTCCTGATTCGCCTGCTGCTGCACTTCGTCGTTACTACGTAATAAAACTGCGACGCGAAGCATTACTGCCGCGCCGCAGATAATTAATACAAGTCCAAGTATTCTTACTGCAAGACTGTTCTTATTCATTGAACGTACTACGTTTCCTTACCCAGAAGCCCCAGATGATCAATGCAATTCCTGCCCCCAGCATTCCGATAAGAGGAAGTGCCGTCGCTTCATCGCCTGTCGTTACGTTACGGCTGGCTCCGAGGACCTGGCCTCTTGTAGCTCCGGCAACGCTCTGCGCAACCTCCTGACGTCTTGATGCCCCGAGGACCTGTCCCTCTGTAGGAGGTGTCGGCGTGGGCGGATTGTTTCCCGGAGGTGGATTGTTTCCTGGAGGCGGATTGTCTCCCGGAGGCGGTGTTATATTATAGATATTCCTAATAGTCGCAATATTTTCTGCATTCGTAACAATGCCTCTATTATTAGGCCGATATTCGACGTAAATCTCAGCCCCATTCATATAAATGATATTATTATTTCTAACATTATAGGTTCCATTACTATTAGTAACAGATACTTCTTCTACCCTAAAAGTAGAACCATCATTCTCCCATTGCCAATTGAATGTAAAATTATTATTGTAGTTAAGAGTTACAGGCACTGAACTTTGCGCTTTTCCCTTTTCGCCTATTGTCGTCATTAATCGCTCAGTCCCATTGGCCGGTGTTCTATATATATTAACTCTTACTGCAGTATCATTTCTTTGGGCTGATGACATGTTCTCCCATATCCATTGCTTGGTCACTCTGTAACTGCGAAGCGTTTTTTCAGAAGCATTGCACTCAAGCTTTATTGTAGCTTCGACATCATATACAAAACCATCTTTATCGATGCTGGGAACAATCAACAATGCAGGTTGTGATCTAAGTTCAAATCGATAGAAAGCATCTGAACTATAAGAGGTATTAACAATTCCAGGAATAAAGTATAATCCTCTTCCAGTGATAACTGGCGGCTTGTTCTGGGCAATCGTGTCGGAAGCTTTCTCAGTTTTTGTAGTTATCTTATAATTTGCTGTTACTTTTCCGTTCAGCTGCCCGCCTTGCTTTATAGCAGCATCAAGTTTTCCTATATTAGCCCAATACTTATCTGTATCTTTTAAAAACGATGAAGCATCTTCTTCTATGGACCTTACAAATGCCTGTAAGTCAGGATCTGTTGTATCTTCCTTCAACGCCTCAAAACCATTAATCAGAGTAATCTTTCCATACTCATCATAATCTGCAATTTTGTAGACATCAAAATCAAGAGTACTCACTGTTATATTCTTGGTGATAACAGTGTCCTTATCCACAGTTTTTGCATAGTTCACAGGAACCACCACATTATGTTTCAATGTGATAGATCCCGTTGTTCCTGCCTCCGAAGCTTTCGCTGGCATCGCGGTTCCGAAAGTCCCCGCGATAAGTGCCGCCGCCGCGACCGCTGTCAGAAGCCGGTTGATTGTTCTGGCAATTATTTTCTTCATATCTCACCACCCTGCGATTTCTGGGATCGCCTTATGCTGTAAGGCAGAGCACCCGCCCTGTAGCTGCATAGCTGTCATTTCCTTCGGTTAAGAACTGCTGCCCAAAACTGTCAGATAATATTCTTCTGCTGTGCGGCTTCCTTTTCCTTTTCAGCCGCGCGCTTCTTCTTTCTTCTCATGCTGATGCCGGTACTGGTGAGCATCCAGATCAGCAGAACGAGAATGATCGGTATGGCAATAAACGGTGCTACAATTTCAGGTTCTATCTGGAGTGCGTCTGCAGTGACGCGCACCTGTTCTCTCTCATTCTGGACGCGGTGGCCTCTGACCAGCATGCGGTGTGTGTTGACGCCGTACGGTGTGCACGTGACCAGTGTCATGTAATCCTTCGTTGGGTCAATATTCAGATCGTTCAGCTCTGACGGCAGTACGATCCTTATCTGATCCACCATATAGGTCAGTGTCCTGTCCAGAACCTGAATGGTGAAGAAATCTCCTTCTCTGAGCTGGTCCAGATCGGAGAACAGCTTCGCCGAAGGAAGACCTCTGTGGCCGGAAACCACCGAATGGGTTCCCGCGCCTCCGACCGGAAGGCTTGTCCCCTCGATGTGTCCGATGGCAATCTGCAGAACCGCCTCATCTGTGCCGTGATAGATGGGGAGCTCCACATTGATCTTCGGGATCTGGATATAACCCATGATTCCGGTGCCGGTTACGTCAAGGACAGAATTATACCTTGCAAGATCTTCATCGGACAGCAGAAACCGGCTGTCCTTGTACAGAAGGTCGTCATTGAAGGCCTGGGCCTCTTCCCACATACGGTCAAATTCTTCCGTATTCATGTTCGAAACCGCGCCCGCATAGGATGCAATGGCACGGGACTGATGGAAAGAGTTGTAATAATCACTTACCGTAGGATACAGCAGCAATCCGAGTCCGACCAGAAAGACAAGAATCAGGATTAACGTTGATCCTCTTTTCTTCAATTTCTAATGTCTCCTCCCTGGCTGATTGTCCTGTTATAAAAATAAAGTACTCTTTATTATGAACTCTATCGGCCTTTAATTCAACCTTTTCCGGGCAGAAATCCTCACAAAAACCATCCTGACGGGTCCGGACGACCGCAAAGCCGCCCGTTTTATGACATAGATATCGTATCATGCAGGGCAAAATAGGTCAATCATAAAACCGTTCATATTTTTGCGATATTATGATTTTTTTGATTAAATATCCTCCGGATGATGCCGGTTACCTCTGTCTCTTGAGCTTTGCAGCGTTCTCCTCGACCACTTTGTCCGTCAGCTTAAATCTTCTGATAAAGAAGATCATCGCCGCTGCCAGCAGGATGACCGGCAGAATCGTCATCAGGAGGCGAAGGCCCATCAGGGTGGAGCTGCTCTGCACCGCGACAGGTCCCTCCTGGTCGGAGTTGCCGACAAGGCCGATCAGGTCAAGGCCGAGTCCCGCTGCAAATACGGAAACGCCGGACGCCGCCTTGACGACGAAGGTCTGCATCGAGAAGATAACGCTCTCGTCCCGGTGCCCTGTCTTGAGCTGGCCGTAGTCAACGGAATTGGAAAGGAATACCGTCGTAAGGACGGAAAGAATTCCGTTTGCCGCGAATACGAGTGCGCCCGGAACCAGCAGAAGGGGGAGATTCCCCGACATCCCCGTAAAGCACAGTGCCAGGATGATGATGTAGCCTGCCATGGACATGCAGAGCGCAGTCTTGAAGATCTGCGTATTCTGCAGCTTTCTGCGAAGGATCGGGTAAACAATCATCATGCCCAGGATCTGGAATGCACCGCCGACCGTCGAGAAAAGCGTGTAGCTGACGGTCCAGTCCGTTCCGGGATTAGCGCGTCCGAAATCATATTTGAAGAAATAGATAATCAGGTTGGAGGTGAGGTACAGCGCACTGTTGATAAGGACAATCGCGAGTACGACAACCAGCGCCTGGTCGTTGGAAAACAGCGCCTTGAACATGTCCTTCACCGATGCTGTTTCCATGCCGCTGTATTCACGCTCCCTTACGGAAACCGCGCAGATGATCTCGGTCACGATAAAGAGAACGGAAACGATCAGCGCCACTCTTGCAAAGCCTGTTCTTTCACTGCCGCCGCCAAGGAGCGATACGCTCAGCATGGTTCCCATGGCAATCAGCGCAGAGCCGACGCCGGCGCAGGTACGCCCGATGACGGACAGGTTCTCGGTATCCGCCGGTGTGTCGGTGATTGCGGGGATCATTGACCAGTAAGGAATGTCCATCATGGTATAGGTCATGCCCCAGAGTATATAAATAATGGAAAAGAAGGCCATCATTGCCGCGCCTTCTTTATGCGGTGCGTTGAACAGGGCATACAGCACAAACGCGTTGAGCACGGTGCCGGAAATCAGCCAGGGCCTGAACTTTCCCCACTTTGTCTTTGTCTTTGCCACGAGAACGCCCATGAAGGGGTCGTTGACGGCATCAAAGATTCTCGCAATCATCAGGATCAGTCCGACAAAGGAAGCGGAAAGTCCGATGATGTCCTGGTAGTAGTACATGACATAGGAGGAAGACAATGCATATACCATGTCTTTTCCTACGGCACCGATTCCGAACGCCGCCTCCTGTTTTGCCGACAGTTTCATATCTAAATTTCCCCCCGTTGCACAAAAATTGCAGCTGCCTGTAATTTGGTTTCTCCCGCAGCTGTATTTTTATTTTACCAAATCATATGGCATTTGTGCATAGGTCGATATGCGGATTCTCTCCCCGTCCGTAAGGATCTGTATCTCTCCGCTCCTGTCCGTCCTGTATACCGGAATCTGTCTCCCGGCCAGTCTGTCTGTCAGTTCCCTGTGCGGATGCCCGTAGAGATTGTCCCTCCCGCAGGATATTAAAGCCGCCCGGGGCCGCAGGAGGTCCAGCAGCTCCTCCGGTGTCGATCCCGCGCTCCCGTGGTGGGCAACCTTGAGGACCGGGATGTCTCCGATGCCGGTCTCCTTCAGATACCGGATCAGTTCCTCCTCCCCTTCTCCCTCCAGGTCTCCTGTCAGCAGCATTTTAAAATCTCCGTACTGCAAAAGGATCGTCAGCGAATACTCATTGGCCGCCTCATAAAAGCCGCCCTTCACGGGATGGAGGCAGGTGAGTGTCAGTTCCTTCCTCCCGCAGACGTACTGCAGAAGGCCTTCCTCCCCGCTGCGGATGATATCGCCCCGCGAGAGGTACACGACAGGCACTCCGTTTTCCTCTGCGGTCTCTTCTATTTTCCTGTAATTTGCCCCTCTGCAGTCCGGATCCGTATCCGGCAGGACAACGCTGCGGACAGTCACGCTCTCACCCTCCAGAAGGGCTAAGAGCCCGTTCATGTGGTCTTCGTCCTCGTGTGTTACGATCGCGGCGTCCAGTTTCGAGACTCCGTAATATGCCAGAAGAGGACCTATCTGATACCTTCCGACGTCATTTTGGGACGAGCTGCCGCCGTCAATCAGAAAGCCGTGCCCGCCGCACGTTATCAGGATCCCGTCGCCCTGTCCGACATCGATCATGCGAACGGCCAGTCCCCGGTCTGTCTTCACGATCAGGATGAATACAGCAGCAATCAGGAGCAGGACCCGCTTCATCTTCGGAATCCTCTCTCCGGCGGCCACAATCACGAACAGCACGAGAAGGTAAATAAAAAGCCCCGCGGCCGATGGGTGCCCCGGCGTGATCCTGCCAAAGGGCACTTTCGATGACAGCCCGGATATTGCCTTAAAAAACAAAAGGATGCACCGGACGCCTCCTGCCGCAAACCTGCCAAGGGGAAGGGATATGCATGAGAGTGCCGCTGCCGCTGCCGTCCCGGCAAGGACAAAGCTCGTAAGCGGGAGGACTGCGAGATTCACCAGAATTGAGAGCACGGGGAAGGCTCCCTCCGAGCACAGATACACCGGAAGGACCGCGGCCGGTACCGCCGCCTTTCCTGCCTTTCCGGGCATCAGCGGGAGGAGGAGTCCTATGGAAAACACGGCAGCAAAGGAGAACTGGAAGCCGCTGTACAGGATGTAAAACGGGTTTTCCAGCAGTAAAAGGATGCAGCAGAGCCCTGCCGCGGACGGAAGGTCGTAGGTCCTCTGCAAGAGGAATGATGTGATATGCAGAAGGAACATAAGGATCGCTCTTACAGCCGACGGACCGGCGTCCGTCATGATGCCGTAGGCGATAATCACTGCACCGCTGATCAGTGCGGGAACGAGGTTCATCAAAAGGACGGACGCCCTCCTGTCCGTGATCCTGATATACAGGAGAAGGAGCCGGTACATGCCCTTTCTGAGAATCCGGAACAGCCCCATGCCGATAAAGGAAATATGGAGCCCGGAGATCGCAAGGATGTGGACGATGCCGCTCATGCGGTACAGGTCCTTAAGTTCTTCCGGAAGGAATCCCCTCTCCCCGAGGAGCATCGCCTTCATAACGCCGGCACTTTCCGCATCAAACAGTTCATCAAGGCGCGCAGAAATCTGCCTTCGGACAGCATAAAGCCGCCTCCTCGCCATAAAGCGCCAGGATGTACGAACGCCGTAATACTCTGTGACCCTCGCCCGGGTAAGCCTGAAATCGCAGTTCAGTACCCTGCGGTAATAAAAGCTGCTGTCAAATTCGCCGTGATTTGTCGCATGTGCAAAGGTGCGGATGGTTCCGCGAAGTGAAATCACTGATCCCGGCAGGATATCTTCTGAAAAGGCGCCTTTGGAAAGTGTTCCCCCGGAAAAAGTGCCTTCAGAAAGGCCGCCTTCCTCATATTCATCCAGGGTGCAGATCACTCTTCCCCGGACCGGAGGGAGGTTCTCTTCAGCCCCCGAAGGAATCTGCAGGGCTGCCTTTTCCATATATAAGATACGGGAAATAGTGCCGTCCCCGGACATTCTCTGCTCGGCGGACAGCACTGTGCCTGTCAGGACTGCTTCCTGACGGTTATAAGATTCGAAGGGATCTTTTTGATCACGGCCTGTGATCAGAAGTGTCACATAGATGACTGCAGCAAACACCAGTGCCAGAAGGCACATCGGTCTGCGCAAACATATTCACCTCAATTCGTTCATGCAGCGGGACTGATCCGGACGGGCCTGCTGCCCATCCTGCGCGGTGCCGGTCTCGTTACTGGCCGCCGGCATCGCCCTGCTCCGCCGCAGCCTGTGCGGCTGCTGCGGCTGCCGCAGCAGCCTCTGCCTCTGCCTGGGCTGCAGCTTCCTCAGCTGCGCGCTGGGCCTGCCATGCCGCGATTGCGGCTGCCTCCTCAGCTTCCTTCTGGGCCTGCTCTGCGAGCTGCTGCTGTTTCCATGCCTGTGCGGAGGCTGCCTTTGCCTCCTCGGCCTTCCTGCGCTCCTCTGCCTCAGCTGCCTGCTGCTGCTTTGCAAGAGCCGCAGCCGCCTCAGCTGCTGCTGCGTCCGCCGCCTGCTGCTGGGCGCGCTCCGTGAGATACTGCTCGTATCTCATCTGCTGGTCGATTTCCATGGCCTTCCTGGCTTCCGGCGTAGCACGGTTCTCAAGATCGCTCTGCACCTGGGCCATCGCCTGCTCCGGCGTCATGCCTGCAGCCACATACTGGTCGCTCATCTGCTTGACCAGCGCGGAGATTTCCATATTGACACTGTTCGCAGCGCTTGTCTGCGCATTGCTGAGAATCTGCTCCTGTGTGAGCTGCGGAGTCTGTGCGGCCTGTGTCTGCTGGGGCGTCGCCGCAGTATTCCCGGAATTTGACGCAGCGCGGTTATTATTCGCTGTCCTTGCAGGCTGAGTCTGTGTCTTTGCCGGCTGGGCGGGTGCTGCCTGCTGTGCGGGAGCACTCTGCTGAGTCTCCGGTGCCTTTTCGGGTTCTTCCGGCTTGTCTTCTTCCGGAGCCGGAGCCTCCTGTTCGGGAGCGGGCTCTTCCTGCTCTGCGGGAGGTGTTATCTCCTCCGGGGCAGGTTCAACGGCCTGTTCTTCTTCCGGAGCGACAGCCTCTTCTTCCCGCTCATCGCCCTTGTCGGAATAAAGCCTTTCTCTTGCTTCGTCCGAAAGGATAATCTCTTTTCCTCTGTCAGAGCCTCCGATCGAAAGACCGCCGGCACCTCTTGAAAACAGGAAAACCGCGGCCCCGACGGCCAGTACTGCCAAATATAGAATAATAATTGTGCTCCGTTTCATTTACGAAACCTCACTTGTGCGATTATTATTGCTCCGGGAAATCCTCCGGTTACTGCTTTACCTCTTTGTAGAAGGCTTCCACCATCAGCGCATAGAGCTGTTCGGTGTCGGGATAAAACTCCTCAAACCCGGTTTCAGCCAGGATCGTTTCGCCCTCCATGGACAGAATGCCGTCCGTGTCGAACGAATAGCCGGCTGCCTGGCCTGCCAGATAGGTGGCTTCCGACAGGTCGATGCTCGTCACCATGTACGGCGTCATTTTCTGATACAGCCTGATAATAACGGATGGATCATCCTTTACCGCCGACTTGACCTTGTCAATGGCAGCGCTGAGATACTGTTTTTCCCTCATCAGACGGTCAGAAGCGCTGTCAAATTCATTCATGTCGCGGTACCAGATATACCTGAGCGCCTCCGGCCCGGTAAGCGTCTTTGTTACGCCCTTTGTAAGTCCGGGGTATTTGCCTCTCTGGGGGATATCCGTCAGCACCTCCAGGGTAACGCCGCCGATCGCGTCGTTGAGCTCTGCAATTGCGTTGCGGTTCAGTGACACATAGCCGTGGAGCGGCAGGTTATAGAACAGCTTTGAGACCGTGCTCATCTGTCTCTCACAGCTCAGCTGCATACCGTCGCCGTAGCCGTGCTGGAGGCACAGCTGCAGGGGCTGGCTGCCCACATACTCTCCCGCTTTGTCATAAACATCGACATCTGTCACTGTATTGCGGTTGACGGCAATGATGTTAATCTCTCTGCTGTCCGGGTCCAGCGACAGGATAAAGAGCGCATCCGCCTGTCCGCCGCTGATTCCGTCGGCTGCGGGCGTCACGGGACCGTCCTTGTCGATTCCCATGATAAGGAAGTTGAGAGCATTCCCGTTGTACTCATAGATGCTCCCGTTATAACGGATCCAGCCCTGTTTCCACTCGCGGACCGTGGTCTCCTGTACCTCTTCCTCCGGGATCTCCTCCTGCGGCAGCTCCGGGATGACTGTCGCGGAAGCTGCATAGAGTCTCTTCTTGCCAAGCGCATCCAGAACACGCCATGACGCCACAAGCGCGACAACAAGTACAAGAAGGACAACGCCGATCGTTATCAGTATCTTTCTTGTGCTGCGCCTTCTGTGGTGATGGTGTCTGTATTCGGAAATCACACGGCTTTTTTTGTGCGGGTTTCCGTGCCTGTCATAATAAGTATAGTCCTGCTTTTTCATTTAATAAATAAGTAATTTATTTCCAAAAGTCAATGAAGCCGGGCACTTGCGTGTCCGGCTGTTGTTCGCATTCTGGAGCCTGCGGCAGACCCGGAATTACTTGCTCTCTTCCCCGTAGCCGTAATAATTACCGTAGTATTTCCCGTAGTACTTACCGTAGTATTTGCCGTAATATCCCTTGCCGCTGTTCATCTGTACCTTATTGAGAACGCAGCCGAGGATCTTGCAGTCCGCCTTGTTGAGCTGAGTCACAACGCTCTGTGCGAAGCGGTAGCTGATGGATCCGCTCGAGATAACAAGGACGCACCCGTCGCATTTGCGGCCGATAATCGCGGAATCGACGACGCTTCCCAGAGGAGGCGTATCAATGATGATGTAGTCGTAATCCATTCTCGCGTCCTCTAAAAGCTTGTCGAACTGGACACTGTTTAAAAGCTCCGAGGGAGTCGGCGTCGTGGGCCCGGAGAAGATAAGATCGAATCCCTCCTGGTCCGTCCTGCAGATGCACTCATCGATGGTGCAGCGCCCGACCAGATAATTGGAAAGGCCGTATCTGACTCTTCCGCTCTTGAAATGCTCGCGCATTACAGACTTTCTGAGATCCGCGTCCACGAGGAGTACACGGTTGTTGTTCTCCGCGATGGACATGGCCAGTTCGAAGGAAACCTCCGATTTACCCTCATTCGGGGTGCAGCTGGTCACCGCAATGATTCTGATATTATTGCCGCTGAACTCAATATTGCTTCGTAAGGTTTTATAGGCTTCTCTTGTGCGGAACGCCATGTCCGCTCTTGCGATTTCTATTTCCTGCATCGTGCCTGTCTCCGATCATTCTCCGGTCTTTTAAAGTGCTGCCCGGTTATATGTTAAATGAACTCGATATCGTCGTCGCCCGCGGAAGGTGCCTGTGCGCCGGCATTCCTCTTTGCTGCCGGTGCGGCATTATCCGTCCTGCTGGCTTCGCGCTGCTTGTCAAGCTCCGCCGCCACTTCTTTCCTGGTGGGAAGGACTCCCGTCGAACGATATCTCAGGTCAAGATCATCATCCTGGTGCTGCTCAGCCTTGCTTCTGCCCCTCTGCTCTTCTGCTGCCTGTGCGGAATCTCCTCTGCGCACACGCGGGCTGTTCCCGGTATCATAGGACGCCGTCCTTGACTGGGACGCAGCGTCGGATCCGGAATCGCTCTTTCTTCTTTTCTTTGCCCTGCTCTGTGCCTTCTCGGAAACCTGCGTGACACCTTCGTCAAGCGGGATCAGGGCGAGCGTCGAAAGTCCGAGGTACCGGTCCACGTCCTCGCTGGTCTTGATTGTGTCATCCAGGATATAGCGGAGAATTACGACCGCCGCTACGGCAACGGCTCCGGCAAGCGCCGCGAGCAGCGCCCATCTGGAATTGCTGGGCGCCGATTTCCTGTCGGGGAGATTGGCCGGCTCAACCACATTGACGGCGTCGATATCCATTACGTTCTTGATGTGCTCGGAAGCATGCTCACGGATGCTGTCCGCAAGGATCTGCGCGTTGCGCGGCACATAATCGGTGACCGTAATCGACATCACTCGGCTGTCGGTGGGCGTTGTAACCGCCACCTTGTTCTTTAATGTGCTGTATCCGTAATCCAGCTGAAGATCGGCTATGACCTCCTCCAGCACGTATCTGCTGGTGATCATCTCACGATAGTCCTTTGTCAGCTGGGTACCTACCTGCATATCCTGGTAGCTGACCTGCGAGCCCTTGTCGTCATTCTTGTCAAGGACGTAGATCTTTGTGGTGGATTCAAATTCCTCGGGGAGGACAAAACGGCTGAAGCTGTAGCCCGCAATGCCGAAGGCAAGCGCAACCAGGACAATCAGCCACATCCAGTGCCAGACAACACCGAATATTTCGGCAAGATCAATTTCAATCTCGTCATTGTCAGGCACAAATTTCTGATTCTCATTCATATCTGGAACAATCTCCTGTCAGCTTTAGGTCTGAAGGCATAAACCGCCTTTTCAACAATATTTGATTATAGCATACCATATTTTAAGTGGTAAAGTATCTTAAAGCTCCTGTCCGGGCATGAGCATCCGTTCGCCCCGCACGAGGCGCTGCGGATTCTCAAGGGTCAGGAGCCCGGCATAATCAGGACCAACTTTCTTTTCAATCCAGCGTACGCACTCCGCCATCATCGGCGCACGGGATCCCTGTGCCCTGTGCGCGTCGGTCCCAAGAAGCGAAATACTCTTCTCCTTCAGGAGCCTTCTGCACAGTCTTTTGGTATTCCAGCCGTACGCGCCTGTGACTGATCCCGTATTGACCTGGAAAAAGACGCCCATCGAGGTCAGCTCATCCAGATGGTCCCTGCTTTCAAACACCGCAGGGAAGCGCTCCAGGTGAGCGAGAATCGGTATCAGCCCGATGCCCAGAAGGCTGTCGAAGGCCTCCCGGATATACCGGTATTCCTCGTCCGGATAGAACTCCGTCAGCATATAATCTGTGCCGCACATTGTCAATATATCGCCGGCATCAATCAGCTTTTCCACCTCGCGCCGGTAGAACAGCTCGCACCCCGGATAAAAGGTGAGCGGAAGGTCATTCTCCTCTGCAAGCTTCTGCATTCTTTCCGTCCGCCGGATCGTCCCCTCCGGACTGACGCACCGGATTCCGGGCTTCTGGTGGGGCGTCAGGATAATGTCCGTGATTCCCTCCCTTGCGGCGCACTGCATCATTGCCAGCGAGGTTTCTTCATCCGGGGAACCGTCGTCCACCCCCGGCATTATGTGACAATGGATATCATAGCATCTGTTCATAGTGTCGTTCACCTTCCGGCAACGATCGAGAGATTTCTTTCAAACGGACTCTGAAGGCTCATTGTGTCCATGAAAGTAATATCCGTATCGCCTTCGACGCTGATCTGCACCTTCCGGATCCCGGGAATCTCTGTCAGGGAATTGACCAGAGCATAGACCGCTGTCTGCTGTGTCACGCGGCTTGGCTGGGAAAGGAAGGCGCTGTCAAGGTCGATGTAACATATGCTGTCCCTGGTGTATGCGGACAGCACCCTTGTCTCGCTGTTGAGAACCGGCCGGACCAGATCGCTGTTGGGTCCCTTGATAACCTGCTCCGCAACGAGCCTTTCCATAGAAATATTGCTGTTAAAGCGGACGTTCCTGTAGGTATCCAGAAGTCTTGTACCCGTCTCATCCGCAAAATAGAGGTGAAGCCTTACCTGCTCCGGGAATCTCCCGTCCTCGTCCTCCATCATGATCTGCGCGGGCGACATGGTTCCCACAAGATCGCCCCTGCTGTCTGTCAGGGCGGAGTCTCCGCACAAAAAGGCCACTTCGCTGACGCCCTCGATGCTGCAGAGGCTCTCGGTCAGGGCGGCCCTTGTCAGTGCCTCCCTCACGGTGTCGAGCCTGTAATAATCAAGGGAAAGCCGTACGGTGACCAGGTCCTCCGACAGCGACCACTCCTCGATTTCATAATTCTGCACCGGCGGCACAAGCTCTATGGACTCCGCGGGCTCTCTCATCCTGCGGATCAGCTCCTCCACAGCTCCTCTGGTGTCCTTAGCCTGCAGTGTTACCGTCCTTTTCTCCAGCTCCGTGTAGTTCTTGTCCATGTACCAGACCGCGGCATTGCCGGAGCTTTGTCCGGGATCGTCCGCCTTTGCAATAAATCCCGGGCGGAAGCTGCACGCAGAAAGTGCAATGGCAGAAAGCACCAGAGCAAAAACAAGGAGTGCCGTTTTCTTTATCCTTATGCAGTTTTTGGCGGTTTTCTTTCCTGTCATTTTCAGCCCGGTCAGCCTTCGCTCTGTTTCCTGAGCGGAATTGTTACGATAAACCTGGTTCCTACGCCCTCTTCGCTCTCGACCTCGATCGTCCCCTTGTGAAGCAGGACGGCGCTTCTTGTAATCGAGAGGCCGAGGCCCGTGCCGCCGATCTCCCTGGATCTGGATTTATCCACACGGTAGAACCTGTCGAAGATGCGGTCCAGCGACTCCTGCGGGATTCCGACGCCCGTGTCCTCCACCGTGAAGGTGAAATTCCTGTGGTCGGAATTGAGCGTCACATGGACGCTTCCGTGCTCCCTGTTGTATTTCACGGCGTTTTCGATCAGGTTGGTGAACACCATCGTCATCTTGACTTCGTCCACCTGTGCGGTGATCTCGCGCTCGCTGACCATGGTCAGTTCGATGTCCTTCTGCCGCGCGAGAGGCCTGACTCTTCTCATGACGATCTCGGCAAGCTCGTTAATGTTGACATCCGTGACGTTCATGGACACCTGACGGCGGTCCATCTTCGCGAGGCTTAAGAGCTCGCTGATCATCTTGTTTTCCCTGTCAAGCTCGTCGTCGATGTCCTGAAGGAATTCTCTGTACATCTCCGGGGGAACCATATCTCCCTGCTGGAGGAGCGAATCCGCAAGGACCTTCATTGAGGTCATCGGCGTCTTCAGCTCATGGGAGACGTTGGAGACAAATTCCTGTCTGGATTCGTCCATCGTTCTCATCCTGCCGAGAACCTGGTTGAAGGCGTCGCCGATATGCTCGGTCTCGGTGTAGGAGCCGACATCGATGTCATCCGTTGTAAAGCCGGCCTGGACATCCCTGATGGCGCCGGTCAGTCTCTCGAACGGCTCCAGGAGAATGCTCGCAACAAAAACAGCGATAAAGAACAGGACAAGGATCAGGATAATCTCCAGAAGGAGCGTTCTCCTTCGCAGGAGTTCAAGCGTCGTCTCGATCTCATTGGTAGAGACGCTCGCCATGATCACGCCGTCCACCTGCCGGCCGCTCCTGCCCAGCCCGAACGGCACTGCCTGCGCATCGCTCCCGTCACTGACGCCGCCGACCGGCATGAACAGTTCGATGAAATTATCCTCCCTGTCGTATCTCGACGTGGCGGCGCGGTTCCCCTGGCGGAGGCACCTTACGACATCTCCCGATACGACAAGACTCCCCTCGGACTTTTTATACGTATCCGCCAGGACCTTCAGATCCGGTCCGACGACCATAATGCGTCCGCCGATCTGGTTTGCGAATTCCGTAAGCTCCCCGGACATCTCCGGGTTCGCAGGTGAGCGCAGGTAATCTGTGCTGATAAGCCTGTCGGATACGACGTGAAGGAGAGCCTGCACCTGCCCTGTCCGCACGCTCACGATGCGGCTCTCATAGCTGGACAGGATAAAATAACGCATGAAAATACAGGGGAGAATTCCCAGAATAAAGACACAAAGAAAGATGCGGAGCCGAATGCTCCGCAGGATTTTCAGAGATTTTATGGATTTTATGCGCCCGAGCGCCTCTCTCATGCTGAAACCTGTGAACAAGACTGAAGACGGAAGCGGCTCCTGCCGCGTTCCGGTATTGTTTTCCCGATTTTTACGTGTACATTATACCCACCGATCGTGCCGCTCACAAGTTGCAGTTTTCGCGAATTGTGAAACGGTGTCCTGCCGGCAGAGCGGCAGGTGCTTTTTGGCGGATCCGTTTCCTCATCGGCGGGGTCTTCACCTGATCAGTACCGGAAGAGTCTTGCTCCGTGCGCCGGAACCAGCGCCGCGGCGCAGCCGCTCCCGAAGGACGTCTCCTTGCCGGTCCAGAGTTCGACGGCAGGACCGCCGGTATATGCCTTGCCGCCTGCTGCCGCAGCCTGGCCGATCCAGCAGCTCACGGCTCTCTCCTCGTCCGAAAGGTTGAACATCGCCAGGTAGCCGCAGTCGTTCCCCGCATCATATGCCGTCCAGACTGCCTCTTCCTCGTTCCTCACAAGCTGTCTCGCACCCCTGCCGTTTCGCAGCAGGTGCAGCACATCGCGGTTGGTCAGAAGCTTTAATGTAAACTCGTCCATGCCGGGGAGCTTTGCCCCGATCATCAGCGGCGCCCCGAAGATGCACCAGAGCGTCATCATGGTGATCTGCTCATCCTTCGTAAAGCCGCTGTCCCTTTCCGCCTTTTCCCCGAAGCACCCGCCGATTTTCCCGCCCGGGAGCATGTCGCAGTCCGGATAGCAGCCGGGCGCTGTTTTGCCCTGCCAGAGCTCGCACCTTCGGAACATGTCCTTAAGGAGGGGCCATGTGTCCCAGAAATCATCCGTAATTCTCCACATGTTCGCGTTTTCGGCGTAGAACTGCGCCTCCGCTATTTTAGCGGGTCCGGGGGAAAGGCTCAGGACTATCGGCCTTCCGGTTTTCATGATCGCCCTGTGAATCATCGCGATCTCCGCATGGGCGGAGGCTGCGTCCTCGCGGCAGATATCATCGCACTTGATAAAGTCGACTCCCCAATCGGCGTACAGGGCATAAATCGAATCATAATATGTCTGTGACGCGGGCATTTCCGGCCTTACGCCGTACATATCCGGATTCCAGGGGCAAATGCTCGAAGGATCTGCAATCTCGTCCGCCCGCACGTTGCTTCCCAGGATCCCCATGTGACTGTGTGCTGCCTGTCTCGGAATTCCGCGCATCACGTGGATTCCGAATTTCAGCCCGAGAGAGTGAATATAATCCGCAAGAGGCTTAAAGCCTCTGCCGCCTGCAGATGAGGGAAAACGGACCAGATCGGGAAGAAGCCTTGAATACTCGTCCATAACCAGCTGCCCAAAGGGGATGTACTGGTACCTGCTGCTCTGCGAGCCGGCGTCCTTTGCGTACCACTGGATGTCAATCACGACGTACTCCCAGCCGAAGGGCTTTAGATGGGCCGCCATGAACTCAGCGTTTTCACGCACCTGCGCTTCCGTGACTTCTGTATTGTAATAGTCATAGCTGTTCCACCCCATCGGCGGAGTGAGTGCGAACTGATTCTTATCCATAACGGTCCTTTCTTTACAAATAACGATCCTTGTATCGGACAAAACCGGTCCTCTGCTCAGGCCATCCAGTCCAGAACAGTGTGTATTTCTGCAATATACCCCTCGTCATCATTCGGGGTCTCCAGTATGAACGGGAGCCCTGCGAATGCCGGATGGAGCGCTATTCTCTTCATTGCGTCAACGCCGAGATACCCCTGTCCCAGCTTTTCGTGCCGGTCCTTGTGGCTGCCGCGCTCATTCTTGCTGTCGTTGAAATGGACTGCCTTCAGTCGGGAGAGTCCTACCACGTCATCAAAGTGCTGCAGGACGCCATCGAGATGATTTACGAGGTCATATCCGGCGTCCCAGGTGTGGCAGGTATCAAAGCAGACGCCGATCTTATCCCTGCAGTCCACCCGGTCGATAATCTCACGGAGTTCCTCAAAGGTGCCGCCAACCTCTGATCCCTTTCCGGCCATGGTCTCCAGAAGGATGGTTGTTCGCATGTCCTGCCGGAGCACCCGGTTCAGAGCCTCTGCGATCTGACGGATCCCGGTTTCAGTGCCCTGTCCGGTGTGGAAGCCCGGATGGAAGTTGTACAGGTTATCCGGGAGAAGCTCCATTCTCTCCAGGTCCTGAGTCAGCATGTCCAGCCCGTTTGCGCGGGTATCGGCGTTTGCGGAGCACAGATTCATCGTATAGCTGCCGTGGGCAACAAGGGGTCCGAAGCCCTCTTTCTTAAGGTGGGCCCGAAGTGCCTCTATGTCCTCCGGGATCACCGGTTTTGTCTTTCCGCCGCGCGGGTTCCTCGTAAACCAGGCAAAGGTATTACCGCCGAAGCGGCTCATGGTCTTTCCCATGGCTGCATAGCCATCCGTGACAGACAGGTGACATCCTATTAAGATCATACGGTTCACCCGCCTGTGACCTGAATCTGGCAGGAGCGCATGACCTCCAGCGCCGCAAGATGCTTTTCGGGCGTGACACCGGCACAGCATGCGGCATCGGCCGAAATCTTTACCTCCGGCATCGCAGCCTTGAGAAGCAGCGCATTGGAAATGACACAGATATCCGTGCACAGTCCGACCAGTTCGAGTTCGATCTCTTCCTTTTCAGAGAGCGCCTTCAGATCCGCCGCCATTTCCGTACTGCCGAAGGTGGGCTTTTCATAGATCTTTGCCCCTGTCAGGAGCTCTGCGATATCCGGACGGATCTGCCACCCGTCAGTCCCCTTGATGCAGTGCGGAACCGGAAGGTATCTGCCCTCCTGCGTGTCCATATAGTTCTCCGGATGGGTATCCATCGTAGCGATAACGTCCTGCGCGGGGTAAGAACGGATCTTTTCCTTCACCGCATCTACGATCGCCGCCGCCTCCTTTGTCCCAAGCGCGGCGTCAATGAAGTCATTCTGCATGTCTATTACAATCAGTATCTTTCTCACGTTCCGGTCCTCTCTATCGAAAAACACCTTTGAATATCCTATATTTTAGATTATTATACAACTGCAAGGAGGAATAACGAAAAATGGAATTGATACAGAGCTTTACGGTAGATCACACTCGCATTGTGCCCGGCATCTTCACGAGCAGGGTTGATTATCTTGGCGATTATTCGGTTACAACCTACGACATCAGGCTTAAGCACCCCAACAGGGAGCCGGTCATTGACATCGGTGCAATGCATTCGCTCGAGCATCTTATCGCGACATATCTTCGCAATGATCCCGACTGGAAGGATGAAGTCATTTACTGGGGCCCCATGGGATGCCTTACCGGCTTTTATCTCATACTGAAGGGAAGCCGCGCCCCGAAGGACCTCTATGAACTGCTTCTGAACGCATTCCGCTCCGTAGAGGATGCGCAGGATGTCCCCGGCGCCACAGCTGTTAACTGCGGACACTATCTCATGCACAATCTCGGGATGGCGAAATGGTACGCAAAAGAATTTGCCGACTATCTTGAAGCGAACGCCGATAACAATGATATCTTCGAGTATCCCAGGGCAGACCGCCTCGTGACGGATGACGGCCGAAGCTTCTTCGATTCATAGGAAAAAAACGGACTGGATGTTGCAATTTTTGCAACAACCAATCCCTCGAACTGTCTCCTTATCCTATCGTCTAAAAAAGGCCGGAATCCAGACAAGCACCGGATTCCGGCCCTTTTAGAATGCAATACCGCAGTTACGGTTCCTGCATGTCATATCATGCCTTGCGGCCCCTGAAATAGTATCCTACGCCCCACTTTGTAAGCACATAGACAGGCTCTGAAGGATTGGGCTCGATCTTCTCGCGAAGGCGGCGCACATGCACGTCCACTGTTCTCTCGTCACCGGGGTAGTCCTTGCCCCAGATCAGTTCCAGAAGGTTCGCGCGGCTGTAGACCTTGTCCGGATTGGAAATCAGGAACTCGAGAAGCTCAAACTCCTTGGATGTAAGGTTAACCTCCCTGCCTGCAATGGTCAGTCTGCGATTGTCCTTGTCAAGTCTGAGCTCTCCGCTCTCAATCACAGGGCCGCTGGCAGCTGCCGCTTTCTTTGCGGATGACCTTCTGAGAATGACCTTGATTCTCGCCTTGACCTCGAGGATGTTGAACGGCTTGGTGATATAGTCGTCCGCGCCGTATTCCAGGCCGAGGATCTTATCCATGTCCTCTCCCTTGGCTGTCAGCATGATGACCGGAACATCGGAAAATTCACGGATCTCCCTGCATACGTCAAGTCCGCTCATCTTCGGAAGCATCAGGTCGAGGAGTACGATGTCGTACTGGTTCGCCCGAACCTTTTCGAGTGCCTCTTCTCCGTCGAAGGCGGTGTCTACCGTATAGTCATCCTGTTCCAGACTGAACCGGATTCCCTTCACGATCAGTTTCTCGTCGTCTACCACCAAAACTCTGGCCATAATTCCATCCTTTTCTAAAACATCTCACCTATCTGACACAAATATAATCACACAGCTTATCGTAGGTCGCCCGCTTGATCCCGGAGACCTTCATGATGTCCTCCGGGTTCTCAAAGGAACCGTTCGCCTGTCTGAATTCGAGTATAGTCTGTGCCCTGGCCTCTCCGATTCCGGGGATCGTCATCAGCTCCGAAAGGCCGGCTGTATTAATATTGATCCTGCCGCCTGTATCCTGCGGACTCTCTGTAAGGGATGCACCCGTCTGTTCCCCTGCCGCTGCAAGGCGCTGCGCTTCTTCCTGTCCGGGTATATAAATCTTCTGCGTATCCTGCACGTACTGCGCAAGGTTTAAGTAATCCTCCTGCGCATCGGCCGTGAAGCCGCCCGCGGCAGCTACCGCCTCGAACACCCGCGCACCGTCCTCAAGGACATAAACTCCGGGCTCATTGACCTCTCCGCACACGAACACGGTAACGGGAGGGCTCGCCTGGATATCCGTCTCAGGTACGTTTACAGCGTCATCGCCGTCTGAAGTCCCCGGCGCCGCCTTTTCATATCCTTCCGCCCCTTCTGCAACCTCCGTAAGGCTGATTTCCTGTGCCTGGGGAAGGGCCGCACTGCTGCCGTCTCCCGCCCGCTGCAAAAGGACGCCTCCGTCCTTGCCGCACGCGGCAAGAAGCCCGCAGAGCATCAATGCAGTAAGTGGCAGGGCCGCTCTGCATTTCACCCTGCATCTGTCAAAAATATGTAAATCTTTCATGAATACGGTTCCTACCTTTCCGGGCAGGAGTCCCGTCACACTTTTTACATTTTAGCACATTTCGTTAATATAATGAAACAATGCCCACACAAAAGACGTAAAATATTTCTTACTCTCCTCCGGTCAGCTCCGCGATGATATCCACATACGGCGGATCATCGATGCGTTCGATCTCAATCCCTTCCGATCCGGTGATCTGGATCATCAGCTGTTTTGCCAGCTGGCGCAGGCTCTCGTTGGCATCGGCGCCGTTCCACACGTTTGCAAAGGTGTTTTCCAGCAGCATCCAGAAGTTGGAGGCTTCTCTCAGCTTTGTGAGCGGCACGGAGTTTTCATAGGCTTCGACAAACCCCTTCATGTGGGCGTCACTGTACTCGTAGGCAGACAGCGCGGGCGCCTTTCCCGTTCTGTCATAGAAGCCGTCCAGATGGCTGTAAATCATGTAGCGGATGAAAAGATTCGCCTCCTCCTGCAGCTCGCTGTAGCCGTTGACAACGAGGCAGTCGGTGATGGACAGGGACTTTGTCTGCAGTGAGTTCGTGGAATCCGGAAGCCTGACCACGCCGTAGCGGATATCGGTCTCTCCCCTCTCCTGCATTTTGCGCAGCCTTTCCACAGCGTCCGAGGTCGCGACCGTAAAGACGATCCTGCCGCCCGCAAAGTCCCGGATCAGGCTGTCATAGTCATCCGTCTGCGTGTCGATGGAGAAGAACTGCGTCAGCTGCTGGTAAACCTTAAGGCACGAAATCAGCTGCTGGTTATAGACGTCCAGCTGGGTCTCGTCGTCCCCGCAGGGGCCGCCCATGTTAAGATATGCGCCGATAAAGTAGTAATTAAAGAAAATATCGCTGACATCCCACTTAAAGATCGCGTCGACCTTTTCCGGGGCGTTGTAATTGCCGGCCAGGTTGATGATATCGATGATTGTCGACGGGATGGTCATGGTATCCGATCCGTTCGCCGCGGACATCGCCTGGAGGTACTCCTCGTTGTAAAGGAGGGCTGCCGTTTCAAAGCAGAGAGGATAGGCATAGGTCCTGCCGCCGAACGTCACGGCGTACCGCGCGGTCTGCGGATATACCGTGGGATCGCTGAAATGCTCCGTATCCTGGACCTGGGCCGCAAGTCCACCCAGAACGCACCGCTCAAGGGCGTTGTTGCCGACAAGGAAAAGGTCGGGATACTCCCCTCCCGCAACGGAAGCGTCGTTGACCTGTTTGATATAATCCAGGTCCGTGATCAGCTTTGTTTCGACGCGCACACGATTCTGTCTGGCGTTGTAGGCAACGGCGCACTCATTAAAAAAGTCGGTAAACGCATCGTCCGCATACCACAGCCTTAAAGTCTGCTTCTGCGGCTGGGCAGAATAGGTTTCCTCGGCCGGCTCGCCGGATGAATACGCCTCCAGCTCGCCCTTTCCTTCCATAAACCACCATAATGCAAAAAGCAGCGCTGCCGCGAGCAGCGCTGTAATAACGCGAATTGCTTTTCTCATAATCCGTAATCAGTCACTTAAACAATGCCGCTATACTCTCATCGAGAATTCCGGCCATCTCATCAATATTTTCCTTTTCAATCACAAGCGGCGGGACAAGACGAAGGACATTAGCTCCGGCGCTGATCGTGATCAGGCCGCGGCTCATCGCCTCTTTAATCAGGCCGCCGACAGGACGGTCGAATACCAGTCCCTGCATAAGGCCGCTCCCTCTTCTTTCGAGGATGCAGTCATATTTTTCCGCAAGCCGGTCCAGGGCCGCCTCAAAATACGGCGTGATCTCCCGCACATGTCCGGGGATGTCGTTTTCCTCAAAGAGCTCGAGTACCTTGCGCACTGCCGCGCAGGCAAAGGGATTGCCGCCGTAGGTCGTGCCGTGGTCTCCCGGAACAAGGCTGTCCTTTGCGACCTCCTCTGTCATAAGGAACGCTCCGACAGGAACGCCGCAACCGAGGCCCTTGGCCGTCGCCATGATATCCGGCTTTACTCCGTATTTCTGCCATGCGTACATATAGCCGGTCCTGCCCATGCCGCACTGGACTTCGTCGAGGATAAGGAGAATTCCCTTCTCATCGCAAAGAGCCCGGACGCCCTCAAGGAACTGCTGTGTTGCGGGAACAAGACCGCCCTCTCCCTGCACTGCCTCCAGAATCACCGCGCAGGTCCTGTCATTTACAAGTGCCTTCACGCTGTCAAGGTCATTGAATTGTGCAAAGCGCACCGTGCCGGGCATGCTGCCGAAAGGCTCTCTGTAATGTGCATTGCCGGTGACCGAAAGCGCTCCGTAGGTCCTTCCGTGGAAGGAATGCTCCATGGCGATGATCTCATGGTCCGTCCGACCGTCATGGGTATAGGCATATTTTACGGCAGCCTTCAGCGCGCCTTCAACGGCTTCCGCGCCGCTGTTGGTAAAAAAGACACGGTCCATTCCCGAAGCCTTCTTAAGGAGCGCTGCCGCGTCCGCCGCAGGCTCGTTATAGAAAAGGTTCGATGTGTGAAGGAGCTTGTCGATCTGCGCCTTGAGTGCCTCGTCGTAATCCTTATAATGATATCCGAGGGCGAACACGGCGATGCCTGCCGCAAAGTCCAGATATCTTTTGCCGCTGACGTCATAGAGGCAGACGCCCTCGCCGCGGTCCAGAACGATCTGATAGCGGTTATATGTGTGAAGCAGGTCCTTTTCTGCCTGTTCGATGATTGCATTCATCCTGTCTGCCATGGCTTTTCTCCTTTGCCCTTCCGGGCGATAGTCTGCATAAAGACCATTTACCGGCTTTTAGTTGTCCTCATAGAACATGGTTCCGTAGCCCTTGTCCGTGAAGATCTCCAGAAGAAGGCTGTGCGGGCGTCTTCCGTCTAGGATATGTACGCGGTTGACTCCGCCCTTGACGGCATCCGTGCAGTTGGAAAGCTTGGGAAGCATTCCTCCGCCGATCAGCCCGTCGGAAATCAGCTTGTCCGCTTCTTTAATGCTGATCCTGGAGATGAAGGAGGATTTGTCCTCGAAGTCTCTGTAGAGGCCTTCCACATCAGTCAGGTAAACGAGCTTGTCCGCTCCCACGGCCTTTGCGATCGCGCACGCCGCCTCATCCGCGTTGATATTGTAGGTCTCAAAATTGTCGTCAAGGCCGGTCGGCGCAACGATCGGAAGAAAATCCTTTTCCAGAAGATCCAGCAGGATCTTGGGCTCTACGGAAGTGATTTCGCCGACATAGCCGATATCCTCCCCTCCGGAATACCGTTTCTTCACATGAAGGAGGGCGCCGTCCTTGCCGCTGATGCCGATGGCCTTCGATCCGAGCTCCTCAACCATCGTGACAAGCTTCTTGGAAATACTGCCGAGCACCATTTCCGCGATCTCCATGGTCTCTGCATCCGTGACGCGAAGCCCGTTGACAAACCTTGCTTCCTTGCCGGTCTTCTTGACCCAGCTGCTGATCGCCTTGCCGCCTCCGTGCACAATGATCGGCTTGAAACCGACCAGCTTAAGGAGCGTGACATCCTTGATCACGTTCTTCTGCAGCTCCTCGTCGCTCATGGCGCTCCCGCCGTATTTGACGACGATAATCTTCCTGTTGAATTTCTGAATATACGGCAGCGCTTCGATCAGCACCTCTGCCTTATGCTGGGCTTCATCCAAATAATCAGGCATAACTTCCTCACTCTCTTCCCGTCCGCCGCATGTACCGGGACTCGGCCCAGTGGGCCATGTCAGGGTCTTAGCCCGAAGGGCTAAGTCAGGATCATAATCCTCCGGATTATGATCTATAGTCCGCATTGATGCTCACATAATCATAGGTGAGATCGCATCCCCATGCAACAGCGCTTTCCTCGCCGGAATGCATGTCGGCGATTATAACGACGTGATCGCTGCCGAGTATCTCGGTTGCAGCTTCCTCGCTGTAGTCCGCAGCCTTCCCATTCCTGCAGATGGCAAGCGGCAGGTCATATCGGGAAGCCCCCGCGGGCGTGTTGAAGCCCGTAAGGCCCTTTGCGAAATAGACGTCGACCGACGAGGGATCAAAGTCCGCGCCGGAGTAGCCCATGGCGCAAAGGACGCGTCCCCAGTTGGCGTCCTTTCCGAAGACGGCCGCCTTGGTCAGGTTGGAATGAATGATCGAGCGGGACAGTGTGCGGGCATTCTTCTTCGTATCCGCATGCATGACAATCGCCTCGATCAGCTTTGTCGCGCCTTCCCCGTCCCCTGCCATCCGGCGTGCAAGATATCTGCAGATGTTGTAGAGGGCATCCTCAAAGATCCGGTGGTCCTCGCAGTCCTCCGTGATCATCTCATTTTCCGCAAGGCCGTTCGCCATCAGCAGCATGGTGTCGTTGGTGGACGTATCTCCGTCGACAGAGATCATATTGAAGGTGTCCTTCACCACATCGGAAGCCGCTTTCTGCAGCATTTCCTGGCTGATCGCGCAGTCTGTCGCGATGTAGGCCAGCATGGTGCACATATTGGGATGGATCATACCGGATCCCTTGCTCATCGCTCCTATTGTGACGGTCTTTCCGGAGAGTGTCACCGTGCAGGCGATCTCCTTATTGACCGTATCCGTTGTCATGATCGCCTTTGAAGCGTCTGTCCCTGCCTCCGGCGTATGCGCCTTGGATGCAGCCAGAACCTTTACGCCTTCCGTAATCCTGTCGACCGGGATCTGCATCCCGATGACGCCTGTGGAACCGATCAGGACACTCTTTTCTTCAATTCCGAGCGCCTTGCCGGCTGCCCATGCGGTCCTGCGGCAGATGTCCAGGCCTTCCTCACCCGTGCAGGCATTTGCAATTCCGGTGTTGACGACAACCGCCTGAGCCTGCTTCTGATTGCGGACGATATCTCTGTCCCAGATGACCGGCGCAGCCTTGACCACATTCGACGTAAATGTGCCGGCGACCGCAAAGGGCACCGTGCTGTAGATCATCGCCATGTCCCTGCGGCCCTCATATTTGATATGCGCCGCGGTGGAAGCCGCTTCAAAACCCTGCGCGGCAGTGATGCCGCCTTCTATCCATTCCATCCTGTTTCCTCCGATACTGGTCTTATGAAACAAGTCTGCCTCAGCCTGCAGACATACGATACGGCTTTATCCTTCTACAAAACGGGTGATGTTCTTCTCGTTGAGTGCGAATTCATAGTAATTAAAGTCTGCCCTGCGCTTCCAGCCGATGCCCTTCCAGAAGGCGTTGCCGACGTCGTTTTTGGAAAACGCGACGAGGGCGACCTTATTGATCCCTTCCTCGCGCAGACGATTCATGCAGTAGCCGACCATCTGCCTGCCGATTCCCAGGCGCCGGTGGCTTGTGGCAACGCAGACATGATACAGCGCCCCCTGCCTTCCGTCATTTCCGCACAGAATCGAGCCGACAATCATGCCGGAGCCGGGCCCCGCGGCGGAAAGAGAGCTCTCCGAGTCCAGGTCAACCGCCACAACACTCGTCGTCGGGTTGCGGCGGATAAAACGTACAACATCTTCCCTGGAGTCGTCAATGCTGCGGATACCGAATCCGCTGATGGTAAGCCAGAGCCCGTGTACCTCATCATAATCCTCCGCCTTCATCGGGCGGATCTGGATGCGTCCTTCAAACGGCACGGAGCGTCCTCCATTCTTTCAATAAACACAAATTACCAAAACCGGCATCTGCCGTTACGGGAACATGGGCGGCATCATAAGGCCCGTCTCTTCGGGAAGCCCGAACAGAAGGTTCATGTTCTGGACGGCCTGTCCCGCAGCGCCCTTGACCATATTGTCGAGCGTGCCCATCATGATCACCCTTCCGGTTCTCACATCCGCCTTAATATTGATGTCCACAAAGTTGCTGCCCTCAACGAATCTCGTCTGGGGGAGCACATCCTCCGGAAGGACCCGGATAAAGGTCTCTCCCGCGTAGGTTTCCTCATAAACCTTATGCAGCTCTTCCTGAGTGGGAAGCGTTCCGTCCGCCTTCGGAAGAAGATCCGCGTAGGCGGTAACAAGGATTCCGCGGTTCATCGGGATCAGGTGCGGGGTAAATGTCAGGGTGATCGGCCTTCCCGCGGCGTACCCGAGCTGTTCCTCGATCTCGGGAGTATGTCTGTGCCCTGCGACGCCGTAGGGCTTTGCACTCTCATTGACCTCGCAGTAGAGATTGTCGACCTTCGCTCCCCTTCCGGCGCCGGAAACGCCCGAGAGTGCGTCGACAATCACGGAATCCGGATCGATCAGTCCCTTTTTAATAAGAGGGTAAACTGTCAGGATGGAGCATGTCGTATAGCAGCCCGGATTGGCGATCAGCCTTGCGCCCGGAATTTTGCTGCGGTTTAATTCCACAAGCCCGTAGACAGCCTCGTCAAGAAACTGCGTCGCGCAGTGTGTGATTTTATACCATTTCTCGTAAACAGCGACATCCTTCAGTCTGAAATCCGCGGAAAGATCGATCACCTTTACCTTATTAAGAAGCTCCTCGGAAACGAGCTTTGCGCAGGCTCCCTGCGGAGTCGCGGTAAAGATCACATCCACCTCGTCCGCAAGCTGTGTTATCGTATCCTTCATTCTGTCGGTATCATCATCTACACAGGAAAGGTCGACGAACCGCAGGAGATTCCCGTAGACAGATGAAATCTGCCTGCCCGCGTAGCTCCTTGAACCCGCCCAGACAGCCTCCGCTTCCGGATGGGAAGCCAGAATCCGGAGAATCTCCGCTCCCGCATATCCCGTAGCGCCGATAATACCTGCTCTTATTTTACCCATTTTTAATAATCCTCCGTGACGATTACATTCAATAAGAATACAGTTTGCACCCGGAAAAATCAACAGTATTTTATTTTTATGCATTAATTAATGGCTTATATGCATTTTTATGCATTTATCGGCCCGGAATTATTTTTTTCTGTATATTTTTTCACTTGCAAAACAATTAAAAGCCTTGTATAGTATGAAAAGTCTTTCGAACAGGAAAGTAAGCAGGAGGAAATTAGAATGTCTGATAATAAAAAAGAGAAGGTTGTACTCGCTTATTCCGGCGGTCTTGATACCACCGTTATCATTCCCTGGCTGAAGGAGAACTTCGACTACGAAGTCATCTGCGTCTGCATCGACTGCGGCCAGGAGAGCGAACTGGACGGACTTGAAGAGCGTGCAAAATACTGCGGCGCCGACAAGCTGTACATCCTTGATGTAACCGATGAATTCTGCGACGAATATATCGCGCCCTGCATCCAGGCGCACGCCGTATATGAGAACAAGTACCTTCTGGGCACTTCCATGGCGCGCCCGCTGATCGCGAAGAAGCTCGTCGAGATCGCCCGCAAGGAAGGCGCTGTCGCGATCTGCCACGGCGCAACCGGCAAGGGGAATGACCAGATCCGTTTCGAGCTGGGCATCAAGGCACTTGCACCCGACCTGAAGATCATTGCTGCATGGAGAAATGAAAAGTGGACGCTGGATTCCCGCCAGTCCGAGATCGAATATGCGGCCCAGCACGGAATTCACCTTCCCTTCTCCGCGGACAACAGCTACAGCCGTGACCGCAACATCTGGCACATCAGCCACGAGGGACTCGAGCTCGAGGATCCCGCGAGCGAGCCGAATTATGAGCATCTTCTGGTGCTCAGCGTAACGCCCCAGAAGGCTCCCGATGAGAAGACCTACATCTCCATCTCCTTTGAGAAGGGCATTCCCGTAGCTCTGAACGGCGAGAAGATGAAGCTCTCCGACATCATCCGCAAGCTTAACAAGCTCGGCGGCGAGAACGGCATCGGCATCGTCGATATCGTCGAGAACCGTGTCGTCGGCATGAAGTCCCGCGGCGTATATGAGACTCCCGGCGGAACCATTCTCTACGAAGCACACCAGCAGCTCGAAGAGCTGATCCTGGACCGCGAGACCTACGAAGAGAAGCTGGACATGGGCCGCAAATTTGCAAGCCTTGTCTATGAAGGCAAGTGGTTCTCTCCTCTTCGCGAGGCTGAGCAGGCATTCGTGGAATCCACACAGCAGTATGTTACCGGCGAGGTAAAGCTGGCACTGTACAAGGGCAACATCATCAAGGCCGGAACGACCTCTCCGTACTCCCTGTACAACGAGAGCATCGCTTCCTTCACAACCGGCGATCTCTATGACCACCACGACGCCGAGGGCTTTATCAACCTCTTCGGACTCTCCACAAAGGTCCGCGCGATGAAGCATCAGGAACTCGCGGCGAAGAACGCAGAATAAAAACATTGGACCGGCAGCCAGGAAACGCGGCTGCCGGTCTTGCTTTATGCATAAAAAGGAAAATATACATCGGCACAGCATGAAATATCTGTATCTTCTCATTATCAATATTGCAGCTTTCGCGGCAATGGGAATTGACAAATCCAGGGCGAGAAACCACCGGTGGCGGATCTCCGAGGCGGCGCTGTTTTCCCTAGCGCTGCTCGGCGGAAGCGTCGGATCCATTGCGGGAATGCGTTTTTTTCACCATAAGACAAGAAAGCCCGTTTTCCGCATAGGAATGCCGCTCATCCTTGTTGTCCAGATTCTTGCCGCAGTTTACCTGACCCGGCTTTGACTTTCTTATCCTATATCTGTATAATGGCAGAAATCGGAAAGGAGGATCTGTCGGAGATGATGGCATTTACCGTGAACAGCAAAGGCGCTTTTATGTCAAAGCTGCTCTCTTCCGACACGTTTGATTCTTTTCTTCTGGAAGAAGCCCGTATCAAAATGGGCGTCTCCTATGTGATCGACGGACATCTCAACAGGGATTTCTATTCCCCCGAGGAATGGGAGGAAGCGGGAAAAGAGCCCTCCGGACTCACCGAATGGTCTGCTGTCCGCGCTACCTGCCGTGATCTCATCAAGGGGAAACGTGCTCCCAGTGCATTTTCTTTTGTTTTCCATTTAAAGTCTGAATATATGGACAGGACTCTCGCAGAGGTTCCCGCAGATACCAGAAATTTCGTTCAGGCATTATTATTGAATATCCGTTTGGACAGCACCGGCCTCCATTTGGTGACCGGTGTTTCTATGCGCGGATTTACTACAGACAGATCTCCCGAGAAGGTCTGGGACCGGACAGTTTCCCGTTTCCTTGCCGCCCGGGGAATCGATACAGAAACAAATTAATGGAGGTAAATAATGAAACGTGACCTGATCACACCGCTTGACTTTTCAACCGAAGAACTCGATAAGCTGTTCGACCTGGCGGATGACATCCGCCTGCACCCCGAGCAGTATTCGCACGCCTGCGAAGGCAGAAAAATGGCGACCTGCTTCTATGAGCCGAGCACGCGCACGCGCCTTTCGCACGAGAGCGCAATGCTGGGTCTCGGCGGACAGGTGATGGGCTTCTCCGAAGCAAGCTCCTCTTCCGCCTCAAAGGGAGAAAGCGTAGCCGACACGGCAAGGATTATCTCCTGCTATGCGGACATCATGGTAATCCGCCATCCCAAGGAGGGCGCCGCGACAGTAGCCGCGCATTACGCGAGCATCCCGGTCATCAACGCCGGCGACGGCGGCCACCAGCATCCGACGCAGACGCTCACCGATCTTCTGACAATCCGCAACCTGAAGGGAACTCTGGGCGGCTTCACCATCGGCCTGTGCGGCGACCTGAAATTCGGCCGGACGGTACATTCCCTTATCAACGCGCTTGTCCGCTACGAGAATGTCCGCTTCATTTTCATCTCTCCCCCGGAGCTGAAGGTCCCGGATTACATCACGGAGATGCTCAATGAAAAGGGGATCGCATACGAAGAATGCATCCGTCTCGAGGATGTCATGTCCGAGCTGGACCTTCTGTATATGACACGTGTCCAGAAGGAACGCTTCTTTAACGAAGAAGATTATGTACGTCTTAAAAATTTCTATATCCTTGACAGCGAGAAGATGAAGGCCGCAAAGCCGGATATGTATATTCTTCATCCGCTGCCCCGCGTCAATGAGATCTCCGTCGAGGTTGACGACGATCCCCGCGCGGCATATTTCAGACAGGCCCAGTTCGGCGTCTACGTGCGAATGGCGCTGATCCTGGTTCTTCTGGGGCTCAGGACGCTCTGATACAGGGTTATGAACTGAAGATTCCAAATAAGGAACAGGGTGAATAAGGAGGTACAGGAATGCTGAATGTAGGAAAAATCGAAGAAGGCTTCGTTCTTGATCATATTAAGGCCGGCAGGGCAATGAAGATCTATCACCACCTCGGCCTCGACAAGCGCGACTCCACCGTCGCCATAATAAAAAATGCCCACAGCAACGCCATGGGCAGAAAGGATATCCTGAAGGTCGAATGCGACATCAATTCGCTTAATCTCGACGTCCTCGCCTTCATCGACCGCAATATCACAGTCAATGTAATCAAGGACGGGGAAATTGTTGAGAAGCGTTCCCTCTCTCTTCCGAAGGAAATGCGCGGCATCGTAAAGTGCACGAACCCCAGATGCATTTCCTCCATCGAACAGGGACTTCCCCATATCTTCTATCTTGCGGACGAGAAAAAGGGCATCTATCGCTGCAAATACTGCGATGAGAGATTTGAGGAGCATTCCGCAGAGGCTATTCTCTAAGCAGCTGTTACAAAGAGACCGTCCGTGCAAGCTCCCCTTAAGCCGCGCTCAGAATTTCTCCGGATGGTCTCTGAAATACTGGATCATTTCCGCGGTCAGGCTGACATCATTGTCTTCCTGGCCGATTTCATTTCTGGGGACAAATACCGCTCTGGAAAGCTCGTTTTCGTCCATGACGATGTCCTCTCCCGGGGCCGCCTGGCAGTAGTAGCCGAGCAGGAGATCCGACTCAAAGCCCCACGGCTGGGTCTTGTAATACCGGATGTCCGTGACATGGAGTCCTACCTCCTCCATAACTTCCCGCTGAACGGTCTCCTCCGCTGTCTCGCCGATCTCGCAAAAGCCCGCGATCAGGGCATTGCCGGCGCCGCTCCGTCCCGCGTACCTCGTCATTAGGATCTGGTCGCCTTTCGTTACGCCCACAATCACCGCGGGGCAGATCTTCGGATAAATCGTGTTGCCGCAGCGGGGGCAGACAAGCGCCCTCTCCTTTTCGGAGGTATGCGTCTTTTCGCCGCACCTTCCGCAGAAAACGTTGTCCCTGTACCAGACATAGAGATGGTATGCGGTCATTCCCGCAAAGCAAAGATCCTTGGGATTCAGGAATCTTAAGTTCATCATCCCTTCGAAGGAATAGAAAGGGAGCTTCAGGATGATACTCTCTTTATCCGCGCCGTAATCCGTATACAGAAAGAATCTGTGCTCCTCCCCTTCGGGGTCCCTGCATATGGAAAACAGGTACTGGAGGTGATCCGAAAGGCCGACGTCTTTCGCCTCCCTGACGGAGGGGAAAACAAGCATGCCCCTTTCATCGGTCCGGACAAGGATCGTCCTTCCGCAGAAGGCAAACACCGTATCCTCATCTCTTGCCGCTGCCCTGCCGTCGTTCCTGAACTGATTGTAAAAAACTTCCGGATAGATATTCTGAATCATAGCTGTTCCCGCACGGGCGCCGCATCGCCCTGTTTCCTTTTCCTGTAGGCCGTCGGCGACATGCCGAAAACCTTCTCGAACGCCCGGATAAAGACCTCCGGCGACTCATAGCCGACCAGCATCCCGATATCCGCGACCGTTCTTTTGGTCTCTGTAAGATATGCCGCCGCGCGCTCCGCACGGATCCTTCGAAGGAAGGCAGAAAACCCGTATCCCGTCTCCGCGCGGATCATCCGCGAGCAGTGTGCGGCCGAATAGTGAAACTGCCCTGCAACCGCGCCAAGGTCCGCTTCCCGGTAATGGTCATAGATGTAACTGAGGATCCTCAGCCTCACCGGATCCCCTCCCGCTTCCTCCGGGGTTCCCGCGATATAGGCGCTGCCCCTGTAGCCGCGAAGAAGCCTTGCGAACAAAATTGTGAGCAGGTTGTTGAGAAGATTGCGGCTGAACACATCCTCCTCATCCACCTCACTGTACATTTCGAGGATGATATCTTCAATCTCCTCACCCGTCTCCGGGAACAGTATACTGCCCGGCGGGCGCCTGCTGTAAAGACTTCCGATAAAAAAATCAGAAAGAATATTATCATAGCTGAGCGTCGTATGGAAGGTTCTGTCAAACGTATCTTTCCTCACGTGGACGCTCAGGATCAGGCTGTCGTCGAACACCTCGATGGTATGCTTTACCCCCGGGGAAATTAAGCACACATCGCCCCGGTGCAGCGTATACATCTCGCTCCCGAGCCGGTGCCCGCAGGTGCCCCTGAGCACATACAGAATTTCAAAAAAGGAAAGACTGTACACAAAGACCGGAGTATATCTCGAATGTTTTACCAGGTTGACGTCAAACCCTCTTCCTATCGGAAACTGCGAGGAATACATCTCCTCGGTAAAGTGCTCCGGTATTTTCACAAAGGAATAGTCCGGAATAAACAGGCCGTGCTCCCTCACATAGCCTTCGGCCTGCGCCAGGAAGTCCGCCCTCTTTTCGGGGCTCTTTTGCCCGTACAGCTCCCTGTAGACCTTCTCATCCTCTGTATATTCAGCCAGCTTCTCAAGAAGCAGGCGCTTTTTTGCTGAGTTCATTTCGCTCCTCCGTCTATGCAGCCTACAGTAATTCAGCGGATTGCTCCGCACTTCGTGCTCGCGCAATTATATCACAAAAGATCAATAAAAGATGCTCGATTCAGACATTTTCCACCTCCCGGAAGTCTGTTATAGTAGTCATCGTAAGGCAGGCAGAGAGCCTCCCGCAGGTGAAAGAACAGGCTTTTGTTAATAAAACAAGGAGTGTAAAGAGATGATTACAGTTGCTTATGTCGGATTCGGTGTTTCGGTTCGTGAGTATCATATCCCCTATGTGGAAAACCGCGATGATATCCGCGTCAAATATGTTTTCCGCAGGCAGGAGGACATCGCGCAGTTTGCAGAATACGAGCCCTTCTATCCGGAGATTACTTTCACAGTCAATTTTGACGACGTTCTCTCCGATCCCGAGGTCGACCTCGTTGTTGTATCCGCCCCGGACCGCTTTCATATGCCTTACGCAAAGCAGATCTTAAACGCCGGAAAACACGCCCTTATCGAAAAGCCGTTTGCGCCCACGGCAGCGGAGGCCCGCGAGTGTTTTGCCCTCGCAAAGAGTAAGGGACTGATCTGCATGCCGAACCAGAACAGACGGTTTGACGCTGATTTCCTGGCGTTGAAGCAGGTCATCGAGAGCGGCAGAATCGGGACTCCCGTCCGCCTCGAGAGCCACTATGATTATTTCCGCGAGAACGGGTGGTATGACCACCTCGGAACACTGTATAATCTCGGTGTCCACACGGTCGATCAGGTGATCAGTCTCTTCGGCATCCCCGACCGCACAAATCTTGATGTCCGCAGTATCCACCACCCCGGTGTCGGTGATGACTATTATGACCTCGAGTTCTTCTACGGCAACTGCAAGGCATCCGTCAACACCTCGATGTGTGTCCTGATAGATTATCCCCGCTTCACACTGCACGGAACAAAGGGCAGCTTTACCCTTCCTCCCGTCATTCACAACTCCGGGAAAAAGAAGGTCGTCGGAAGACATGTCATCAGCACGGATCCCGCGCCGGAAGACAGATGGGGAACGCTCGTCTATGTCAATGACGCAGGCGAAAAGATCACGGAGAAGGTTCCGGTCGGCTGCGCGCACTACGAGAGAATCTACGACAATCTGATCGATGCAATTGAAAACGGCGCCGAAAAGTGCATCAAAGACGAGGAAGTCGTAAAGGTCCTTGAGATTCTTGAAGAAGCAACAGAGGTTGCAAAGCGCAGCAAATAATACGAAAGCGCAGCAGGTAACGCGCATAGGCAGCGGGTGACACACAGCCCGCTGCGGCATGGAGGATGAACATGGAACAGGTAAGACTCGGAACCATCGGAAGCGGAGTCATTGTCCGCTCTGTACTGGACAATGTTGTAAAAACAGAAGGTATCGCACTGGAGGCGGTCTATTCCCGCAGCAGTGAAAAGGCAGAGGCGCTGGCATCGCAGTACGGATGCAGGAAGACCTATACCGATCTTGATCTCTTCCTTTCGGATGACAGGATCAATACGGTCTACATCGCGATCCCGAACCTTTTGCACTACGAATACACGAAGAAGGCACTTCTTGCCGGCAAGAATGTCATAACGGAGAAGCCCTTTACGACAAAGGAAGAGCACGCAAGAGAGCTGGCAGCCCTCGCAAAGAAGCGCGGACTGTTTCTGGTCGAGGCCGCTCCGACAAGCTTTCTTCCCAACTACAAAATCTTAAAGGAAGAGCTTGCGAAAATCGGCAGGATCCGTCTTGTCATCAGCAATTACAGCCAGTATTCCAGCAGATATGATGCAGTCCTTCGCGGCGAAAAGCCGGCCATCTTTGATCCCGACTACGCGGGCGGCTGCCTGATGGACATCAATTTCTACAACGTCCTTTTAAATGTCCTTCTCTTCGGAAAGCCCGCCTCCGCCCGCTATATGGCAAACCGCTGCCCCGGCCTTTCCGACACCTCCGGCGTCATGGTCATGCAGTATGACGGCTTTGTCAGCACGAACGCCGGCGCCAAGGATACCTGGGGAGTCAACTTCTTCCAGATTGAGGGCGAGAAGGGTTATATCTATATCGAGAACGGATCAAACGGAATCCAGTCGGTCAGGACAGTCACAAAAACAGGCGACGAGACTTTTAACGAGCAGCCCGTCCCCGACCGGTGGTATTATGAGGTAAGGGAAATCACAGCCATGATGCTCTCGGGCGATCTTGACGCGGCATATGCGCGCCTCGATTCGACGATTGATACGGTTTCCGTCATTGAAAACAGTCGAAAGGATGCGGGGATCCTGTTTCCCGGAGACTGAATGATCTGATTAACTTTGGGGTTGCAGCAGCATATTAATTGGGAGGATTACCTCATGCAGAATTCAGAAACAACTACTTCTCCGGGGATGAGCAGCCAGGATCAGAAGGCAGAACTTGTTTTCCTTAAAGTCGATCACATGACAGCACCTCTTTCCATTGACGATGCGTCTCCGTCCTTTGGCTGGCAGATGAAGTCAGACAGGACCGGCGCCTGCCAGCGCGCTTACAGGATCAGGGTCTGCAGCGGCGATGAGCTGTTCTGGGACAGCGGGACGGTGGAATCCTCCGATTCCGCGGCCATCGCCTATCCCGGGGATGCAAAGGCACTGATCTCGGAGACGGATTATCAGTGGGAAGTGCAGGTAACGGATGAGACCGGTGCTGTCCTTACGGCATCTTCCGTTTTTTCGACCGGCCTTATGGGCACCGGTCTTGATTCCTGGCACGGAGCAAAATGGATCGGTCCTGATACCATCAGCCTTGCAGCGGAGACAGTGCCTGTTTTCCGCATTCAGTTCACCATGCAGATCGGGAGTGATGGAAGCAGGGCCGGCGTCGTTTTCGGCGCGGCGGATCCCAGGCTCCTTTCCAGCATCCACAACAATTACCTGATTAACGGCGAGAACTATTTAACCTTATGCCTGAATGCGGGAAGTCTCCCCGCGGCTCTTGAGATCCGCAGGAAGGGTTATATGCCCGGTGAGGAAGAGGAGAAGATGATTGCCTCCATTCCCGTTCCCGCATCGGTCATTGATGAGAATAACCGGTTTGAGGCACACTCCTTCGAAGCGGTAATCTGCAGCAGCAAGCTGGAATCCGTCAGCATCGACGGACAGATGCTCGAGACCGGCAAAAAGGATAACGGCGAGCCCGAATACAGTCTCATACTGAATCCGCTGAACACCGCCCTGGACGTTCCGATTTTCCCCAGGCTCTGCAATGTCGGATTTGTCACCGCAGAGGATACAAAGGCTCTGTTTTCCGATTTCTGCATCCGGCATTACGGCGGCGAAAGAAACGTTGTCTTTGGCAGAAATACCGGCGCCTCCTGGCGCATCTTTGAGGGATGCAGCGGCGCCGCCGTGCAGGAAGACGGCATCCGGGTAAAGCCCGGGACACTCTTCTTTGCGGATCCTTCCTTCGGCGGCATGCCCATGCTGCGCAGGGACTTTGAAGCCAACGGGCAGGTCGCTTCCGCAAAGGTATATGTGACTGCGCGCGGCATTTATGAAATGACGATCAACGGAAGGAAAGTCGGTGATGAATACCTGACGCCCGGCGATACGGATTTCCGCCAGCACATCCTCTACTCCGCCTATGATGTTACGGACCTTGTCAGGGAGGGCGAAAACGCCATGGGCGCCGTTCTGGCGACCGGCTGGTACTCTGACGAAGTCTCCTACGACATGAAGAATTTCAATTTCTACGGCGACCGCCAGGCGTTCCTCGCACTTCTTGCAGTGCGCTATGCGGACGGCAGGACGCAGTATGTTCCGACGGACGCCTCCTGGCAGTGCAGCGTGGACGGCCCCGTTCGCTACGCAGCCAATTTCAACGGCGAGACCTATGACGCCACGCTGGAAGCCGCCTTCGAAGGCTGGGATCTTCCCGGATTTATGACCGCACAGGCCGGCACCTCACAGGGCCCTGCTCTCTTTAAGGCTGCGACTCTTATGGATGAGTGTGTCTGCGGCGTTCGCCCCGTTATAACGGCAAGGCTGGATACCGGCATCCGCAAATACAAGGAGCTGAGCGCTGCGTTTGTCTCAAAGCAGGTCCGCGGCAGCGATAACTCGACCGTCTTTATCTACGATATGGGTGAAAACATGGTCGGCATCCCGCGGATTGTTTTCCCCGGGGGATGCGGACAGGCAGGCAGAGAGGTCACCATCCGCTACTCCGAAAAGCTCTACCCCGAGCTGGATCCCGAGAATCCGTACTGCTACGGCGACCTGAAAGGCCTGATCCTGACGGAGAACCTCCGCGGTGCTCTCGTAACCGACCGCTATATCATGAAGGGCGAAGGAACGGAAGTGTTCTGCCCAGTCTTTACCTTCCACGGCTATCAGTATGTGGAGATATCCGGACTGGATGAGCCGATCCCGGCTGAGAGTATTACGGGACTGGTCCTTAGCAGTGTCACGCAGACCTCGCACTATGAATCCTCCAATCCTCTGACAAACCGGCTCTTTACCAATATCATCCGCTCAACGCTCGGCAATCACCTGTCCATTCCGACAGACTGCCCGCAGAGAGACGAGCGGCTCGGCTGGGCCGGCGATGCCAATGTCTATTCGGAGACCGCGACCTACATGGCAGACATGTCCGCCTTCCTTCGGAATTACTCTCTCATGCAGAGAGACTCCCAGGACAGGGTCGGAACCTACCACCTGTTCGCCCCCTCCTATGCGACGATCGGCGAGTCCTTCTCGCTCGGCTACGCATGGAACGCGGCGGGCGTCGTCCTCCCCTTCGAGGCCTGGCTCCAGTACGCGGATATAAAGTATCTTCGGGAGAATTATGAAGCTTACCGGCTCCATGTCACGAACATGATGGAGAAAAAGGCTCCCGGCTGCAGCTATCTTACAGCCGATGTGGGCTTCTCCGCAGACCACCTGGCAGTAGTGCCCACCGACATCGCCCTTTTGTCCAACGCCATGCTTTACAGGGTCGCGCGCTTTGTCCAGGCAGCCGCACAGATTCTGCAAAGCTCCGCTCCGGAGGACTCCTCGGCATGCGCTGATTATGCCCGTGACGCTGAGCTGTTCAAGGCTTACGCGGACGGCCTGAAGACGGAATGGAACGCAGTCTACGTCGGGGAAGATCACAGAACAAGAACCGCGGACGGCCAGATCCAGGATACACAGTCTTCCTACTCGCTTCCTCTTATCTGCGGCGTGTTCAGCGACGAGAACCTGGAGTATGCAGGACAGTTCCTCGACGAAGCCTGCAAAAAGACCGGCTACACCATGACCACAGGCTTTATGGGAACCGGCCCTCTCCTGCCCGCACTTACCGAGGGCGGATACATCGATACTGTTTACCGTCTCTTTGAGCAGACAGCATATCCGTCCTGGCTGTATCCCGTAGTCAACGGCGCGACCAGCGTCTGGGAGCGCTGGAACTCCTTTACGATCGAGAACGGCTTCGGCGGACAGAACAGCATGAATTCCTTCAACCACTACTCGCTGGGCGCCGTCGGCACCTGGATGATGGAGTATCAGGCAGGAATCCAGAGAGATGATACCGCCGGGTTTAAGAGCTTTATTCTGCAGCCCGTACCGGGTGGGAACTTCACCTTCGTGGACGGCTCCTACGATTCCGGGTACGGAACCATCCGCTCGTCCTGGAAGGCAGAGGACGGACACCTCACCTCCTATGACGCGACAGTTCCCGCCAATACGAGTGCTGTCCTGTACCTGCCCACGGGCGATGACGACGTCACAGCCTTCGCGGCGCAGGAAGGCGTCACCTGCATCGGAACAGAGACACGCTTTGGCAGAAAGGTCAGCGTATTTAAGCTGACATCCGGAAAATACCACTACGGGAAGGCCTGACTCCCGTCTCATGAAATAAGACTCAGATCTCCCGCCTGCAGATTACTGCCGGCGGGAGAAAATTTATGTCAGCGGATTAAAATTTAGGCTTGTGCTTCGATAAAGTGCATGCTATAATTCTTCTGTTGTCAAGGGGAATCATACAATGGCTAGTATCACGGTCTCCAAAACCGTTCATGGGGGTTCGAATCCCTCTTCCCCTGCTACAATTTATAAGCGGTTGTCAGAGGTTGTCTGACAGCCGCTTTTCCTTGTGTTTTCTTATTCTTAACTTCAGGGAAATCTATTCTTCAAGGTAAATCAGGATTTTACAGTTTTTCCCTGCCCCGGCTCAAATATTATGCCGCCGCAGGGCTGGGAATATTTCAGGGCAGCTGCTTACCGGCAGCGAGGTACAGCCTGTACCATTCGTCATGTTCGAGCCTGAAGGTGTCGGCAGCGGCGATTTCCGCAAGTCTTGAGCCTTTGGTTGTCCCGACGATGGTCTGGATTCCCGCGGGGTGTCTCATGATCCAGGCCACCGCGACGGCTCCCGGTGTCACGCCATATTTCTCTGCCATCTCTTCGAGTACTTTGTTGAGCTCGGGGTACTTCTCGGAGCCTATGAAGGTTCCATCGAACATTCCGTACTGGAAGGGCGACCACGCCTGCAGTGTGATATGTTTCAGTCTTGCATATTCCAGGAGGCCTCCGTCACGGACGGTTCCTGCGCTGTTCTCGATGTTGACGTTGAGTCCGGAGTCGATGATATCACAGTGTGCCAGGGAGAACTGAACCTGGTCAAAGAGGATTTCATCCGGCACCGCCGATTCAAGAAGGGCGATCTGGCCGGGGTTCATATTGCTGACGCCGAAGTACCGGACCTTTCCCGATTTCTTGAGCGCTTCAAACGCCGCTGCAACCTCTTCCGGCTCCATCAGTGTATCCGGCCGGTGGAGGAGCAGGATGTCCACATAGTCTGTCCCGAGACGCTTTAAGCTCCCGTCCACACTGTCCAGGATGTGCTGTTTTGAAAAATCATAGGAAATACCCGGCTTAATTGCGCATTTTGTCTGCAGGATAATCTCTTCCCTGCCGATGCCGGAAAGATTGCGGCCGAAGATTTCCTCCGATCTGCCGCCCGCATAGATGTCGGCATGGTCAAAGAAATTGATTCCCAGGTCGACCGCCGTATGGATCAGGTTCTGCACATCTTTGTCATCCTTTAAAGACGCGATGCGCATGCAGCCCAGGCCGATCGCCGGGATCTGAAATGAAGCAGCTTTTGCCGAAAGTAGTTTCATATGGCCTCCTTATGAATTTGTCAGGTTGACGCCCGCAGAACGATGTTCGGGGTGAGTTTTATGTTGCGCGCGAAGAACTCGCCTTTGTTCTCAAGATTGTCTCTGATAATGCTGACTGCAGCGGCCGCCAGTTCATTGAGCGGCGCGCGGACAGTACTGAGAGGCGGTGCCGTGTACGATGCAAGGAAATCATCATAGCCAAAGATGGCCACCTTGTCCGGCACCTCTATTCCCCTGTCGTACAGGAACTGTCTAGCCGTAATTGCGAACAGATCCGACCACGCGACGATGGCATCCGGGAACTCTTCGTTATTGAAGATCCTGGTCAGTTCGTTGTAGCAGTCTTCTCTTAAGGATGACCTGCAGATATGGACCGATGTAGATTTCTGATACTCCGCAGCTGCATCCTTAAAGCCCTGCAGGCGTTCCTGCTCTACGCTCCCCACGAGAGGCGCTGTGACATAGACGAGCTTTTTTCTTCCTGTATCATACAGGTGCTTACAGGCCAGATAAATACCCTGTCTGGAGTCGATCTGCACACTGTTAAGCTCGGTGCAGACAGCTCTCTCCACGACCACAACCGGAACAGGAAGGTTCAGGAGCATCTCCTTATTTTCCTGGCTGATCCGTTCATCCCTGAAGTCGGAAATAATAATCCCGCATACATTTTCACGCAGTGCCCTGACCGTTACCTCTTCAAGGTTCTCATTGTCGGGCTTCTGTGCGATGTACAAGGTGTAAAAACCGGCGCTGTTGGCAGCGATCGAAAGAGCATGCTCAAGTCTTGGAAGAAAAGTTATTTCTCTTGAGACGCCTCCGATGACAGCGATTACTCTGCTTCTTGCTCCGGTCGCGGAAGCCGCAGGGCGGGCAGGCCTGTAATCCCCTCCCCTGCTTTTTTCCACATAGCCGAGCTTCTTTATCGCGTTATCTATCTTTTCCTGGTTTTCCTGAGAAATATATCCGTTCTTATGTATCGCTCTCGATACAGTGGCCACGGATACCCCGGCTTCAGCTGCCACATCTCGTATCGTTACTCTCGTTCCCATATCTCTCCAGTCTTGCTTCGATGCCGAACGGTATCAAATGGATGTGGAAAACAGATTGTTTCCAAAATTATATGCTAAAGCAAAACTATATGTAATTCAAGCCGTCTCAAATGTGTAATACGTGTAATCTCTTTAATAAGACAAAACATTTTACATTTTGTTACACACATTATCGCACGGTTTATCGTTCTTTTAAAACCATTATATTACACAAATTGTCACTACTATTTTTAGTTAATATGCTATATTGACCGCGATTTACGAACAATAGTATTATGTGAAACAAGAGGACTAATTACACATATTACACATTTCAAGTCACATCTTTTGCATATAAGGAGATAAAGATGAAACGGATGCATGGAATCTGTGTTCCAATGATTACACCCATGAATACAGACGGATCTGTCGATTATTCCTCTCTGGAAAAGCTGACCACTCACCTGGTGGAAAGAGGTGTCGATGCGCTGTATCCCTGCGGGACAACCGGCGAGGTCAGCAATCTCTCCGTCGAAGAAAGAATGATGATCACGGAAACTGTAATCAGGGCAGCCGCAGGACGTATCCCTGTCTTTGCCCAGATCGGCGGAAGAATTACGGATGACGCTATGGCTCTTGCCCGTCACGCCGTAAATGCCGGGGCAGACGGCCTGGGACTGTTGACTCCGACCTATTACCATCTGACTGATGAGGAACTTCTTGGCTACTATAAAACCGTTGCCGGCAGTGTTCCCGAGACGCCGGTTTATATCTACGGAATTCCGTTCTGCACCGGCAACGCTCTCTCCACTTCACTGGTAGAACGAATCGCGGATACATGCCCGAATATCCTCGGCATCAAATACAGTGTAGGCGACGTCCTGCAGCTGGCTGAGTTTTCCCGGATCAGGAACAGTACCTTTGATGTGCTGGTTGCCCCGGTCCAGCTCCTGCTCCCCGCTTTATCCATCGGAGCAGTCGGAACAGTCTCCGGCAACAATCATATTTACATCGAGGCAATTGCTGAATTGATCCGCACCTTTGAATCCGGTGACATCAAAAGCTGCAGAGCGCTCCAGACCAGACTGGCACGTCTTTCCGAAGAGCTTGCTTTTAAGGAAATTGCCAAATGTAAAGCTCTTATGGCAAGGGCCGGCATCATCCGGTCGGACACAGTCAGGCTCCCCCAGACACAGCTACACTGCGGTGAGAAGGAAGCGCTCTTCCGCTTTATGGATGAGCATTATCCGGAGTTTAGTTTCAGGTCGTAAAGGCTGAGCGCCAGCCTTTCATAGTATACCGGGAGGAGAAACCTTCCGGATATAGCAACAAAAAGGAGGAAAAAATGAAAAGGAAACTTTTAGGGACATTGCTCGCAGGAACCATGGCAGCAGGCCTGATGGCCGGATGTGCTGTTCCTGCCGCACCGGCAGCAGCGCCTGCAGCACAGCCTGCAGCAGAACCTGCAGGTGAAGCTGCGGCAGAGGCTGAGAGCGCAACTGAGGAAGAAGCCTCCTCTCCTGCTTCCACGCTTGACGAGAGCGAGGAGATCACACTGAACCTTCTGGGCCCGGGCCTTCTTTCTTCGCAGGGCGAGACCGGTGCCCTCGATATGGTCACCGGCCTGGAGACTCCCGGCTATAACGTAATTGTAGAGAGATGGAATGAACTTCATCCCAATGTTAAGCTTCACATCGAAACAGCTCCGTGGGACAACTGGCAGTCTGTTGTACAGACAGCAGCGCTCAGCGGCGACCTGGATGTTATTCTTCACGGCGCAACACTGACGGCGCTGGTCGAGCCTCTTGATGAGTATATTGCTGCGGATCCCGATTTTGCATCGAAAATTTATACAACAGAGACAAGACGCACAACCGATTACAACGACCTCAGTATCCCGACAACAACCGGTGTTCCTTATACACTGAACGCACAGATCGCATATCTGGACAAGCAGATCTTTGAAGATTACGGCGTCGAGCTTCCGGATGCCTCCTGGACATGGTCCGATATGCTCTCTCTTGCGGAACAGCTCACAGGCACAGATCCTGTGACCGGGGAACAGACCTACGGCGTTCAGGTGGACAGCATGGAAAACGCCAATAACCTCTGGTTTACCTACGGCATGCTGGCAAGCGCTTATGACGCAAAGGTATTCCAGTACGGAAAGACCGTCGAGGATTCCAAGGTTGACTTCACGATCGACAAATCCATCGCCGCATTCCAGATGATCCGCGACCTCGGTCAGTACTGCAGTCCTCAGGTCCGCGAAGGTATCAACATCGCTTATCAGCTGACTCCCGACAACAATACTGCAATCCGTTACAGCCAGAACGCATTTACTCACTTTAACGAAGCGAAGGTCATGGGAGTTGAGGACAGATTCCTGTTCCTTCCTATGCCGGTCATCGAAGAGGGCGAGCATAAGGGTGATCCGTCCATGTTCAAGGGCTGCAATAACCTTGCCATCAGTAAGTCCAGTGAACATAAGGACTGGGCGTGGGAGTTCATCAAGTTTATGGTCACGGACGAAGCGTGCATCCAGTGGGTCATCGACTGCGGACAGATCCCGAATACTCCCGACTGCCTCACAACTCTGAAAGAGGTTATGGGCGACAAGGCTGATTCCATCGATCTTGCAATGTCCACAATGGCCGATGATTTCAGCAACTCTACAACCGAATACTACAACAACATCAGCTTCGGACCGGTTACAACCACACTGGGCATCGTCTCACACGATCTTGTAAACGGAACCATCACAGCTGAAGACGCAGCAGCCCAGATGCAGGCAGCTGTAGATGAATATCTTGCAACAAAATAATAAAAGGTGATCTACGATGAGCACAAAAGACAGGCGAATCCGCAATCTCAAAAAGCAGCTGAGGTGGTACCCGTTTCTGATCATCAGTCTTGCCGCACTGGTATTGTTCGTTTATATTCCGATGTTCAATACCGCGCGGTACAGTCTTTACGATATATCCATCGTGGGAGCGGGGAACGAAACCTTTATCGGCTTAAAGAATTACAGAACTCTGCTCGGGCAGTCCCGATTTCTTCGTGCTCTCGGCAACACCTTCGCGCTGACTCTGATGGGGCTGGTGACTATTCCGCTCGGATTCTTCCTTGCGGTTCTGATCAACAGCCTCGGAAGAGGCAGGACTCAGGCCTTCTGCCGGATAGGGTTTTATCTTCCCAATATCATTACCGGTATCAGTGTCATTCTCATGTTCCAGGCCGTCCTGCAGGGAGAGGGAGGACTTCTTAACACATTCCTTTCTTTTCTGTTCCGGAGAAAAATCTCGATCGGGTGGATTTCCGATATCCGTTACTCGAAAATCGGCGCTACGATTCTCTGGTGCTGGATGAATATGGGATACTCGATGCTGATGAATCTGGCATCACTGCAGGCAATCCCATCCGAGCTCTATGAAGCTTCCGAAATTGACGGAGCGAGCGCATGGGATAAGGTGCGGTATATCACAGCTCCGCTTATGAAAAACTGCTTCACTTTCCTTCTTGTAACCGGCGTCATCAACGGACTGTCCAGATTCACGGATCTGTTCGTCCTCGGCAGCAACAGCTCTGCCGGTCTTCCGGGAGGAACACTCCAGTCTATCCTGATGTATATCTATCAGTTCAGCTTTGAAGTCCCGAGCCATGGCATTTCCAGTGCCGGATCCATGATCCTCTTCGCGCTTGTTTTCTTCTTCACCATGATCAATGTAAAGCTCACGGGATTTCTCGAAGACGAGGAGGAGGTTGGATGATGAGAGCTAAAACAATACGGCGTCTTATCGTTATCATAGTGCTCGTTTTGCTGCTCATTCTGATCCTGACTCCGCTGTGGTGGGCGATTGTCCTGTCCTTTGACAGAGCTGCGACGACGGCGCTCCCGCCGTTTTCCTGGCTTCCGCACACTCCTACTACATTCAATTATAAGGCAGCGCAGCGGCTCATCAATCTGCCGAGATACTATCTGAACACGCTGATTGTGACCACTGTGAACACAGTTGTTTCCGTATTCTTTGCGATGATGTGCGGCTATGCGTTTGCCAAAGGAAGATTCCCGGGAAAGAAGGTTCTCTATATTTTCATGCTGGCGGTCATGATGGTCCCATTCGAATCAAGACTGGTCCCGCTGTACATTCTCTACCGGGACATGGGGCTTTTGAATACCTGGTGGCCGCTGATCCTCGGTCAGTTCGCGTATGTGTACGGAGTTTTCTTTGCCAGGCAGAACATAGCCACGATTCCCAACTCAATCATCGAATCCGTTTATCTGGACGGAGGCGGGGTCTGGAGGGTTTTCTTCACCATGGTGCTGCCGCTCTCAAAACCCGTTATCGCGACATTATCAATACTGCAGTTTATCGCGCATTGGAATTCCTATCTCTGGCCGCTGGTCGCGATAAGAGATTCATCGAAGCAGATGATCTCTGTAGGCGTAGCTTTGTTCAACGCTCAGCAGGACAGTATTTATTTCGGTCCCAGAATGGCAGTTGCCGTTCTGAGCGCCATCCCGCTGACAATCGTGTTCCTGTTTCTGCAAAAGTATATCGTAGAGAGTATTGCGGTATCAGGAATCAAGCAGTAGTCAAATGTATATTCTTAGAAATCTGAGGCAAAACTATGAAAGGATTAACAGGTGTCCTTCCGGCATTATTGACCCCCCTTGACAAGGATGGAAATGTAAAAACAGAACTGGCTGCGGCGCTGATCGACTTATATATCCGCCAGAAGGCAGCTGGTGTATATATGCTTGGCTGGACCGGAGAGGGAGCATACCTTTCCGTTGAAAAAAGAAAGATCTGGGCCGAAGCGGTCCTGAGTGCCGCAAAAGGCCGGATTCCGGTATTCGTACACGTCGGTTATAACGAGAATCTGGATGATTCCGTTGAACTTGCCGCGCATGCGGCAGCCCACGGTGCAGATGCAGTCTCATCCGTCGGCATTTCGACGAAGGCAACTCTGGACGATAATATCCAATACTTTAAGAGAATCTCCGGGGCAGCTCCCAATATCCCATTCTATATTTACTGGGTTATGCAGGGCACTACTCTCACAGGAGGACGCCCGCTCCAGCCGACAGAGATTCTTGAAGCCATGAAGGCTGTCCCCACTTTTGCCGGAATCAAATTCACCGACACCAATTTCTATACTCTGGAGCGTTTTAAAAAGCATGCGCCGGACCTGAACATCCTGACAGGCGCTGATGAACTTGCCTTCTGCTCCCAGCTGATGGGGGCTGACGGAAACATCGGAGCTCTTCAGGCTGTAACGCTCTATCATTACCGCGAGATGTTCCGGCTGGTCAATGAGGGAAAAATCAAGGAAGCGCGGGATCTTCAGTACCGCGCCAATGAGGTATCGGAAGCCTATGCCGACAGCAGAATCGGAAACCTTCCGGGCATCAAGCTCCTTATGGAGCGGATCTATGGCATTCCTGTCGGTTACTGTTCTCCCGACGGTCCGTATAAGGACGCAGTGATCGCCGAGGAGGATGCCGACCGGCTGGTCGAGATCTTCAGAAAGAACATCCTGCTTCCGGAATAATCATTATTACAAACAGGGGATATAGGACAACTCTTTTTGTCCTATATCCCCCAGCCCCGGCAGCCCTAAAAGCCCCCATAGCCAAAAAAGGTGCTCATCTCGCCGTCAGCGATCAGTCTGAGCAGATCTTCCATCACATTGAGGTTTTACAGCCATGTTACCGGATCAGCGCCGCTGCCTCCTTCAGGCTCTCCACGCCGATCAGCCGGATGCCTTCCGGGCATTTGATGCCGTGGAGGTTGCTCTTTGGCAGGATGCAGGTCGTAAAGCCGAGCTTTGCGGCTTCCTGGACACGGATGTCCGCCATTGTCACCATGCGGACTTCTCCGGACAGGCCAACCTCGCCGAACGCCATGAGCTTGTCATCGACTGCGAGGTTCCTGTAGCTTGAAATGATCGCAAGCGCGATGCCGAGATCCAGCGCGGGCTCGTTCTGGCGGATTCCGCCGGCAAGGTTTACGTATGCATCATATTCCGAGAGCGGGACGCCCAGCCTCTTCTCAAGGACGGCCATCAGCAGGCTTACGCGGTTGTAGTCCGTTCCTGTCGCCTGCCGCTTGGGAAATCCGAAATTGCTCTTGCAGACAAGCGCCTGCACCTCGGTCAGCATCGGCCGTGTCCCTTCTATGGCGCAGGAGACCACGGATCCGCTGGCGTCCTTGGGCCGCCCGCTGAGCATGTACTCGGAAGCGTTTTTGACCTCACAGAGTCCCTCGCTGCGCATCTCGAAGATTCCGATTTCATTGGTGGATCCGAAGCGGTTTTTGACTCCGCGGAGGATCCTGTAGGAGGCATAGCGGTCGCCCTCGAAATACAGGACGGTATCAACCATATGCTCGAGAACGCGGGGGCCGGCAACGGTCCCCTCTTTTGTCACATGGCCGATGATAAATATCGTAATCCCCGTTTCCTTTGCCAGCCGCATCAGGATTGCCGTTGTCTCGCGCACCTGCGCGATGCTGCCGGGCGCTCCCTGGACGGAGCTGTTAAACATGGTCTGTATGGAGTCAATTACCGCCATATCCGGCTTTTCCGCAAGGAGGGTCTGGGCTATCAGCTCGAGGTCTGTCTCGCACATAAAACGAAGATTATCGCTCATTCTGCCGATTCTGTCCGCCCTCAGCTTGATCTGCCGGATGGACTCCTCTCCGGAGACGTACAGCACCTGGTGCCCTGCCGCCGCCATGTTGCCGGTCACCTGAAGAAGAAGGGTTGATTTCCCGATGCCGGGATCGCCGCCGACCAGCAGCATGGATCCCTTGACGATTCCTCCTCCGAGGACGCGGTCAAGCTCCTCATACCCTGTTTTCCAGCGGATTTCCTCCGCATCCTGCACCTTTGAGAGGGGGACCGGATGCTTTGCCTCGCCCGTAAGGCTCAGGGCTGAAAAGCTCCCGGAGCCCGTACCTTTTCCGGCACCTGAGCTCCTTCCGGATCTTCCGCCCCCCGCTGTAACGCCGGCAATCGTCATTTTGGCCGGCTGCTCCACGAAGGTATTCCATTCTCTGCAGGCCGGGCACTGCCCCATCCATTTGGCGGATTCATACCCGCACTCTTTGCAAAAATACCCTGTCTCTTTTTTCATGCGTCCTTGGCCTTTTTCGCGGTAAAGGTCACCTCGCCGCCGCTGTATCCTATGCTGACGGTGTCGCCGCTCTTAATCTCCTCCGAGAGAATTCTTTCGGAGAGCTGGTCCTCGATCACCGTCTGGATCGCTCTCTTTAACGGGCGCGCGCCCATCTTCTCATCCGAGTAATGATCCACCAGGTATTTTTTCAGCTGGGGAGTCATCCGGATGTTTATGCCGAGCTGCTCTTTGGCGCGCCTTATCAGATCCTGTGAAAGGAGTCCCGCGATCTTCATCATGTCATCGTCGTCGAGCGCGTGGAACACCTCAATTCCGTCGATACGGTTGATGAATTCGGGACGGAAGATCTTCTTGACTTCGCCCATAATGCCCTGCTGCATCTTCTCGTAGGACTGCTGTTTTGTCGGCTTCGGGGCGAATCCAAGCGTCTTCGGGTCGATGATGTTCTTTGCGCCGACGTTCGAGGTCATGATGATAATCGTGTTCTTGAAATTGATCCTGCGTCCGCGGGAATCGGTCAGATGTCCCTCATCGAGGATCTGCAGCAGCACGTTGAAGACGTCCGGATGTGCCTTTTCGATCTCATCGAACAAAACCACGGAATACGGGTGCTGGCGGACCTTCTCCGCGAGCTGGCCGCCCTCCTCATATCCGACGTATCCGGGCGCGGAGCCGATCATCTTGGAGACAGCATACTGCTCCATGTACTCGGACATATCGACGCGGATCATATTCTTCTCATCTCCGAAGACTGCTTCCGCGAGCGCCTTGGAAAGCTCTGTCTTGCCGACGCCGGTCGGTCCGAGGAAAAGGAACGAGCCGATCGGCCTGTTCGGATCCTGGAGTCCTACCCTGCCTCTGCGGATTGCCCTTGCGACCGCGTCCACCGCCGCCTTCTGGCCGATAACTCTCTTATGAAGTGTCTCCTCCAGGTGCAGGAGCCGTTCGCTCTCTTTCTGGGTGAGTCTCTGAACCGGCACCTTGGACCACACTGAAATAACGCCCGCGATATCCTGTCCGGTTACCGTAAGCTGCCTGTCCTGCTGTTTTCTCTCCTTCTTTTCCTGAAGGCGCAGCCACTTTTTGTCCAGCCTGTCGAAGGCTTCCCTGGCAGTCCTCGCAGCCTCGAAGTCTCCTGCCTCCACCGCATCGGCAAGGGCCCTGTCCGCCTCATCCATCTCCTTCATAAGGGATGTCTGATCGTCCGCCTTTCTGGAAGGAGTGCCCTTCAGCCTGACTGCGGCGCAGGCTTCATCGATGACGTCAATCGCCTTGTCCGGGAGATTCCTGTCATTGATATAGCGTTCGGACAGGCGGACCGCCTCCGCGATCGCCTCGTCCGTAATCTTCACATTGTGATGGCTCTCGAATTTGCCGGCGATTCCGCGCAGGATCTCCTCCGCCTCCTCCGGGGTCGGCTCATCCACCTGGACCGGCTGGAAGCGGCGCTCGAGCGCGGCGTCCTTCTCCACGTATTTATGGTATTCGCTGATGGTCGTAGCGCCGATCAGCTGAATCTCTCCGCGCGCCAGGGAAGGCTTCAGGATATTGGAAGCGTCGATTGCCCCCTCTGCGCCGCCGGCTCCGATCAGAGTGTGCACTTCATCCACGAACAGGATGACATTGCCGTCCGCCCTGACCTCTTCGATGACGCCCTTGATGCGTTCCTCGAACTCGCCGCGGTATTTTGATCCCGCGACCATGCCGGACAGATCCAGGGTCAGCAGGCGCTTATCCTGCACAGTATAGGGCACGTCTCCCGCAACGATCCGCTGGGCAAGGCCTTCCACAATCGCTGTCTTGCCGACGCCCGGCTCACCGATCAGGCACGGGTTGTTCTTGGTCCTTCTGGAAAGAATCTGGATGACCCTCTGCATCTCATCGGTCCTGCCGATGACAGGATCCAGCTTACCCTCGGCTGCAAGGAGCGTGAGGTCGCGGCTGTACTGCTCCAGCATGCTGCCGCCCTCGCCCTGCTGCCCGCGCTGGTTCGCGTTCTGCGGGTTAAGGTCGTCTCTGTGGCGCGCGGGATCTTCTCCCACGGAAGCCACCGCCTCAAAATAAATCTTCGGCACATTGGCGCCGACGGATTCCATGAGCCTTACCGCGACATTCATCCTCTCCAGGATCAGCGCCATAAGAAGGTGTTCCGTCCCCACCTCCTTTGACTGATATTGCTGCGCAAGTCTGCCGGCATCTTCGAAGATGCTCTCAAGTCTGGGAGAAAAGCCTCCTTTATCCGCAACAGCCGTTTCTCCCTGCTCAACGCGAAGCGAACCCAGAAGGTCGCTAAGACGCTCCGGCGTAATGCCGTTCTGACGCAGGATCTGCGACGCGACGCCTTTCTCCTCCGATGCCAGCCCCATGAGCAGGTGCTCCGTGCCGACATAGCCGGAGCCGCCCGCCTTCGCAATCTTCTCCGCTATCTTTATCGCTTCCTTTGCACTACCGGTATATTTGTTTGCCATGAATTTTAGTTTCTCCTGAATACATTGCGTAAATAACTGCAGCCGTTATGAAACCAGCGTCCCGAATTCATCCAGGATCTGGTCAACCAGCTCATGGATATCGCTTCGCGAAAGGTCTCTGCAGATCGCCTCGGCAAGAACCGACTGCATGTCCTTCTTCACACTGGCAATGGCGCGCTGCTTGTCGGCGTCCACCGATACGATGGCGCCGCGGCGTCTGTCGATCTTAACAAACCCTTCCTGCTTCAGAATCGTGTATGCCTTGTTGACCGTATGCATATTGATCCCGATATCATCCGCCAGCTGACGCACAGACGGAAGGACCTCGCCGTCCGTAAGCCTGGATGTCGCAATCCCCATGATGATCTGCTCGCAAAGCTGCTGGTAAATCGCCTCATCACTGTTGAAATCTATTTCCAGATACATACATATCACTCCCTTCCAGCCGGATAAACGCAGTGAAACGCCGTTTGTTATACGTATTATATAACAAACGGCGTTAGTGTCAAGTTTATGCTCTATTGATATGTCTTACCGGAATCTCACTTCTTGTCGTCGTCGAGATTGATGAAGTCGTAGTCAAACTCCTGGTCTCCCGCGAAGTTTCTTGTCCTTCTGGCTGCCTGCTGAGGAGCTCTCTCCTCGGAAGAAGCGGGACGGCTCTCACGGACAGGTCTTTCCGCTGTGCGGGCTGCGCCTTCTCTTACCGGCTCTGCCGCGCGGCGGACAGGTCTTGCCGCGTCAGTGGATACTCTTCTTGTCTCGGCGGAAGCGGTTCTTCTCTCATCCGATGCCTCACGGACAGGTCTCTCGGCGCCTGTGCGGGGTCTGGATGCATAGCCTTCCTGGGAAGCCGGACGTGCTGCGCCGGAAGCGGGACGTGCCGCAGATGCGGTTCTTCTTGTCATCTCGCCTGCCTCACCGTCTCTCTCCGCTCTTGTTCTGGAAGCGGATGCATACGCCTCGGATCTGTCTCTGGAAGCGGCTCTTGCTGCAGATGCGCCTCCCGCGGATTCACGGCGGCGGAGTGCGGAGATATCATCCGCGTTGCTGCCGGTTCTTCTCGCGTTCTTTCTCTCCTGGGTGAGATCTCTCTCCCTGCGCCCGTTGGTGAGCGCATCCCGCAGACGCAGGAACAGGAGGATTGCCGCTGCAAGCGCTGCCACAAGAAGGACAATCAGCACGATGAAGATCGTTCTGTATCTGTTCTTGACTGCCTTCGCTTCCTTCTCAGCGTTGGTTGCTCTTGTCTGGAGAGCTTCGATATCGGAAAGCTTCATGCGCTCTCCGGCCGTATTGTTATACAGATAGAAGGTCATCTCACCGGTATCGTCCGGTGCGTAAACGATCTGGTATCCGCCTGTATCGCCTGTAGTTGCAGACGTATCGCTGCCTGTATCAACCGGCGCCTCGCTTGCTGTATCTGCAGGCGTAACGGGCTGGACGGGATCTGCCTGGGCGGGCTCGTCCTCTGTGACAGAGATCAGATCGCTGCGGATGTAACCTGTGTTGCCGCTGGCAAGGGTAACCTGGTACCATGTCGCGCCGCTGGAATCCACCTTGGAATCCCCGACCTGAAGGGTCTGTCCGCTGTTCGCCGTGCCGACGACACTCGACGATGTCGATGCATCCGAACGCACATTGACGTTCGAAGCCGTTACGGTACCGGTGGCGGCAAGGCTGGTCAACGCCGCCGCGGGTGTAAGCGCGATTGCAAGTGATAATGCAGCCGCTCCTGCCAATGCTCTGATCTTGCTGCTCTTGTTCAGGCTCATTTTCTGTACCTCTAGTATTTCATATATTTGAATAGCCACTGCCTGCGCAGTGAATTCTGTCATATTCTTTATAAGGATAACACAAATCGAAGCAAAGCACACTGTTTTTTGCAAAACTTTTGTAATCCCTTTTGCAATCCGGCGCGTAGAGCCGCTTATGCTTCGTCGATGGCTCTCCCGATATCGCTGCGCATATATACTCCGTCAAAGCGGATCTTCCGGGCGGCCTCATACGCCTTTGCCCGCGCGCTGACAAGATCCTTTCCCAGGGCGGTCACGCCGAGCACTCTTCCGCCCGCCGTAACCACATTTCCGTCGGCATCGGTCTTTGTGCCTGCATGGAAGCAATAGATGTCTTTGTCCTTTGCGGCCTCGTCAAGACCCGTGATAACCTTCCCCTTTTCATAGGCGAGGGGATATCCGCCGGATGCCAGCACCACACAGACCGCAGCGTTGTCGGAAAAACGGACATCCATCTTTTCAAGAGTGCCGTCGATGCATGCCTCCATGATCTCAACCAGATCCGACTCAAGTCTTGGCAGGACAACCTGTGTCTCCGGATCGCCGAAGCGTGTGTTGTATTCGACGACCTTCGGACCGTCCTGTGTGAGCATCAGGCCGAAATACAGGACGCCCTTGAAGGGTCTTCCCTCCGCCGCCATGGCGTCGACCGTCTTCTGGTAGATTCTTTCCCTGCAGAGTCTGTCGATCTCCTCTGTATAGAACGGGCTGGGAGAAAAGGTTCCCATTCCGCCGGTGTTCAGTCCCGTGTCGTGGTCTCCTATCCTCTTATGATCCTGAGAGGAGCTCATCAGGCTGTAGTGGCTTCCGTCGACAAACGCCAGGGCGGAAACCTCCCTGCCGGTCATAAACTCTTCGATAACCAGCGCGTTGCCGGCATCGCCGAACTTTTTGTCCAGCATGATCTGCTTTACGCCGTCCATCGCCTGCTGCCTTGTTTCGCAGATCAGGACGCCCTTACCGAGCGCAAGACCGTCCGCCTTCAGAACGATGGGGAGCTTTGCCGTCTCAAGATAAGCCAGCGCATCGTCCGCGCTGTGGAAGGTCTCGTACTGCGCCGTGGGAATCCCGTACTTTTTCATCAGCTCCTTCGAAAAGGCCTTGCTGCCCTCGATGATGGCGGCATTCTTTCTGGTGCCGAAGATCCGAAGCCCGGCTTCCTCGAACGCGTCCACGATACCCGCGCACAGAGGATCATCCTGGCTGCAGACGGTAAGTCCGATCCCGTTGTCCTTTGCAAAAGCGATCAGTCTGTCAAACTCCATGACACCGATCGGGACACATTCCGCAATCTGTGCGATTCCGGCGTTCCCGGGTGCGCAGTACAGCTTTTCCGTATGCGGGCTCTTTACCAGTGCCTGTGCGATCGCGTGCTCCCTGCCTCCGCCGCCGACGAGTAGTATTTTCATTTTTTCCATGCTCTGTATCTCCTCTTAATCAGCATCGATCCGGGTAATTCTCCCTTCAATGTGCACCTTTCCTTTCGAAAGAAGGCGCACGGCCTCGGGAAGGATCGTCCATTCCGCCTGCTCCATCACTCGTTTCTGGAGAATCTGCGGAGTATCGCCGTTCTGAACCTCGACTGCCTTCTGCAGTATGATCGGCCCGGAATCAAGGCCCGCGTCGACAAAGTGAACCGTCGCGCCGGTAATCTTAACTCCGCGTGCAAGAGCGCCCTCATGCACCTTCAGGCCGTAATAGCCCTTTCCGCAAAATGAAGGGATCAGCGCCGGATGGATATTGATGATCCTGTCCGGATAAGCCTCCACCATTTCCGGCGGGATGGCGACAAGAAAGCCCGCGAGAACCACGAGATCCGGGTCCGCCCCGCGCACGGCTTCAAGAAGCGCCTTGTTAAATTCTCCCCTGTCCTCATAATCCTTCGGGGATACGCACACCGCTTCGATCCCGGCTGCCTTTGCCCTCTCAAGAGCATACACACCCGGATTGTTGCTGATGACTCTGACGATGCTGACATCCTCAAGATATCCGTCTTCTATGCGGTCGATCAGCGCCTGGAGATTGGTGCCGCCGCCGGAGACGCAAACTGCAATTTTATACATATGCTCTACCGTTTCCTTTTTCAGTGCTTCAGACAAGAACCGCGCTCTTTTCGCCGCTCCTGACTGTACCGATTACATACCCTGTCTCGCCGGCGGCCCTGATCGCGTCAAGGACCGTGCTGCAGTCCTCGGGACTGACGGCAAGAACCATGCCGATACCCATATTAAAGGTATTGTACATCATATGCTCTTCGATGCCGCCCTTTTCCTGCATCAGGCGGAAAATAGCGGGTACCTCATAGCTGTCCTTACGGATTTCCGCATACACTCCGTCCGGAAGCATGCGCGGAATATTCTCATAGAAGCCGCCGCCCGTGATGTGGCTGCAGCCCTTGATCACAGCGCCTGCCTTACGGATCTCACTCAGTGTCCTGACATAGATCTTTGTCGGGGTAAGGAGAGCCTCGCCGAGCGTCGCGCCCAGCTCCGGATACCAGGTCTTAAGGTTTTCCTCATTTACGTCAAAGACCTTGCGGACAAGGGAGAAGCCGTTGCTGTGGACTCCGGAGCTCGCAATGCCGATAAGGACATCGCCGGGAACGATATTCTCACCCGTTATCATCTCCTGCTTTTCCGCTACGCCTACCGTAAAGCCGGCAAGATCATATTCATCCTCCGGCATAAGTCCGGGGTGTTCTGCTGTCTCGCCTCCGATCAGGGCGCATCCTGCCTGTCTGCAGCCCTCCGCGACGCCCTTTACGATCTGCGCGATCTTCTCGGGGTAATTGCGCCCGCAGGCGATATAGTCCAGGAAAAAGAGCGGCTCGCCGCCCGCGCAGGCAACGTCGTTGACGCACATGGCCACGCAGTCGATTCCGACGGTGTCATGCCTGTCCATCAGAAATGCCAGCTTGATTTTTGTTCCGACCCCGTCCGTTCCAGACAGCAGGACCGGCTCCTTCATGCCGCGGATCTTCTCCATTGAAAAAGCACCGGAAAAGCCGCCGATTCCGCCCAGGACCTCCGGGCGCATCGTTGTTTTCACATACTGCTTCATGAGTTCTACAGACTCATAACCCGCTTCGATATCTACACCAGCGCTTTTATAATCCATTCTCGTCTCCTTTCCTTACCATTCCTTATATCCGATTTCCTGAAGCTTTTCGTCCTTTTTCATGACTTCGTTTTTCTGCGCTTCAAGGAAGGCCTCCATCTTTGCCTCCAGTTCAGGGTCTCCGACGGCAAGCATCTTTATCGCAAGAAGGCCCGCATTCTTTCCGCCGTTAATTGCGACCGTCGCCACCGGGATACCCGAGGGCATCTGGACGATGGAATACAGGGAGTCTCTTCCTCCGAGCGAGGTTGTGTGCATCGGGATGCCGATGACCGGCAGGGGAAAGAGTGCTGCGCACATTCCCGGAAGATGGGCCGCCATTCCCGCGCCCGCGATGATAACCTTGATTCCTCTGTCCTTTGCACTCTTTGCCCACTCAAAGAAGACGTCTGGCTCCCGGTGCGCGGATATGATCCTCATCTCAAAGGATACTCCGAACTCCTCAAGAACCTGCGCCGCCTTGCTCATGACGGGCATATCCGAATCCGATCCCATAACAATTCCTACTACAGCCATTTTACTCCTCCTGTCCTCTTACTCCTGCTCATCAAAAGGGGTGTTGAGCTCTTCCGTTCCCGGCAGTACAAACCTGCCGTCCTTTATAATTTCGATCACCCTGCCGTCGGCTGTGACTGCATCATATGTTCCAAGCTCGTCATAGGGGATCGTAATATCCGTATGGCATCCGAAATATGCCTTCGAGGGATCCTTGTGCCGCAGGAGGGAATAATCATTTTCCCTCGCGACAATCCGCTTACCGTCAGGATTATAGCTGATATTGTCCTCTTCGTCACTGTAGCAGGTGTCCCCCACCGCAAAATGCGGCCCTGTTTTTTCCGCGATCAGGATGGGCAGCCTGTCTTCTATGCCAAGGCGCCTGCTGACGACGTACGCGGTCGTGTTGGTGCCGATCGCACATTCTCCCATGGGAAGGGTGTCGTGATGGAAAAGGATGTTTTCCCGGATGTACTCCCTGCCTTTTTCAAGGGCATCCTCTTCGCCCTCAAAATTGCCGCACCTGTAATCCGCAACTCTTCCGTCCTTAAATGTGATCTCCAGGTCCTTAAAAAGCATTCCCTCAAGATAGACCTGCGTGGTATGGAGAACTCCTTCCGTGCCGGAAAGAACCGGCGTTGTGAAAACCTCTCCGACGGGGATATTGACGTCCGCTACGCAGTTCTCAAAGATGGTCTCGGTGTCCGGATCCTTCAGCTTATAAAGATTCACCTTAAGGTCTGTCCGGTTGTCTCCGCGGCCGGTGACATGTACGTAATCGGCCCGGTTCAGGGCATCCGTTATGATCCCCTGGATATCCCGGTACTGTCTGTAATCCAGTGTATTGATCCTGCGGACGGCGTCAAAGATACGGCCGTACAGCTCCTCATCCACGCCGCCGTCTTTCGTCCCGGCGATATCCGGGACGGGGAAGGAAATAATCGTAAAGCTCCTGTTTTCCCCGATTACGGCCTCGTTATACATCCGGCTTCTGCCTGTCCTGTACCTGGCGATCAGCTTCTGCTGGGCGGAGCTCAGTTTTGCCTGCCAGGAGCCCTTGGCCGGGGTAAACGGCTTTTCGCCGAAGGTCTCGAGCACTGCCGGTCCCGCGTACAGCCGGGTCTCACCCTGCCACTGTCTGTAGGCCTCTTTGGAGGAAGCGAGCAGTTTGTTCAGCAGGTCCTCGTCAAGGATCAGGGCCAGGTCTTCTCTGTGATCGTAGCGGTACTGAGGGTTTGCCTCGCATCCGCGAAGGCCGGAAGCGCTGCTGCCCAGCAGGCTGAAAATCGTCTCGATCTCCCTGTACAGGATTACGTCCTTGCCCATGGCGGAGAAGTTCGCGGCAGCATAAGCCATCAGGCGCTCGAATCCGACTCTGCCGATAATCCCGACGCGCTTTTTCTTTGAGAGGTCCTTACCCGTTACAATAAAGCCGATCCGGAAGCCTTCCGACCAGACGTCAGCAAGGTCCTTTACGGTTTCTTCCGAAAGCGCCGAAAGATACCGGTCGGTCCCGGTCTCGGAGTCCGTGATGTACTCACCGTAGGCGTACAGCCAGCGAGGGTCCCCGGTTCTTTCGTATTCCTTAAGGACTCTGAGCGGATAGTCGCTCTTCCCGCCGACAAGCTTGCTGCGGATATCGGCAGCCTGTTCGTCCTGCGAGTAATCAATTACATAATCACGCAGAATCCCGCGAAGGCTCTCATAGGAAGGGATACCCGTCAGGTCCTGCCCCGCGGGATCCATGCCCTGGGAAAGAGCATCGTCATACAGCCTTTTTTCAACCGAAAAGGCGCTGCAGACCTCAAGGAAGAGCTCGAAGCGGATGAGTGCCCGCTCCCGGTCGTTTTCGAATAGCAGAGGAATGACGCTCCTTACCTCATAGACGAGCGCCGAAAGGAGTTTTCCGTATTCCTCCCCGTACTCCCTCACGCAGAAAGCAGGGTTTGCATAGCTGGCAGAATAATTCTCCTCCAGGATATCTTCATAGAGCGCGCGGTTTCTTGCCTGCAGCTTAATAAGATCGCAGGTGCCGATATCCGGCAGGTCCCCCGCCGCTCCCTCCGGGTAAAGCCTGTAATACTCGTCCGTAAAAAGGACCAGCTGCCCTGCGGTCTTTGTGAAGAAGGGGGCAAACCGCAGATCCGTATCCGCTCCGCCCTGTGCAATCTCGCGAAGCCGTTCCGCAGCCAGGGCAAATCTAGTTTCTATCATTGTCTATACCACTCCGTAGTATACAATCACAAATCCGTATATAAGAACCGCGGCGTTCAGGACCGCCGCGACGGCTGTCAGGGCGCCTCTTGCGTCCGGGTCCCGGACCGAAAGGATTGCCGTGATCAGGCCGATCAGCGAGAAAATTATGCATACAAAAACGACAGCGCCGTCCCGAAGTCTGGCAGTGCCGCCGTTTAGAATGACCGTCATCTGAACTGCAAAGCATGCGGCAAAGGAAATAATTCCCATTGCCGCTGAGATCAGAGATCCTGTCGTAATATGTTTTCCGGAAAACAGGTATGTCCTCGGTTTTCTCAATTTATCCGCTCCGATGCCACGCCGTACTCGGCATAATATGCATCCAGCGCCTTTTTAATCTCGCGAGTGATAACCGGATTCTTTCCGTCCTGGCGCTCCGTGAGGCAGGAGATGACCTCCTTCATCGTCACGATCGCGTGCGTTGAGAAACCGTAGCGCTGCTTGATCTCGCTGAGTGCCGAGACCTTTCCTTCCTGTCCGACCTCCATCCGGTCGAGAGATACCATAAGACCCACGATATCCACATCCGCCTGGGCTCTGAGGATCGGCACGGTCTCTGCCATGGAAGCGCCCGAGGTCGTCACGTCCTCGATAATCACAACTCTGTCTCCGTCATGGAGCTTGCTGCCGAGGAGAATTCCCTTATCGCCGTGATCCTTGATCTCCTTGCGGTTGCTGCAGTAGCGGATGTCTCTTCCGTAAATCTTGCTGATCGCCATGACGGTTGCGACTGTCAGGGGAATCCCCTTGTACGCGGGTCCGAAAAGGATGTCAAAATCCAGTCCGTATGTGTCATGGATCGCTCTTGCATAAAACTCACCGAGCTTTATGAGCTGTGACCCTGTCTGGTATAAGCCAGCGTTCATAAAAAACGGTGACCTTCTGCCGCTTTTAAGCGTGAACTCCCCGAATTTCAGCACATGGGAATCCAGCATGAAGTCTATAAAATCAATCTTATACTGTTCCATGGTTGTAATACCTCACAGATTCGTTATGGCCGAGCGCAGGTCCTCGATCATATCTATGGCCGCTGCCCGCGCTGCGCCGCCGAAGTCGGCCGCGCCGTAACTACTATACCGTTCTTTTGTGTGGGCTGCAATAATTCCTCTGGAAGAATTGACAATCGCGCCGAGACCGTCCTTATTAAAGAATACGGAAAGATCCTTTGCGCTCGCGCCCTGGGCTCCGTACCCGGGGGCCAGAATAAAGGTATGCGGCATCAGTTCTCTTAACGTTTCAGCCTGCTGCGGATAGGTTGCCCCGACCACGGCGCCCACGTTGCTGTAGTCGCCGTCCATGGAGGCTTCGCCCCACTGCGCCACCTTTTTCCCTACGGTTTCATATACATGTTCGCCGCTTTCCAGAAGAACGTCCTGGAACTCGCCGCTCGAGGGGTTGGATGTCTTTACAAGAACGAAGATGCCCTTGTCCTCCTCATTGCAGACCTTTACGAAGGGCTCAATGCCATCGGATCCGAGATACGGATTGACGGTTGCAAAATCCTCGTCGAAGGCCTTGTGCATGCCCTCTCCGATCTTTATGCGTCCGAGATGCGCCCTCGCATAGGCTTCGGACGTGGAGCCGATATCGCCTCGCTTGACATCGCCGATTACGATCAGACCCTTCTGCTGCGCATAGCGGACGAGCTTCTGATACGCGATGATTCCGGGAATCCCGAACTGCTCATACATGGCGGACTGCGGTTTTACCGCAGGGACAAGGTCGGCTACGCTGTCAATGATCTCCCTGCCGAAATTCCAGACCGCTTCACCGGCCGCAGCAAGGTGCAGATCTCCTCCGAGAAGCTCCACTGCAAGCGGATTGTCCGCATAGCTTCTGACTTTTTCTTCGGCATCCTTAAGTAAAACCTCCGGGACAAACGACAGGTTCGGGTCAAGTCCTACTACAACGGGCGCTCTTTTAATTCTGATCTGCTCTGTCAATCTTGATATCATGTTTATACCTCGCTGAGGCAAAATCCGCGAATGCGGTTTTGCCGAATGCGGCGCCCGGTGCATCTGCACCGATGGCGCCGTTTGAAAGGACTGCATCGGCAGACCTTTCAAACTGTGTCCTCCTGTTCCGGAAGGCTCCTGCCTGCCGGCATAAATCCGTTTTACCTTGTCTGAAGAAACTCATATTCGCGCTTTGCCACTTCATCTCCCGGATAGACCGCGAGGTACTCCCGGACAAGGACAGCCGCCCTCTGGAAATCTCCGAGATATTCGGTTGCGACGATTTCGTTAAACATAAGGCTCTGCAGGATCTGGTTTCCGCTCACGGTCTTTCCTGTCTGGAACGCGCTGAGCGCCGCCTGATAGTCTCCCATCTTCAGACAGCAGAGGCCAAGCTGATTATAAAGCTCCGCATGGGAATCGTCACGGGAAAGATATGCCTGATATACGCTGGACGCGTAATTGTAATCCCCGAGCGCCTCATAGGTCCTGCCCAGGTAGATCGCCGCGTTATAATCATCCTTTATGCGCGTGCTCTCCAGGGCAGCCTTGGCTGCCTGGTAGTCGCCTACGTAATAGGCAAGGCGTCCCCTGTTGTAATCGTCGATCGAACGCTCCTGGCGGCTCAGGACATTGCGCAGCATGTCCTTTCCTTCTTCCGCCATCCCGTATTCCTCCATGATTTCATAGATGGAAATCATGCGGTCATAGTCGGTTTGTTTTGCGGCGATGGCTCTTGTAAAATCGGCCTGCATCCCCTGCATGTCGCCGAGGGCGGCCTTCACGGTGCCGCGCATCTGCAGCGCCTGCGGATCCTTCGGATGGAGTGTAAGGATCGCCTCGAAAACCTTCAGTGCATCCTCATACCTCCCGAGCTTGTAATAGCAGGATCCGAGATAATAATTGATGTCAAATTCCTTTGCGTGAGGCACGACGCCCGCCTGTGTCAGGGCTGTCTCAAAGGCGCCTGCCGCCTTCTCATACTCCCCGAGCCCCATATACGCGATTCCGAGGCCCCGGTAGTCGTCCTCATGGTTTGTGCCTCTGTCAAGCTGTGCGGTATAGGCTTCGACCGCTTCCTCATAGCTTCCGGCCTCCAGCTGCTCTCTTCCGGACAGCACAAGATCGCCGTCTGTCTGTCCGCAGCCGGCCGCAAGATTACAAAGAAGAATAAGAGCGAGGGCGCGCCCCGCGGCACACTTTAATCTCCTCATTTAACCGTTGCTCTCCCGTAGTTCACTCTTTGTGCCCGCCTCACGTTTCTTTCCGGCGGGAAGCTGTACCAGTACGATAGCAAGGAACATAAGCACGCACCCCGCCATTTCCCTGGGGGACAGCGTCTGATGCAGGAACAAAAAGCCGGATACCGCGCTGATAACCGACTCCAGCGACATGATAAGGGACGCAATCGCGGGATCCGCCCCCTTCTGCCCGACAACCTGCAGTGTATACGCGATGCCGCTTGAAAACAGTCCGGCATACAGGAGCGAGAGGATTCCCGGTCCCGTAAACATGGACAGAGCCGGCGATTCCATATAGAAAGCCAGCGCCGTCCCCAGTATTCCTGCCGTCAGGAACTGGGATGCGGCCAGTTCAAAGCAGTCCGTGTCACCGGCAAAATAGCCGACGGCAAGGATCTGGAAGGAAAACATCAGCGCGCAAAGGATGAGCAGTATGTCCGCCTTCGCGATCGACATCGAGCTGCTGACGCTCAGGCAGTAGAGCCCTGCCGTGGCGATCAGCGCGCCAATGAGCACCCGGATATTCGACTTACGTGTGACAAGGAAGGAGATCACCGGCACCAGAATAATATACAGTGCTGTCAGAAACCCGGCCTTCCCGACCTCGACAAACTGCAGGGAATACTGCTGCAGCGCGGAGGCTGCCGTAAGGAACACTCCGCAGACTATGCCGCCGTATACCGCTCTTTTCGTGTTGACGGCATCTACCCTCGTATCGCCTGCCCTGATTCTGTCCCTGCGCTTTTTTGCGCGGATAACAACGAGCGGAAAAACCACAATAAAGCCAAGGAAAAACCTCAGGCCGTTAAATATGAACGGGCCCATCTCGTCGCCGCCGACCTTCTGGGCAACAAACGCGGTCCCCCAGATCAGCGCCCCGAGAAAGCAGCACAGGGCGTTGAATGCAGGCATGGCCTGTTCCTTATATGCCTGGCTCCTCTTATCACTCATCAAAACTCACCGTCACGTAAAACCCTCGCTCATTCTGTATTATCTTCGTCACAGTGCCGCTCCTGGAAAGGAGTCTTTGCGGAAACGGCACATTCGCGCTCATGGCCAGTGACGGATCAATCGTATAATAATAGTTGCTGGGGAGGAGTCCCTCGGAGACCGTTACCGTATCGCCTTCAGAAAGAAGCCCGGGGCGCTCCATTTTAAAATCCATTTCCCGCATGTTAATTCTGTCCTGTCTTTGCCGGATCGTTCTGTCCTGTCTTTGCCGCAGCTACTTGGTGTCTGCCTCAACGTTCGGAATGTTTTCCGGGTTCTGCACCGCCGGCACTTCGCCCAGATCATCCCTGGTGCGGACAATTGCATTGTCCTTTAAAAACTGGTGCCATCTCTCATAGGCGGACGCATACAGATGGATTCCGTCGCCCGTAAGATCGGCATATACGTTGCCTTCTTCATCGCAGACACTGGGATTCATGTCAATATAAAAGATATCATAGCCGTTGGCAAGTGTTGCAAGCGCCGCATTGCGCTCCACGATCAGCGAGTTGGTGAACATGTTGCTCGACTGCGACTTGGCCGCACTCACATGCATAATGCCTTCGATATAGATAATCGCATCCGGCTGCATCGCGCGGATATAGGCGACGACGTCCCTGAAGCGCTGATAATAGCTGACCGTATTGGGAACTCCCAGTTCATTTACGCCCGTCGAAATGTAAACCTTGCGGTAGGACCTCTGCGTGAGCGCCTCCTCAAGTGACATCGAAATTGTGCTTCCGTCCCTCTCATGCAGGTTCCAGCGTTTGGTATCGATATTGAAAATCGACATGGACTCCTTGGACAGGAAGGTCGCAACGCCACGCATATTGCCGTATCCGTACAGTCCGTCCGTCCTGGAATCGCCTATGAACAGGGCGTCGGAAAAATAGGAATCGTCCACATGCTTCAGATAATAGAATTCACCCGTCGGGGCGAATATCCCCTCCGTGGCATATTCAAATACGGTTCCCTCGGGAGCCATGAAGCTCCTCGATGCAACGCCGTAGTCCACCGCGGGGCATACAGGATTGCATACGCCCTCGGGAAGCTCGGTATAGATCACAGGCTCCGGCTCCTCTTCCTCCGGAACCGGCTCCCACAAGCTGATTTCTTCCTCTCCGGTCTCCTCCTGCAGCTCATCTTCCCGTGAAGCCTCAGCATCCCCGGCGCCGCCTGTCGTGTCTTCCGTATCTTCCGTGTTATCCGCATCTTCCTTCCCGCGGGGGACAGATACAGAGCCCTGAGCGCCGTCAGAAGAGCCTCCCCCGGAAGAAGAAGTCCCGTTCATATCCTTCGGCAGCCTGCTCCTCTTAAGAGCCGCGGTGTTCCCGGAGGGGGTCGCTGCGAGGTCTCCGCTCCCAGAGCTTTCGGGGATCGCGGCAATCACCGGCACCTCGCCCTTCGATGCCGCACCTGCCGGCCACACTCCGTCGTGCACTCCCTCAAAGACGACCGTCAGAAGAGGCTCTGTCAGGAGATTTGTCTCATAGGTCTCATAACGGTATGACCTGCCGGCCAGCGCCAGCACTGTCAGCGCGATGCCCGTGACAATAAGCGATATAAACAATGGAGTTTTTTTCAGCTGTCCCAACATAGACAAACCTCTTAAAAGCTGAAGTACATAAACGCGTTCGAACTGGCCGTCACCATGTAATATACGGACCACCAGAAGATCACTGTAAGCGCAAGAACCATCAGCGGGTGCTTTCTGTTCCTTACAATAAACCGGTACACGGCGGGCACGCAGAGAACCGCCCCGGCTGCAAAAAACGGCAGATAGATCTTCCCATAGCGGATGAAGTCCGCCGGATCAAGTGTCTTTCCAACACCGAAGAACGGGAAAAGTCTCCCGAAATAGACGCCCAGCGATTTCAGGTCCGTAATCGCGAAGACAACCCAGGTCAGCGGAATCAGGACCAGGACATGAAAGCGTCCCGGAATCGTTGTTTTCTTCATGATGCCGGAAAGCGGATACTTCTCCAGCACAATGATCACGCCGAGGATCAGCCCCCAGAGAATGAAATTCAGTGTTCCGCCGTGCCAGAAGCCGGTGAGGAGCCAGACGATCATAAGGTTGCGGATCGTAGCTGCCTTTCCCTTCCTGCTGCCTCCCAGCGGGATATAGACATAGTCCCTGAACCAGGAGCCGAGCGTCGCGTGCCAGCGGCGATAGAACTCGGCCACGCTCCCGGCAGCGTAGGGATGGTCAAAGTTTATGATAAAGCGGAATCCCAGCATGCGGCCGACTCCGGCTGCGATCAGGGAATAGCCCCAGAAATCATAGAAGAGCTGCATGCTGTAGCCGTAGGCTCCGAGCCAGGCGAGCGGCGTCGAGATACTTTCGAACCCGATTTTCACAAGCTCATTCCACAGAATGCCGATCCGGTCGGCGAGGAGGATCTTCATCCCGAGCCCGATGACGATATACGCAAGGCCTTCTTCAAAGCCGTCAAGCGTAACCATATGTGTCCCGGTCTTCTTTTCCTCCGTCTCAAAGACGATGGTCCCCTCTCCCGTCTCAATGGAGAGCTGCTCGTTTGATGAGAGCTTTCTGAGCCATTCCGGCTGCAGAGCCGACTGGACGCTGAGCTTTACCTTCTGCCTTTCGTTTTCCTTTGTACTCGCATAGTAGTCCGAAAAGCGCATGATCGGTCCCTGCGTGATCTGCGGGAACATCGAAAAGTAGGCTGCCGTCGCCAGGAATCCAGGCTTCTGCTGCGTCTTTCCCGTATACAGGTCCGCCTGCCATGAGATCATCTTGAACAGATAAAAGCTCATTCCGATCGGAAGGAGACTGCTGCTGACGGAGAGCGCCAGGATCTTGCACAGAACCAGTGTATACAGGTCCAGAATGACCGCGGCAAAGAAGAGAAACTTTCTCCTCACCTGCGCATTCTGCTCTTTTTCATAGAACATGTAGCTGCCCATGGCGTAATTGACGACGATCAGGCCCAGAAGCAGCAAAACAAACCGCGGTTCCCCCGCGGCGTAGAACAATATACTTCCTGCAAAGAGCACTCCGTCGCGGTATTTTGCCGGTGTCAGGCAGTACACTGCCAGAAACACCGGGAGAAAACGAAACAGGAACGGAATGCTCGATAAAATAACGATTCTTTCCATATTCAGGTATGCTGCCGGATCAGCCGCTGATACTGCTCTGCGTGATCTGCCTGATCTCATCGATGCGCTGCTGCGCGCTCTGGCGATACGCGGAATTCGGGAATTTCTCCAGCAGTTCGTTGCAGTATGACATCGACTTGGACAGATAGTTTCCCATATCCTTCTGGGAGAGAGTATCCGCCCTCAGATACATCTGATAATAAGCATTTGCCAGATAATACAGCCTCTTGTCATAGGTCGCGCCGTAGCCGTCCAGCGACTCGTATTCGATCGCAAGCTCAAGCTTTTTAATCGCCAGCGGATAATCCGGGCTCGACTGTTCGTAGGCCGCAATACCCTCGTTTACGAATTTCTGCAGAAGAGACGCGCGCACCTTCGGATACAGTACATTGTAGAGCTTTGCAAATTCTTCGCTCTGGCCCTGTACCGCGGTCGGCGCATAAATCTCAGACATTGATTCGGCGATCGGATCGATGTCTTCCCTGTCCTGTATAAACGACGCGGCGGCAGCCATCAGGGGATTTGCCTTTGTAAGGTCCGGCGCCGCGGGGTCCTCCTCTTCGCCGGCCTGCGCGGCCGCATTCATGTCCTCAATCTGCTTCTGCAGCTGTGTTATCTGTGAATTTGCGCCCGAGAGTTCCTCCGAGACCGAGCGCACCTGGTCGTTGGCCTGGGCGCGCACCTTCTGCAGCCTTGCAGGCATCACAAGGAACATCAGGATCGCCGCTGCAATCAGGAAACCGATCAGGGATCCCGTCAGCATCGGCGGAATGCCGAACCCGTCAACGCCCGGGATTGTCAGTCCTACCGGCTGGATAATGGTCTCATTATCCCTGGTGTATTTGATCGTCCTGCGAAAGCGCGTCTTCTTCTCCGGAGAGGTATCTCTCCCCTCTTCCTCGGCCGCTGCCTGCGCCTTGGACCTTCCGGCCTGCCGCTCCCTTTTGAGTTCCTCGAGCTCCTGCCTGTACCTTAAGGTCGTCGTATTGCCGACATCGATCTTCAGGCACCTGTCCAGTTCCTTCTCGGCTCTTGAGAGCTGCCCGCTCTTTAAATACAGGAGCGAGAGGAGCTGCCTTGCGCGAAGGTACCTTGAATTGAGCTGCAGCACCTTCTTGAGCTGGAGGATGGCAACGTCGAGATTATTCTGCGAGCAGCAGTCGATCGCCAGGTTGTATCTCTCAATGGAAACATTGATATTTTCCATGATCTGGCGGTTATTCTGCACCTCCGCGAGGTAGCGCTCGCCGGGGTTTTTCGGCTGGTGGACTCTTTCGTCGTTGATGTTTTTGCCGATAACCCACTCGGAAAGCGCGGCCACTGTCTCGCCCATCTCATAGTACACAAGGCCGAGAAGATTCCTTGCGTCGAGATTTTCCTTCCAGTACCACAGGCTCTGCTTGAGGCAGTAAACCGCTCCTGTCAGGTCTCTCACCGACGCCTTCTCAAGTCCCTCGTTATAGAGATAGTTGGACGTATATATGATTTTTTTATACTTTACCACGTCCGCACCGCAGTTCGGGCACTTGCCCGAGCGGGTGAGTTCGCAGCCGCACTTAAAACAAAACATACAATGTGTTCCTACAGGATCGGTCTCGTGCCGGCAGGATCAATTCCGTGGGCGGGAGTGCTCTCCGCACCGTAAACGCCGTCCTTGGCCATCCGGACCATGACATCCACCATATCCTTCATGTCCTGATTGTAGATCGCGCTCTGCACGTCCTCTATTTCAAGACTCTTGTGATATTTTTTGATCTCGTCTTCAAAATTGATCATCAGCGCTCACCCTTCCCTTTTGTCTCAAGACAGGGCGCCCAGCTGTTCAAGCTGCGCCTTTACGCCTTCCATCTGAAGCCTGTATTTTTCCTGCTTTTCCTTTTCCGCGGCGATCTTGTCCGCAGGTGCCTTGGCAAGGAATCTCTCGTTGGAGAGCATGCCCTCGCTGCGCTTTAACTCGCCCTCGAGGCGTTTAACCTCTTTCATCAGCCTTTCCGTCTCAGCCTTCACATCGATCAGATCCTGCAGCGGCAGGAAGATGGTCGCGAAAGGAAGGACCACCGACAGTGCGCCTTCCGGTACAGACGATGTGTCCTCTGCAGTCTCGATTCCGGAACCGCTCGAGAGATTCTCGACAAACAGGGCGTTCTTTTCAAACAGCTCGCGGATCTCCGCGTTTGCGCTGACGACATAGAGCTTTGCCTTGCGGGAAGGAGCAACGCCGCGCTCGTTTCTGGCGGCGCGGATGCCGCGGACGGCCTCCTTGATGATTTCAATATTCTTCTCATCTTCCGCAAAGTCGAATTCCTGCCTGAACACCGGCCAGGAGGAAATCATAATCGATTCCTCGGCCGACTGGACCGTGCAGAAAATCTCCTCTGTTATGAACGGCATGAACGGATGCAGGAGCTTTAAAGAGTTAACGAGCACCGTCTGCAGCGTCCAGAGAGCAGTCTCCTTGGATGCCGCGTCGTCTGTCAGGTACAGGCGGGATTTGACCATCTCAATGTACCAGTCGCAGAACTCGCCCCAGACAAAGTCATAGACCTTCGAGACGGCAATGCCCATCTCGAACTTCTCCATATTATCCGTAACTTCCCTGATAACCCCGTTCAGCTTCGAGAGAATCCACTTGTCCTCCGGATAAAGGTTGTCCGGAACGATATCGGGATTGACTTCGAACCCTTCGGGCGTGTTCATCATGATGAACCGGGAGGCGTTCCATATCTTGTTGGCAAAGTTGCGGTTAGCCTCAACACGCTCCGTGTAGAAGCGCATGTCATTGCCGGGAGCGTTTCCTGTCACCAGCGTCATACGCAGCGCATCCGCACCGTAATCCCTGATAATCTCGAGGGGATCGATGCCGTTGCCGAGCGACTTGGACATCTTCCGCCCCTGGGCGTCACGCACAAGACCGTGGAAAAGCACTGTCTTGAAGGGCTTGTCCCCCATCTGCTCGTAGCCCGAGAAGATCATGCGGATGACCCAGAAGAACATGATGTCATAGCCGGTGACCAGGACATTCGTGGGATAGAAGTACTTAAGATCCTCCGTCTCATCCGGCCAGCCGAGCGTCTCGAACGGCCAGAGGGCAGACGAGAAC
>CADBPC010000121.1 GCA_902796425.1 uncultured Lachnospiraceae bacterium
AAGGGAGGTCAATGCTCTTTTTATTTGAATCTCCCGTAAATACAAGGTTTATGAACTATAAACAGGTAGTGAACTTGACACTACCCGAGGTAAGGGAGAGGGCAGGATATGAGGCATTCGAGAAGAAATCCCGGCTCATCGAGCGTGCCGAACGCGCCGGTCGAGCTGACGCCGCTTCTGGACATCATATTTATCTTCCTGTTTATTGTGATCATCGCGAATGTGCGCCTCGCGGGAAAGGTGCGGGAGGAAGCGGATGAGAAAACCGCACAGATGCAGGAGGAGCTGACGGCATCGGAAGAAAAGCTGGCGTCCGTTAAGGAAGAGCTGGCAGCTGCGGAGGAAAAACTGGCGGCGGCGCGCAGTGACCTTGCACTGGCAGACGAAGCTGCGTTTAAGACCGGAAAAGAACTGGAAGAGACAAGGGCGCTCCTGGGCGCGGAAAGGGAACGAACCTTCAACGAGAGAGCGGCGCAGAGCGCCTACCTGCACGGCGTTTCCGAGTATGAGCGCGCGGGCGAATATGTGCGCATTGTTTCCGTCAGCTGCCCGTACAGCGAGAATGACGCCGCGAAGAGACAGATCCTGATCGTGGCGCCCGGTGAAGAGCCGGAGCCGATCCTTTTTGAAACCGGAGCCGAGGGAGATGCGTACGCGGCCGCAAAATCGGTGATCGAGGAATTTATCGTCGAAAATGACGACCTTCCGGTTGTCCTGACACTGAATCCCGAGGGAATACTCAGGAGAGACAGCCAGGCCCTGACTGCAATCCTCAACAGCCTCCGGGGACAGTATGAGTACGTGTATTAATGCAGTCAAAGCAGTCAGAAGCAGAGCTTCCGGTACTATCCAGTCAAATGTGAGGAGATCAATATGGCAAGCGGAAATTCCAGAGGAACGAAAGTTGTACTTACCGGTTCGGTAGTCGTTGCGGCAATATGGCTTATGTCTCAGTTCGGAGGGATCGGCCTTGGCGGATCGGGAGGAGGACTTCTTCCCGGGAAAGGTACGGAGCAGTCGGCGCAGCAGGAGAGCGGCATCGAAGATTCGGAGGCCAAAGAGCAGGAAGCCGAAGAGGCACAGGAGCCTGCAGAGCCCGAAGAGGAAGAACCGATTGAGATAACAGAATCAGATTCTGAAGTGCAGGAGGAAGAAGCCGGGGAAACCGCGGGCGAATCAGAGGCCGTGCAGACCGGCGAAACGCAGCAGGCAGAGGATAACGTCCTTCGGGTTACAATTAAGCAGAAGGAAATCCTGATCGGAGACCGTATCATCACGGACCCCGCGGACATCGTAAAGGAAGCGCAGGAGATGGACGGCGTGCTTCTTCGGGATGATTATGCGGACAACGAGGTGTGGCAGCAGGTCATCCGGGCCCTGGAGGATGCCGGCATCACCTACGGGACTGAGGTCCTGTAAAAAGCATCCGCCCGGAAGGATGTATCTGTACTGTACCTGTCCCGTCTGATCGGAATATCGGACGGTTAAGAATATCGGACTGACGATAGAAAGAGAAGGACATCTTCAAGGATGGGGCATCGTAGCCGCCTCATATATTTACTGACACAACTAATCTCGAAATGGTGCAAAGCTGTGAAAAGAAATACATGCGACAACGGCTGCTGTAACTGAGCAGACTCAATGAATCGGGCTTTACTCCCCAAACTGCGCAAGGAACTCCTCCACCTGCGCCTTGTCCTTAAGTCCCGTGGAGGCGCCGACCGCAGAGGTGCAGATTGCGCCGCAGGCGCCTGCAAAGGAAAGGGCGTCCCTTGTATCCTTCCCCTCCAGCCTGGAGACCGCAAAGCCGGCAAGGAAATTGTCGCCGGCGCCGGTCGCATCGAGGGCCTTTACGGGGAAGGCGTCCATGCAAAGTGTCCGGTGCGCGTCCTTATAAAGGCAGCCCTTCGCGCCGAGCTTCACCGTCACTGCGGGGATGCCGCGGCGAAGGAACTCGTCCGCCATCTCTTCCGGATTCTCCCTGCCGGAATAGTACTTTGCCTCATCTTCATTGGGGAAAATACAGTCGATCATCGGCAGGATATCGCTGATATCGTCCAGGGTCAGCTTCCGGAAATTCGGAAGCTTTGTGTCCGCAAAGATCATGCAGCCCGCATCTTTTGCGGTGCGCACAACCTCTCGTATCACCTCAGGGTCATCAAAGGGAGCCCGAAAGAGCGAGCCGAGGACGAGTGCCTTTGCGCTGCGAAGGGTCTCTTTGTACTGCTCCGGGTGGAAATTGTAACGGTGGGACCCGTTGGTGATGGACTTGCGGGTGCCGTCATCCGCGACGAACATGGTTGTGACCGGCGTCGGGTGCTCTGCGCTCCGGACGATGTGGTCCGTCCTGACGCCGCAGGAGTTAAGCGCATGGACGATCAGGTCGCCCGCGGCGTCCTGTCCAAGAGAGCACAGGATGGAGGTGGACACGCCCAGTTTTGCGGCTGCCATCGCGCCGTTGACGGCTTCGCCCCCGACGCTTAAGGTCCCTGACTCAGCCCGGAATCCCGAAGCGGAGACCGGCACGGGATCAAAGCCCCGGATAATCGAATCGACAAGTGCAACACCGACAAATAAAAGCTCAGACATTGGATTACTCCTTCTCCAGTTCCCGGATCATCTCCTCCGGCATAAAGCGGGGACCGCGGACATTTACGACGTCAAAATCACGCATGCGCTCCCTTGTCATCTTATCTTCGGGATACGTCTTTTCAAGGCGCAGGGTCATCAGAAGCTTCGGGCCGCGCTCACTCTCCCACGGAATTCCCGTCTCCTCCACGGCGCACTTAAACAGCACTGCCCCGACGGGGACGCCGACATACATGTAGACCGTATCGCCCGGCCGGATGTTGGGATTGGACTGGGTCCATTCATGCACCGGGTGATCCTTAAAGCCCTGAATGATATCGTAGAGCTTCGGATTGGAGGGGACCAGCCAGCTTTTTGCCTCTCTCCCGTCCCTGGAAGGTGCGGCAGCCGAGCCGGACGAGAGAAATCTCTCGATTGCCCTGTCATTTACATCCGGCAGGAGCTTCCTTAAATGGGAAAACACGCGCTCATAGGACTCCTGCGGAGTGCGTTTATAGACCCGCGACGTAAAGTCGTCCCCCATCATGATTTCCGGCGTCGAGTACTGCGCTACGCCCCAGCCGTAGGTCTGTCCCAGCTTATCCTTCCGGTAGACAAAATCGGACGTGATGATGTAGCACTGGGACTGCAGCCTTGTGATGATCGTATCGAATCCTTTTTTCCCGTCCTTGCTGTAATTCCCGAGCTTTTTGAGGTCTCCGGAGAGGATCGGTGCATTGTCCGCAAGAAGGCAGTACAGCTCATTGTCATGCCACGATGCCAGCTCGTCGTCGAACCGGGCGTCGAAATCATAGCCGTCCCTGCGGAAATTGGCAAAGTCGGGGAACCACTCCCTGCTGATCCAGGCGGCCTTGTGTTCAAAGAATTTCCCGTAGGCGCAGCCGGTCCTTCGGATTACCGGCCCCTTCCACTCCCAGGGACCCGTCCGGTCCGTAAACCAGAGCTCCGGGAGAATGTGCTCCTCCACGGAAAAGCCGGGGAGCGAATTGGCAAAAAAGGGCAGGAACCCGAACTCCTCCACGGCAGCCGCAAGATCGTCTTCAGTTCTGATAATAAAGTCTCTCATAACTGTTAATTATAACCCTGAAACCGGCATATTTACAGCCGGGTAAAGCGTTCCGCGGATGCCTTCGGGGGCTGTTCATGATACACTGTAATAGGAACCGTCCGGGAAACAGCCAGGAGGGATTCAGGGAATAATCAGGGAAAAATTATGGGAGGAAAGCGGCCTATGAAAGGGAAAAATGGAAAACGTCTTTCGGCTTTGTTAATCGCGGCCATCCTGCTGGGAGCCGTCTGCCCGGCCGCCTTGCCCATAAGCGCCGGGGCGGCGACTGCGAAGGCTTCAAAAGCCGGCGGCAGCACCCTTGCCAGCCGCCTCGAGGGAAAATATTCCTGCATGACGAAGGACAGTGAAGGGGAGCTGTACTATACGCTGGAAATCGCGGATTTTCACGGAAATCTCTATGCCAGGGATACATACAGCTACAAATATGATGAAGACAGCGATTTCTGCGTCCAGTCCTATAATGCAATGGAGCTGATCCCGGAGAATCCCGCGGAGCTGTCCGATACGCGCGCGGATTCCGTCAGTGTCGGCATCCAGTCCTTTACGAATCAGGCCAATGCGGGAATGTATCAGGCGCCGCCCGCGCCCTATACCGTAACGCTGACAAAGACGGGAATCCTGCTTACACAGGCGCCGGAGGACTCCCTCTTCCCGGATACCGGGGAGGGCTCTCTGGAGCTTTTCCGGGAGGAAGGGGCAGAGGATTTCTATGAGAGCGCAGGCGGATACCTTTCAGATGAGAGCGCCGGAGAAGGCGGTGCCGGGGGAAAGGCACAGGAGATTCCGGAGGACATCTTCGGGATCTGGAGACAGAAAGGAGCAGAAAACCCTCTGATCCTTGAATTTGCAGAGCAGGACTTATCAGATGCGGCATCCCGCGGCAGGATCACCCTCTGGCAGAAGACTCCCGGAAGGGAAGTGACTTTTGCAAGGGGTAAATTCCAAAGCGTCCCGCAGGAGCGCGCGGCAGGAGCCTCTTCCGGCGCGTCCAAAACCGGCAGTTCAAAGATTCAGAGGAGGGCAAAAGCCTCCGGCCGGATCGAAGTCCTCTGCGCCATGCTCCAGTCGGGCGGCGAGCCGTATTTCCTCGAGGACAGCTATACCCTGGAGGATAAGAATACGCTTGTCTTTGCAGAGGATATCGCCGGATTTGCAAAAGAGTGGGACGGTGAGGAGTCTGCATCCGGGGAGCCTGCATCCGCGGAGCCTGCATCCGGCGAGGGCACGGCACTTTCTGAAGATGACGGGAGAGTCGTATTCGAGAGGATAACCGAAAAGGACATTCCCCTCACCGCATTAAAATCCCCGGACGATACCGACTCGCTTCTTAAGAAGGCGCAGAGAGTGCGGCTTTCCGGCGGGGAGTCCCGCCGCATTGTCCCGCAGTTTGCCGCGGCGGAGGATATTGAAAACAACGGCGGCATGTTCCTGCGCCTCGGGAATGCGGTTTTTTACCGCAGGTATGATCCCGCGGCGTCAGAAGAGAAAATCGCTGCCCTGTGGGGCAGGTTTATGACCAATTCGCAGATCGGCGATGGATCGGAGCTCTGGTTTTACGACCTTGAGAGCGGCAGGGGCGGCCTCATCTGTGAAAATGCGGGGTACGGACCTCTCTGGTACCTGAACGGCTGGATCTATGCGACGGTCCGTGAGGAGGTTGAGGAGGGCTGGTATATGCAGAGCATCTGCCGCTTCCTTCCGGACGGGTCCCGCCGCGAAACCCTGACAAACGATGAATATGCACAGATAAGAGCCGTGTCGGAGAACAACCGGTATCTTTGCATCAGCACCTACGGGGAGCCCGGCACCTATGTGACGGACGGCACCGTGTGGCAGCATGAGATAACCCGGCCGGGGAGTGCTGCCGCGGGCGAAAGGCACGACTATCTCTTTGCCGGATTTGCAGGCAATAACCTGATCCTGACGGATTATGATCTTGACCGCAGCGCTTACGTATTCTACGAGTACCTCACAGAGACATACGAGCTTATCACGCTTGGAACCGTAGAGACAGATGAGTACCATTCTTCCTATATGGAGGTGCAGCAGCTCTGTCCCGACGGTGACGATCTGTATATCGGCATCGGCTGGTATTCCGGCTCCGGTCAGATGTTTACGGATTATGCGGTCCTTAAGGCACGCTCCGGCAGGGAGAACTCTCTTGAAACCGTGCAGGAGGGCATGCCCAAAGGACATGACCTGGAGGACGGCGCGCCGTATTTCTTCATCAACGTGGACGGGGAAATGCTGTTTAACAAGAGCAACCCGGACGGCGAGGTGGTGCTCTCTGAGACATCGGCCGGGGATCTTATCTATATCGACAGCCCGTACAGCGCCTGGCAGGTGGTTCTGGGTCTCATACCGGAGAGCCCCCTTATCCCGGAGGAAGATAAAACCACACAGTTCCTTCAGTGCGCGGAGGCGGCGGGAGACACCGTGTGGTTCCTGATGGCGGACGCGGTATATGCGCCGGAGGAGAATATCGGCTGGCGGCAGGGATACCGCCTGACAGGCCTGCGCTGCTATAAGGTTGATCTTAAGGACACGCCGCTCGATGCGGCCAAAGACAAAATGGAAAGGTGGCTCATATGGGAAAAATAAC
>CADBPC010000122.1 GCA_902796425.1 uncultured Lachnospiraceae bacterium
AAAACCTTGTATTTTCAAGGTTTTTCGAAGATTCATGCTTGACTCGCAATTATTGATTTAATATAATGATAAAGCTGTTCTTACCAGAGTTAAGGTGGTTATTGATCATAAGAATGATTAATACATTTCTTCGGAAACGACGGTCAGACACTCACATTTCCGCGGAAATGATTCGATTATTATAAAGGAGGTATTCCCATGGCAAAGATGACATATCAGCCCAAGAAAAGACAGCGCTCCAAAGTTCATGGTTTCAGAGCCAGAATGGCTTCAGCCGGCGGACGAAAGGTTCTTGCAGCCAGAAGAGCAAAGGGCAGAAAAGAATTAACGGTTTAAATGACCTTCCGCAAAGCCGCATGCAAATGCGGCTTTGTTTTATACTGAAATACTGAAGATGCAGCTGATTAAGAAAAACGAAGACTTCAGGAAATGCTATAAGGACGGCCGGTCCAGGGCGGACAGATACCTCGCGGTTTACGTATTGGGTAACGGAACGGAAAAGAACAGGTTAGGGGTTTCTGTCAGTAAAAAGGTAGGAAACAGCGTAGTACGCCACAGGATCAAAAGACTCGTCCGGGAGAGCTTCCGCCTCAATGAAAAGATTATGTCCGATAGCGGTTCGGATATTGTGGTGGTAGGGCGCAGATCAGCTAACGGTGCCAGTTATTATGAGATCGAAAGAGCGCTGCTGAAGAACCTTTCAAGACTGGGCTGCATCAAGGAAGACAGTTCCATAAATAACAGTAAAGAGATACCGCGGTTATGATGAAAAAACTTCTGATCGCGATGATCAGATTTTACAGAAAATATCTTTCGCCGCTGAAAAGCACGAAATGCCCTTATACTCCGACCTGTTCGGAATATGGCCTGGAGGCAGTAGAGAAATACGGAGCGCTCAAGGGAGGACTGCTCGCACTTTGGAGAATCATCCGGTGCAATCCTTTTTCCCACGGCGGTTATGATCCGGTTCCCTGACTGTCTGTTTCTTATGTCTGTCTTCCCCGGCTGTGCAGGCTGAGTCTCCTGTACAGACTGCGGGCTGACCACATTTTAAGGAGACTTTTGTGTTTAATCCTATTCTTTTAACAAAATCGACATCATTCATTATCGGACCGGTCGCGACGATTCTGGGCTATCTTATGAACGCCATCTTTTTCATCCTGGACAAGATCGGCCTGCCCAATATCGGACTCGCGATTATACTGTTTACCTTCATTATTTATATGCTGATGATGCCGCTGACGGTAAAGCAGCAGAAATTCAGCAAGCTCCAGACAATCATGCAGCCGGAGATCCAGAAGATCCAGGCTAAATATAAAAACAAAAAAGACAACGACTCGATGATGAGAATGAACGAGGAGACGCAGGCCGTGTACAAAAAGTACGGCGTCTCTCCCACCGGCAGCTGTGTGCAGCTCCTGATCCAGATGCCGATCCTGTTCGCCCTCTATCGTGTTATCTACAATTTCCCCGCATATGTCACACAGGTGAAGGAAGCGTTCTTCCCTCTTGTGGATGAGCTGATCGCACAGAGCGGGGCCGCGGAATATCTGCAGACCTTCTCCGCTGCCGCCCAGTTCCAGAGACAGTTTACAAATGAAAGCTTTACAAGCGGTGTGACATCCTATGTGCAGAACACATTTATTGATGTCCTGAACCGCTTTTCCACTGCTGACTGGAACGCGCTTTCCGAGCACTTTTCGTCACTTTCCCAGCACGTTGCCGCAACAGCGAGCAAGCTGAATGTTTACAATAATTTCCTCGGGCTGAACATCGGAAATTCGCCTTGGTTTACCATGCGCGAAGCCTGGGCTGACAAGTCCGTCATCGGAATTATCGCCGCGGTTATCGTTCCGCTCCTTGCGGCAGTTACGCAGCTCATCAACGTGGCTCTTATGCCGCAGCCCAGCCAGGGAGCCGATGCCCAGCAGGACCAGATGATGAACTCGATGAAGACCATGAACTACATGATGCCCATCATGTCCGCATGGTTCTGCTTCACACTTCCCGCAGGTATGGGACTGTACTGGGTAGCCGGTTCTGTAATCCGTTCCATCCAGCAGGTTTTCATCAACAAGAGCATCGACAAGATGGATATCGAAGCCTACATCGCAAAGCAGGCCGAGAAGACGAAGATCAAGGACGAGAAGCGGGGCGACAAGCCTACCATGACACAGCGCATGCAGGAATACGCCGGAATGAATACAAAGAATATTGATTCCACAGGCGCGGCAAAACCCGTCCGCAGGACAATCAGCCAGAAGGCTGCGGTACCTTCCTCCGGTGAAGCGAACCAGAAGGAAGATTTTGAAAAGGCAAAACAGTATTACCAGGATAAAAAATATAAGGAAGGCTCCCTTGCTTCAAAGGCAAATATGGTAAGCCGGTATAACGATACAAAGGAGAAATAAGGTGAACGACGCACAGGGATATATTGAGGTATCCGAGAAAACGCTGGACGATTGTATTACGACCGCATGCCAGAAATTATCTGTTACAAGTGACAGACTTGACTATGAAGTAATTGACCAGGGCAGCGCAGGTTTCCTTGGATTTAACGCAAGAAAGGCAGTAATTCGGGCAAGAGTTAAGGAAAATCCGGAGAAAGCCTCCAGGGCTCAGGGCGATGCTCTCGCAGCGCCGGCTCAGGAAAATACGGAAAAGGCGGATTACAGCAAACCCGCACAGGAAGAGTACAAGCCGGCGGATACGGAAAAGTCCGCAAGGGAAAAGGAAGAATTCCTTAAGAGCACAATCGACGAGTTCGGTTACGTCGATGTCGAGGCAAGAGCGGCAGCTCTTCCTCCCGCAAGAGAAGATGACGGAGATTCCTCTGACAGAGAATCCTATGGCAGGTCCTACGGAAGAGAGTCCGGAAGGGGCGAGCGCGGTGAGAGAGGCCGCAGGTCCGGAAGAGACGGCGGAAGGTCATCCAGAAATTCGAGAAACTCCAGGGATTCCCGTGATTCCAGAGACTCCAGAGAATCTCATGACTTCGGAGGACGCAGAAACAGCAGATTCGGCGACAGAAGAAAGTCGGAAGGAAACTATTTTGAAATCGTAGATGATTCGGATATCGAAATTCCGGTCTACGATCCTGCCGAAAAGAAGGAGCCGAGGGTCGAATATACAGATGAGCAGATCGCCGGATTCAAGGAAAGAGCTGACGAGTTCCTTACAGCTCTCTTCAATGCGATGGGAATCGATGTTGAGATCACGGAAACCTTTGACAGAAGCGAGAACATCCTCACCGTCGACTTCGAGGGTGACGACATGGGAATCCTCATCGGCAAGAGAGGAGCAACTCTTGATTCAGTCCAGTACCTTGTATCGCTGGTCGTGAACAAGGATGTGGAAGGATATGTCCACGTAAAGGCGGACACGGAAAACTACAGGGCAAGAAGAAAGAAAACACTGGAGAATCTGGCAAAGAACATAGCATTTAAAGTAAAGAAAACAAGAAAATCCATGGCGCTCGAGCCCATGAATCCATATGAAAGACGTATCATCCATTCGACATTGCAGGGTGATCCATATGTCACCACTTACAGTGAGGGGGAGGATCCGAACAGAAGAGTCGTTGTGACACTGAAAAAATAAATAGGTAAGGCACCTGAACGGAAAAGCTACTATCCGGCAGGTGCTTTATTATTCGAGGCAGTGGAAGGATAGGTATGTCCCTGATTTACAACAGCCTGCAGAAGGACACAATCGCGGCAATTGCCACGGCTGCCTCCGACGCGGGAATCGGAATCATCAGAATCAGCGGACCAGAGGCTGTCGGCGCCGCCGACAAGCTCTTCAGGTCAAAAAAGGGAGAAAGAACACTTTCCGGATTCAGGCCGGGGACCATTCATTTCGGTTATGTCATCGATCCGGATACGAACGAGACCGTCGACGAAGTGATGGTGTCCGTGATGCGCGCGCCTCACAGCTATACGACGGAGGACACTGTGGAAATCAATACACACGGCGGTGTGTATCTGATGCAGAAGATTCTGTCCCTTGTTTTTGCCGAAGGAGTCCGTCCGGCGCAGCCGGGAGAATTCACAAAGCGCGCTTTCCTGGGAGGAAGGATCGACCTCACCCAGGCGGAAGCGGTGATGGATATCATCAGCGCGCAGAATTCCTTTTCGGCAAAAACCGCCGCAAGACAAATCCGGGGGTCCGTCCTGACCTGCGTCAGGTCCCTCAGGGAAAGGATTCTGTATGAGATTGCCTTCATAGAATCCGCCCTGGACGATCCGGAGAACTATTCCCTGGACGGCTATCCGGAAAAGCTGAGGGGCATATGCCTTGAACTCAAGGAAAAGCTTGCCGGCATGATCCTGTTTTCCCAGGAGGGCCGGATCCTGAAAGAAGGAATCCGGACGGTCATCGCGGGCAAGCCGAATACAGGAAAATCTTCCTTATTAAATAGTCTGTCCGGTTACGAGCGCGCAATCGTTACGGACATTGCAGGAACAACCAGAGATACGCTGGAGGAGACGGTCCGGATCGGAGAAGTTCTTCTTCAGATTGTGGATACGGCGGGTATCCGCTCCACCGAAGATGAGATCGAGAAAATCGGCGTCGAAAGGGCACTAAGAGAAATTGAGAGCGCCCAGCTGATTCTGTTCCTGCTGGATTCGTCCTGCGGGATTACAGATGAGGACCGTGAGACGGCGGAGGCGGTGCGCCGGCAGACAGAGGCGGGAGCAAAGTGCATTCTCCTGCTGAACAAGACCGACAGGCCAAGGGCAATTACCGATGAGGAGGCAGAAAGCTTCTATCTTGGCATCGCCGGCAGCGCCGGCAGGCGGGAAGAAGGCAGGATCCTCCAGGTATCGGTCAAAACCGGAGACGGTATGGAATCCTTAAGGAGTACCATCCGTGAAATGTTCCGGATCGGCGAAATCGAGAACAACAGCGAAATTCTGCTGTCAAATATGCGGCAGATCCAGGATGCAAAGGATGCAATGGAATCCCTGAACATGGTGATATCCAGCATCGACAGCGGAATGTCGGAGGACTTCTTTTCGGTTGACCTTCAGAACGCTTATGCAAGCCTTGGAGAAATCATCGGCGAAACGGTGGAGGATGACGTCGCCACGGAAATCTTCTCAAAATTCTGCCTCGGGAAATAAGTAAGATTCGGGAAATTCGAAAGTCGGAAAATAATTGACGGGAACAGTACAGGAAAAACTGAATAAGGAAATGAATGCGGGCAGCAGGGATAAGTCTGAATATCATATTCAGGCGGATATCTGCGTCATCGGCGCCGGCCATGCCGGGTGCGAGGCTGCGCTTGCTGCAGCAAGACTGGGGTTTAACACGGTTATATTTACCATGAATGTCGAGAGCATCGCGATGATGCCCTGCAATCCGCACATCGGCGGATCTTCAAAGGGGCATCTTGTCCGCGAGATCGACGCCCTCGGCGGTGAAATGGGTAAAAATATCGACAAGACCTTTATTCAGTCCAAAATGCTGAACCGTTCAAAGGGCCCGGCAGTACACTCATTGCGTACACAGGCGGATAAAGCTGCCTACTCAAAGGAAATGCGTAAGGTTCTTGAAAAACAGGAAAACCTTACGATCCGCCAGGCTGAGGTAACAGAGATTCTTACGGAAACGGCAGATGATCCGACGGATAATTCCGTAGATTTGTCCGCCGCAGATTCCTGCATGAACACTGCCGGAAAGAATACCGGAAAGACTGCTGGTAAGGCTGCCGGAAAGACTGCAGGCAAGCTGAGAGTCACCGGCGTCAGGATCCACACGGGAACGGTCTATGACTGCAGCGCCGTGATCATCTGCACCGGCACATATCTCAACGCGAGATGTCTTGTCGGAGAATCCATTACCCAGACAGGTCCCGGAGGAATGCAGAGATCTACCTTCCTGAAGGATTGTCTTGACCGGCTCGGCGCCGGCATGAGACGTTTCAAGACAGGAACTCCTGCCAGAATGGACGGCAGGACTCTGGACTATTCCAAAATGGTGCCGCAGTACGGTGACGAGAAGGTGATTCCCTTCTCCTATTCGACGGACCCGGAGAGCGTACAGATTGAACAGGTACCCTGCTATCTGACTTATACGAACGAAGAGACGCACACAATCATCCGGAGCAATCTTGACCGCTCACCGATCTATGCCGGAATTATCGAAGGCACCGGTCCGCGCTACTGCCCGTCGATCGAGGACAAGGTCGTTAAATTCGCTGAAAAGGACAGACACCAGGTTTTCATCGAGCCGGAAGGTCTGGATACAAATGAAGTCTATGTCGACGGGATGTCCTCGTCGATGCCGGACGACGTCCAGCAGAGAATGTACCGGACAGTACCGGGACTTGAGAACTGTGTCATCGTCAAAAATGCGTATGCCATCGAGTATGACTGCATCAATGCGAATGACCTGAAACTCTCACTGGAGATGAAATCTGTCGACGGCGTATTCTGTGCCGGACAGTTCAACGGCAGCAGCGGGTATGAAGAAGCTGCAGCCCAGGGACTGATCGCAGGCATCAACGCTGCCGCAAAGCTTCAGGGGAAAGAGCCGGTTGTCATCAAACGGTCAGAGGGCTACATCGGCGTACTGATCGATGACCTTGTCAGCAAGGACAACCGCGAACCGTACAGGATGATGACATCCCGTGCGGAGTATCGACTTCTGCTCAGACAGGACAATGCAGACCTGCGCCTTACGGAAACAGGTTATAAGGCAGGTCTTGTATCCGTGGAGCGGTACCTTGCGGTCAAGCGCAAACAGGAAATTATCGAAAAAGAAATTCAAAGACTCAAAGACACGAAAATCGGAGCGTCGGCAAAGACGCAGGAATATCTGAGGAGCATCGGTACCAGTGAACTCAAAACCGGTGTTTCGCTCGCAGAACTTCTGTGCAGACCGGAAATGAGCTATTCGCTGTTAGAAGGCGTCGATCCGATGCCGCACAGCCTGGAGAATGAAATAGAAAACTCCGAAGAAATCAAAACACTGGTGCACGGAACAAATACAGGCTACCTGAAAGAACAGATCGAACAGCAGGTAGAGATCGATATCAAGTACGAAGGTTATATAGAACGACAGAAAAAGCAGGTTGAACAGTTCGAGAAGCTGGAAAACCGCAGAATACCCGGAGATATCAATTATGACGATGTGGAAAGTCTCCGGCTTGAAGCAAGACAGAAACTGAAAGATCTACGCCCCTCATCGATTGGACAGGCGTCCAGAATGTCCGGAGTAACTCCGGCCGATGTGGCGGTATTATTGATATACCTTGAAAAAACAGGTAGAAAGAATGAGAATATAAATGAGCAGAGAAAAGAATACGAC
>CADBPC010000123.1 GCA_902796425.1 uncultured Lachnospiraceae bacterium
GAGACCAACATGGAAGCGGGCGCTGCGCCGAATCCAGCCGGTGACAACACGGTGGTATGGAAGTCCAGCGCGGCTGCGGCCGAGTATTCCCGCGATCTTGCCATGGAGCTCTACGGCTGCGAACGCCCTTACGGCTATGTCTTCGGCGGCAGCGGCGGCGGGTACAAGACCATGGCCTGTATTGAGAATACCGACGCCTGGGACGGTGCCGTCCCTTACGTAATCGGCTCGCCCGTGAGCCTTCCGAACACGATCACGCTCCATGTCCAGGGCCAGCGCGTGCTGCGGCATGTTTTCAAAAGGATTGTAGACAACGTTGACGCGGGCGGCAGCGGCGATCCCTGTGACGGATTAAATGAGACCGAAAGCGCGATGCTCCGCGAAATCATGGCCATGGGCTTTGACCCCCGCATCTGGTACTGCGAGGCAAACGGACAGATTAACGACGGCTCTCTTCCCGTGCTCTCTCCCGTAGTCAGGATGAGCGATCCGGACTACTTCAGAGACTTCTGGACAATGCCCGGATATCTGGGCGCTGATCCGGGCAGCAGCGCCTGCCGCGACCGGCTGCAGTTTAAAAGCCGCGTGCGCAGGGTTCATCTGCCCGGTGCCGCTCCCGAAAAGCCGGAAATCGATGACCGCAACGGCGTGGACACTGCCTGGCAGAAAATGCTCGCTGACGGCGCCGGCGCCTGGATACAGCTGGAGGATGTCCCCCGGGGCGACGATCTGTATCTGCAGGGCGTAAATGTCTGCGTACTGAGCGGCGAAGCCGCAGGTACAAATCTCCTGCTGGACAGGATTGAAGGCGACTGCATCACCATCGGCATGAGCTATGGCATCAGTGATCTTGCAGGCATAATGGGAAAGATCCGCCCCGGTGATGAGATCCTGCTTGATAACTCCGATTACATAGCACTCCAGTCCTACTACCGGCATCAGGTACCGGCCGACCGGAACTTCCACGCCTGGGACCAGTTCAGGAATGAAAACGGTGAACCCGCCCTCCCCCAGAGAAAGAGCGTCATGGGCTACTTCTTTACCGGCACCGGCACCGTGCAGGACGGCAATATTCAGGGAAAAACGATCGTGGTCCAGAGCCTTATGGATGAGAGTACCTGCCCCTGGTGCGCCGACTGGTACCGCGGCAAGGTTCGCGAAGCCAGGGGCGGCGAGCAGGATTTCCGAGTGTACTATATGGACCGCTGCATGCACGGCGATGTGACCTTTATGGAAAATAACATGGTCACCAATTATCTTGGTGCTCACCGCCAGGCTCTGCTGGACCTTGCCGCCTGGGTTGAAAAGGGAATCGAACCGCTGCCGAGCAGCGTATATGAGTATCAGAACGGTCAGATCATCCCGGCTCCGACAGCCGGGGAGCGCCGCGGCCTGCAGCCCGTCGCGGAACTGACCGCGAATGGCAGCGACTGCGCAAGGGTAAAAGCGGGTGAGCCCGTTACCTTTACCGCCCACGCGCAGGTTCCCGAAGGCGCCGGTGATGTCACGGCCATGGACTTTGGTTTTAACGACAACCGGAATCTCCCCGGCGGAATCAATGCGGACTATCCCGTAAAGGGCTGTGTGGAGTGCTTTACCGAGGACGGCCTGTCCGCAGCGAAGGCCACTGTGGAATACACCTTCCCGGAGCCTGGCGTCTACTACGCGGCGGTCCGCGTCAAGGCCAACCGGAACGGGGATAAAGACGATCTCTTTACGCAGGTCAAGAACATTGCCCGCGCAAAGGTCATCGTGGAATAAACAGACACGAATCTGAAACGCCTCACTGCAGGCTGACACCTGCCGCGGTTCATGCGGGCTGGGCATGCTCCTGCTCGGTGATCGCCGTGCGGATCCTGTCCTTCACAAGTTCAGCGATCTGCGGAGTCTTCAGATCCTTGTACTCATCATACTTTTCATGGTGGAAAATACCAAAACTGCCGCACCCTTTCAGGTGCGGCAGCCCAGTCAGATAAAACATTATACAGCTTATTCTGTTACATCAGCTTCCGGAACATCGCCTCGAAGTCTGCAAGGGTAGCAGGTCTCGGGTTGCCGGGAGCGCATGCGTCAGCCGCTGCGGACTCGCAAAGGAACGGAAGATCCTCTTCCTTCAGCTTCTCAAGCTTTGTAGGAATTCCTACGTCAACAGAGAGCTGCTGGACAGCGTCGATTGCAGCCTTGCGGTATGCAGCCGCATCCATTCCGGTGGTGTCAACGCCGAATGCCTCGGCGATATCCTTGAACTTCTCGCCTGTGTACTCCTGGTTGAACTCCATAACGATCGGAAGCATCATCGCGCAGGCAACGCCGTGCGGTGTGTCATAAACCGCGCCAAGTGTGTGAGCCATGGAATGAGCGATGCCGAGACCGACATTGGAGTATGCCATTGCGGTTACATACTGTGCAAGAGCCATGCCCTCACGTCCGTCGGGATCGTTGTCAACAGCCTTGCGAAGGTTCTTTGCGATCAGCTTGATCGCCTCGAGGTCAAGGCAGTCCGCAAGCTCCCATGCTGCAGCTGTGGTATAGCCTTCGATTGCATGTGTCAGAGCATCCATACCGGTGGAAGCAGTAAGGCCTCTGGGCATGGAGGACATCATATCGGGATCAACAACCGCGACATCCGGGATGTCGTTAGGGTCCACACAGACGAATTTGCGCTTCTTCTCAACATCCGTGATGACGTAGTTGATCGTGGACTCCGCGCCGGTACCGCCGGTTGTGGGAACAGCGATCGTGAAAACTGTGCGGTGCTTTGTAGGTGCAACGCCCTCCAGAGAGCGGACATCATAGTACTCGGGGTTGTTAACGATAATGCCGATGCCCTTGCCGGTATCCATGGAAGAGCCGCCGCCGATGGTGATCATGAAATCAGCGCCGGAAGCCTTATACGCATCTACGCCCTGCTGCACGTTCTCGATCGTGGGATTGGGCTTGATATTCGAATAGACCTCAAAATCAATTCCGTTCGCTGCAAGAAGATCCGTTACCTTCGCAGTAACACCGAACTTTACCAGATCCGGATCGGAAGCGACGAAAGCCTTTTTGAAGCCCTTGCCTTTTACGATCCCGGGGATCTCATTGATCGCGCCGTGACCATGGAAAGACATACCGTTCAGTACAAAACGATTAACTGCCATGTTTCCTCCTTCTGCATTCGCGGAAGAGGACGGTTCCCAACCGCATTTTCTGCGTGTTTTGCATATTCTGCCTGTTATGCCTGCATATTCCGGCGAAGAACCGTCCCCCGCCGCTGCCGCATTTCGTTATTATTTTATCATATTATCTTGATGAACACCTTAGAAAAACTCCCGGACGAGCCATGCCGACATTAAGCATCCTACGGATGCATACTGTCGCGGCGTTCGCCGTATGCTCCCAGTCTGTCATACGGCCATTCGTGAGCAAGTTCCCGTTGAGACCCTCGCAATGAGCCATGCCGCCAGTTACGGGACCTTCAGTCCCTCACTGTCGCGGCGTTCGCCGTATGCATCCGGCTGATTCGTCATCCCCCTGTAAGTAAACTTACGGGGTCTGTCGAATCAGC
>CADBPC010000124.1 GCA_902796425.1 uncultured Lachnospiraceae bacterium
CCGAGGCGCTGCGGTCGAAGTTCAAGAACATCTACTGCAAACTCGCTGATTTCTGGCTGCAGTATTTCCACCGGGACACGCTTGACCGAAACGTGGTCAACAGCAAGAACATGCCGGTAATCGACGAGGCCGAAGCCGAGGATGAAGACGAGCCCGAGGATCCGGACGATGAAGACGATGAAATCGACCCGGAAAACGAGGCCGCGCCGGATGAAGATCTGATTCTTGCCGCCACGCTTCTGGTCAGGCAGGAGAACAAGGCCAGCATTTCCCTGCTGAAGCGTCGTTTGAAACTCGGCTATGCCAGAGCCGCCCGTCTGATGGATGAGCTGGAGAACGCCGGCATCGTCGGCCCGCTCTCCGAAGAGGGAATCCGTGAAGTCCTCCCCGCTGACGTGCCGGAGGAATAAGCAATGGCCGATCTGTACACAGCAGAGGCCGTCATGGATTTTTGGGACGCCAATACGACGGCTGAAATGAAAGCCAAGCGCGCCCGGATCGAGGAAATCAAGAAAGATCAGGACACGGCGAGGAAGTACATCAATGACGCCATCGCCCGCTACCGGAAAGACAAGACGCGGAGCAGGAGCAAGGCAAAAGCCGAGGATCCTTTTATCGATCTTGCCGATTACACGTCCAAGGACGATATTCAGGAATCTTTCGGCTGGGGTACGATCTCCGAACGTGAGCGAGACCGGCTGTGGAATCTGTGGGATCTCCGGGAGAAATCCAAAAACAAGGCGGTTCTTGAAGACCGTGTTGTGGAGCTTTTGCAGGTAGCCGCTCGCGCTGTCAGTTCTCCCCATGCAGAGGAAGTCTTCGAGTATGACCAAGAGCGCTGTAAGATGTGGCGAGAAGCTGAGAAGATCGCCCGCGAAAACCTGATGCGAGGGTGACGGCATGGATCAGATCGGTTTATTCGATAACGAGTTAACGCCCGGAACATGGGTAGAGACCCACGGCAGAGAGCTGAGCTTCGATGAAGTCACCAAGCGCGTCGGGCAAATCATCGTCATTGACAAGAGCACAGAAAGTCACGAGTGGTTCAAAATTGTCCGTGTAGAGTCGATTTTCACAGACTATGAATCCGGTCAAAGGCGGCTGATCTACAGCGACGGCAGTAGGCATCGCGGTATCGTGGATGAAAGATACTTCCCTGAGAACTATACGGGCCGGTTTCCGGCCCGTGCTTATGAGGTGACGTGATGGCGCGTGACGCAAGGCTGGTCAGAGATCCGCACCAAAAAGAAATCGTCAAGCTGTTCTCCGCTTTCGACGGTAGCAAAAACCGGCGGCAGATCTTCGACGACTTCCTGTGGATGACGGCAATCGCCATTTCCAACAGCGTGGATCTTAGGCACCGGGAGGAACGCGAGGCCAGATACATGGACATCGTGAAGCAGTACAAGCCGAAGGAGATGGAGATCTTCGCCCGGATGGTAGCCGAGATCACCACCGGCATGGAAGAGAATCCAGACCAAGACTTCCTCGGCGAGATGTATATGGCGCTCGACTTCGGTTCTTCTGCCGCCGGGCAATTCTTCACTCCTTATGATGTCTGCCGCGCTATGGCCGATTGCGCCGGCAACTATGACGAGCTGAAAAAAGAGATCGAGGAACGGGGATTCGTCTCCGTCCTCGACCCCGCCTGCGGCGCAGGGGCAACGCTCGTCGCCTTTGCCAGAGGATGCCTGGCACGCGGCATCAACTATCAGCGGCAGGTGCTTTTTGTGGCCCAGGACATCGACCACACCGTGGCCTGTATGTGCTATATCGCGCTGTCCCTGATGGGCTGCCCCGGTTATGTGGTGGTCGGAGACACGCTGGCGCACCCGGCCACCTTCTACGATGACCGCGGCCTGCTGCCGATTGACCACGGGAACGTGTGGTACACGCCGATGGTGATGACGAGCGAGGACTGGACATTCCGAAAACTGGCGGCTATTTTCGGTGGAAGCAAGAATGTAGCCGAAGAAGATACACCAGTTGCCGAATCTGCCCCGTTGCAACGGCCTGACGCGAAAGATGAGGCCTTTACCCCTGCGTCTATATCCCCCGAAGCTCAGAGGCCTCCAGAGGCCGTAAAAACGGCCTTTGAGGAAAACGAGTTCGGGCAACTTACATTCTTTTGACAGGAGGAACAATGGAAAGACTAACTAACCGAGATAGAGAAATCCCGTTGCCCAAGCCGGAGAACGCGGTCTTTTGGGCAAGTGCCTATGAAAAACTCGCGCAGTATGAAGATGCAGAAGACGCGGGAAGGCTCCCGCTTCTTCCCTGCGCAATCGGCGACAAGATCTATCGCATTGAGGGGAAGAAGTCTCCTCGTATCTTGGCCGCGCATGTCGTGGAGAAAATCGAGATCTCAACCAGCGGTATACGGCTCTGCTTCGGATGGCGGAACATGGGCTATGAGATCGTCCATGTTCGGGAAATCGGCAATACGATCTTTTTGAATCCGGCTGACGGTCACGCTGCTATGAAAGCGAGCGAATAATGGAACGACTGACAGATGAAGCATGGAGAAACCTCGACCCGTGGGAATGCTGCGGTCAGGATAAATACTGCAAGCGAGATTGTCACGAAGAAGGAGGCTGCGCCAACGGCTGCATCGTGCCGCGGCTGTATCGTAAGCTGGCGATGTATGAAGACACCGACCTCACACCGGAGGACTATTCGTTCAACAAAGAACAGCTTCGTGTTCTAAATTTGTTCATGGAGCAAATTGCGGATGCAGAAGAAGCCGTTCGCATAGCAGAGGCTCGCCGTGGCGACCGCCTTGTTATTCTTCCCTGCAAGGTGGGAGATATGGTCTACTACCGTCGCGGTAGTTACATTATCGGGGACGATGTGAAGCGCATCGTTCTTGATGGCATAGATAATCAGGTAATCATAGATCACAACCATTCTTTTATGTTCAGCGATTTTGGTAGAAAGGTGTGGTCTTCCCGCGATGAAGCCGAGGCGGTGCTGAAAGGAGAAACCAATGGCAGCAACCTGTAAATCATGCGGCGCTCCGATCGTCTGGATCGAATCTCCAAAGCACAAATGGATTCCCTGCGACGAGGGATTGATACCGTATCTGGAAGATCGTTCTGGGAAAGACGCCGTCGTTACGCAGCGCGGAGAGATCATCCGATGTCGGCTGGCCTTTGACGGTGAGCCTACCGGGATGGGCCGGATGGCACACTGGGCGACGTGCCCGAATGCCGATCAGCACAGGAGGAAAAAAGCATGAGTGATAAGCCGAAAGGTATTTCCACAAGGCAAATCGTTAAGTACGCCAAAGACAACGGATTTGATTCTGTAAAGTTTTCCGGCAAAAACGGCAAATACTTTTTTGTTGGCAAATTTCTTGATGCGTACTTTGAGTTTGTTCAGATTCCAGCTCTTGGAGATGGTTTCGTAACAATAGACCAAATCGAAACGGAGCTCGGGTATGACATCAAATGGGATGTTTTGGACGAAGAGGAATATGAAACGCTGGTCGAGTTTGAGCGGCTTGTGAGGAATTGCCGATGAAAAATGACGATTGGATGATTATTGTTCTGCTTCTTCTTATTATCGCTGCTATCGTGTTTTATGTCGTTTATATCCGCGCGGTATGGGCTACAGATTTGCCGTGTTGGCTGAAACTCAAAATCATTGGAGGGTAAATAAATGGCCAAGCCGAAGCGCCCGGAGATCGGGACGATCCTGTGGGACGTGCATGAAAACCTGTATTACGGGAAAGCCGATGAAGACTTTATTTGTACGGAGTATGTGGTCACATCCGCACCGATCACAGATTACTTTGAG
>CADBPC010000125.1 GCA_902796425.1 uncultured Lachnospiraceae bacterium
AACTGGGCTAGCCAGATTCGAACTGGCGCATGCAGCAGTCAAAGTGCTGTGCCTTACCGCTTGGCGATAGCCCACTGCCGTAATCTCGCTTCTGCGGCCGCAGCCTGCGTGCTGCCGCTGCGCTGATGCTGCGTTAGGGTGGGTAGAGGGACTCGCACCCTCGATCTCCAGAACCACAATCTGGCGCGTTAACCAACTACGCCATACCCACCATATTCGTATTAAGGATTATCATCCTCAGCGTGCCCGAAGGGATTCGAACCCCCGACCCACGGCTTAGAAGGCCGTTGCTCTATCCAGCTGAGCTACGGACACACGCGAATTCCGGGTATTCCTTACCGGCCCGGACAGCGCTGCGAACCTCTTTGAGGGGAACGCAAAAGCGGGTGATGGGAATCGAACCCACGTATCTAGCTTGGAAGGCTAGTGTTCTACCATTGAACTACACCCGCAGTAGATAATCGCAATTCAGGAATCGGGGTGACAGGATTTGAACCTGCGACTTCCTGGTCCCAAACCAGGCGCTCTAGCCAAACTGAGCCACACCCCGGTATGAGTTCCCGCGCGACGCAAGTAGTATTATATAGTGGACATCCCACGATGTCAAACATATTTTTGACGCAATTTGAAGATTATAGTAGAATCGTATCAATGCATCACTGTAATTCAGCAGAAGGAGAAAGTGTAAAGCCTATGAAGAAGAACAATAAAACCAAAATCATCATTGCCCTGATATCCATTATCGTACTGATTGCCCTGTTTTTCGGATTGTACAAGGCTTTCGGCCCGAAGCCCGTGAGCGGCTCGAAGGCATACACGGTCACTGTTACGGATAAGGACCAGGCTGTCAAAACTTATGAAGGCAGGACGGATGCGGAATATCTCTCGGACCTGATGGATGAGCTGAAGGCGGCGGGTGATTTCACATATGAAGGTTCCATGGGCGAGTACGGTCTTTTCATCGAGAGCATCAACGGCCTTAAGGCGGACTATAACACGGACGGGGCTTACTGGGCGATCTATGTGAACGGCGCTTACGGTGAATACGGTGCTGACGCGCAGCCTGTGGAGGACGGCGGTCAGTACGGCTTCGTATATGAGACGTATTAAAGACATTGCGCTGTGCGCAATGATGCTCGCGATGCTGGAAACCGTGAAGCGGGCGCTGGATTTTGTTCCGAATGTAGAACTGATAACGCTTCTGTTTATCCTGTTTACCCTGCATTTCGGACTGAAAACCCTTCCGGTTGCCGTCGCTTTTACCTTCCTCGAGACAGCTTTCTGGGGTGTACACAACTGGGTCATTATGTATCTGTACATGTGGCCGTCGCTGATACTGATCGTCTATCTGACGAGGAAGCACGCGGGTCACCTGTTTTATTGTATCCTGTCGGCACTGTACGGGCTGTTTTTCGGGGCTCTGTGTTCCATCCCGTATCTTGTCGCGGGCGGACCGGCAGCAGCATTCTCATGGTGGATTGCGGGAATTCCGTACGATATCATTCACTGCATCAGTAATTTCCTGCTGTGCCTTTTGCTGTACCGGCCGCTGAACGCCGCTTTTATACGTATTAAGAGCAAAGGAGAAAATCTTGAAAATCTCTGATATTCTCAAAGCGCATGAAGTCACCGTCTCTTTTGAGGTATTTCCCCCGAAAACAGATGATAAATATGCTGCCGTAGAGGAAGCCGCCCGCAAAATCGCGGCGCTCCGCCCCTCCTTTATGAGTGTAACCTACGGCGCAGGGGGAGGAACCAGCAAAAACACCGCTGCAATCGCCGCCGACATTCAGTCGTCCTGCGGCGTACCTGTGCTGGCGCACCTTACCTGTGTTTCCTCCACGAAAGAGCACGTTGCTTCCATGATCAGGGTTTACCGTGAAAACGGGCTGGAAAACATCATGGCCCTGCGCGGGGATATCCCGAAGGATGGCAGGAAGATCTTTGATTATGACCATGCCTCGCAGCTTATTTATGATATAAAGTCGATCGATAAGAATTTCTGTATCGGCGGTGCCTGCTACCCGGAGGGACATGTCGAGTGCGAACGTCCCTCTGACGATATCCGGCATCTTAAGGAGAAGGTCGACGCCGGCTGTGATTTCCTCACGACACAGATGTTCTTCGACAATAATACGCTCTATAATTTCCTCTACAGAATCCGTGAGGCGGGGATCAATGTTCCTGTTCTTCCCGGGATCATGCCGATCACGAACAAATCCCAGGTTGCAAGAAGTGTCGCTCTCTCCGGTGCGACGATCCCCCAGCGCTTCCGCATGATGGTGGACCGGTTCGGCGATAATCCCGCCACGATGAAGCAGGCGGGCATTATTTACGCTTCGGAGCAGATCATAGATCTGATTTCCAACGGTGTCAGCCATATCCATGTCTACTCCATGAACAAGCCGGAAATCGCCGCGGGAATCATGCAGAATCTCTCGGATATCATCGGCGGCTGATATGTCGGTGCAGATTGACAGAAAAGAAGTATACAGATACCTCGGCTTTCGCGGCGTCGTTCCTTCACGGGATATTGCGGACAAAGTCGAGGTATATATCAGGAAGCTCGAGGAGGTATCCGCGCCCCGGAGCTTCTGTCGTTATTTTCCTCTTCTGCCGGCAGAAGATGCGCAGGAGGAGGGAGGGTTCGTGCGGTTCGCGGATCTGGAAATCCGGAGCCGGAATCTGGCAGGCAACCTTCGCGGCTGTACACAGGTCTGCATGCTGGCTGTAACCATCGGAATCGGAGCGGACCGCCTGGTTTCCCGGGCGCAGCTGACCGATGTGGCGGGCGCTGCCATCTGCCAGGCCGCAGGCGCCGCCATGGCGGAGGCCTGGTGCGACGAGATCAATTCAGGAATCATATCGGAGGCCGCACGGCAGAGTCTTTACTGTCGTCCCCGTTTTTCCCCGGGCTACGGAGATTTTTCACTGGAACACCAGAAAGATTTTTCACGTCTTCTCGATATGCCGAAAACCTGTGGTATAACACTGACAGATTCCCTGCTGATGGTACCAACAAAGTCCATTACGGCGCTGATCGGTCTTTCTCCCGAAAAGTCGCCTTGCGTAATGAGCGGATGTGAGTCTTGTTCTCATTCGGATACCTGCAGCTACAAAAGGTAATGTAAATACATTAAGGGTCTTGCAAATGAACAACGTTAGATGCAATCTTTTGGATCGTCTCGGAAAGGAGCGTCTTTTCTGCGACGGCGGTACCGGAACCATCCTTCAGGGGAAAGGTCTTAAGGGAGGCGAGCTTCCCGAGACCTGGAATATCAGCAGGCCGGATGACATTCTGGACCTGTACTGCGGCTACCTTCGTGCAGGGGCGGATATAATCAATGCGAATACCTTCGGCGCCAACTGCCTGAAATATCCGGAAAACCTGGAGGAGGTCATTTCCTCCGCGGTCCGGCTGGCCATGAAAGCCCGCGAACTGACAGGGCGCACGGACGCATATATCGCGCTTGATATCGGTCCGACCGGAAAGCTCCTCGAACCTCTCGGGGATCTCGCCTTCGAGGACGCTGTCAGTATCTTTGCAAAAACAGTGCAGATCGGCGCCGAGGCGGGAGCCGACCTGGTCCTGATTGAAACCATGAACGACACCTATGAGCTGAAGGCTGCCGTTCTCGCCGCAAAGGAAAACTGCGATCTCCCTGTCCTGGCAACCACCGTCTACGACGAGGGAGGAAAGCTCCTTACCGGCGGCAGTGTCGAAGCCGTGGTCTCCCTTCTGGAGGGACTTAAGGTCGACGCTCTCGGCATCAACTGCTCTCTCGGCCCTGCCCAGATGCTGCCGATCGTAAAGCGCATAACCGAAATAGCGAGTATCCCCGTAATCGTCAACCCGAATGCAGGGCTCCCCCGCCAGGAAAACGGCAGGACCGTCTATGACGTCAGTGCCGATGAATTTGCCGGGACCATGGCCGAAATCGCCGGACTCGGCGTACATGTGCTGGGCGGATGCTGCGGGACGACTCCCGAGTATATCGAAAAGCTGATCGAACGCTGCAGGGATATCCCGTTTTACCCTGTTTCCTGCAGCAGGAAAAGACGTACCTTTGTCACTTCCTTCTCGCAGGCAGTCGAGATCGGCCCGAAGCCGGTCATCATCGGCGAGCGCATCAATCCCACGGGTAAGAAGAAGTTCAAACAGGCGCTTCGTGACGGCGATATCGAATACATCCTGCAGGAGGCTCTTCGTCAGGAAGACGCTGGGGCGCATATTCTCGACGTGAATGTGGGGCTGCCCGAAATAGACGAGGTGCAGATGATGGAAACCGTCGTCCGCCGCCTTCAGGCAGTCACTGCCCTGCCCCTTCAGATCGATACGACCAATATTAAGGCCCTCGAAAGAGCCATGCGGATCTACAACGGAAAGCCCATGATCAACTCCGTAAACGGCAAGCAGGAGGTCATAGAAGAAGTCTTCCCGCTGGTTGCGAAATACGGCGGCGTTCTGGTAGGGCTTGTGCTGGACGAGGATGGTATTCCGGACAATTCCGAAAAGCGGACCGCCATCGCAGAGAAGATCTACGCTGCCGCAGACAAATACGGCGTTCCGCGAGAGGATATCGTAATCGACGGTCTTTGCATGACGATTTCCTCTGAATCAAAAAGCGCGCTGGTCACGCTTGAGACGCTGCAGAAGGTCCGGGACCGCCTGCAGGGACATACGATTCTGGGCATATCCAATATTTCCTTCGGGCTTCCCGCAAGGGAGCTGGTCAACTCGCACTTTTTGACCATGGCGATCCAGAGCGGTCTTTCCTGCGCGATCATCAATCCTTTAAATGCTGCCATGATGCAGGCCTACAGAGCCTCACTGGCGCTTCTTGACATGGACCCCCGGTGCGGCGAATACATAGACGCCTTTAAGGACTATAAAGCGCAGGCCGGCGCGGATACCCCCGCAGCCGGAAGGCGGGAGGACGCCGCGGCCGCCCCCGCAGAGCTGTCTTTGTCCGCGAGTGTTGAGCGCGGAATGGCAGAGAGTGCCAAGACGGCAACGCGCGAAGGATTAAAAAGTCACAGCGGCATGGAACTGATCGACAATGAATTGATCCCCGCACTCGACAGAGTCGGACAGGGATTTGAGAGCGGCACTGTTTTCCTGCCGCAGCTTCTTATGAGCGCCGAGGCAGCCAAGGCGGCGTTTGAAGTCATCAAGGAGTCCATGAAGGATACGCCCCAGGCCGTGAAGGCGAAGGTAATACTCGCAACGGTAAAAGGCGACATCCATGATATAGGGAAAAATATCGTCAAGGTCATGCTCGAGAACTATGGCTACGATGTCATCGATCTCGGAAAGGACGTTCCCCCGGAGGTCATTGTCGACGCAGCCCTGCGGGATAATGTAAAGCTGGTCGGACTCTCCGCCCTGATGACGACAACCGTCGTCAATATGGAAGAGACCATCCGCCAGCTGCGCGAAAAAGCGCCGGACACCAGGGTAATGGTGGGCGGCGCCGTAATGACACAGGAATATGCAGACGCGATCGGCGCTGATTTCTACGGAAAGGATGCCATGGCCTCCGTCCGCTACGCCGACAGCCTGTTTGCCTGAACAGATTTAAAGAACCAGTTTGACTGCGCCGTAGATACCGGCGTCATTTCCGAGCTCCGCAAGCTTGAACCCGGTATCTCTGCAGCCCTGGAAAGCGGCAGGGATATAATATTTGCGGACGACGTCCGTGACAATATGGCCTGCTCTGGATACGCCGCCTCCGATGACGAACACCTCCGGATCAACAACGGTCGCGATCGCGGCCAGCGCTCTTCCGAGCACCTTGCCGAACTCCTCGACCTGGCCCATGGCAAACTCATCGCCCTCTTTTGCCGCATCGAAGATCAGCTTCGCGGAGAGATTCTCATCATCCTTAAGGCAGGTGGGGATCCTGTTCGTCTTGAGCGCGCGTCTTGCGACACGGACGATTCCGTTCGCCGATGTATACTGCTCAAGGCAGCCCTTTTTACCGCAGTTGCAGACATCGGTTTCATCCCATGAAACCTGCATATGACCGATCTCGGCAGCCGAGCCGTGGGCGCCGGATACATTCTGTCCGTTTACGACAACTCCGCCGCCTACTCCGGTTCCCAGAGTCACCATGACAACGTTGCTGCAGCCTCTGCCGCCGCCCTTCCACATTTCTCCGAATCCGGCAGCGCCGGCATCATTGGCAACCTCTACCCTGACGCCGTCCAGCATTGCAGACAGGTCTTTGGATACTTCAACATGTCCCCAGCCGAGATTCACGCATACCGTACAGGAACCGTCATCCAGAACCGGTCCCGGCACCGCGATTCCGACGCCTTTGACGTCTTCAAAAGAGAATCCCTTCTCCTTTGCCTTCCCGCGAACCGCCTCCGCGATATCGGGAAGAACATTTTTGCCGTGGTCCTGGGTCCTTGTCGGAATTTCCCATTTATCAAGCAGTTCTCCCTCTGCGGTGAACAGTCCGAGCTTTACCGTTGTGCCGCCGACATCTATTCCAAACGCATAGTTTGCCATGTTTCGCTATCCTCCATACCGCAGTGCAAATAAGAAAAAGCGCTGTCCCAGTCATGTTTCCATTGACTGTCACAGCGCTCAAATATCATTTCTTATGCAAGTTTGCTCTTTGCAAGCTCTGTAAGTGCCTTGAAGCCGTCAGCATCGGATACTGCCAGTTCGGCAAGCATCTTACGGTTGATATTCACTTCCGCTGCCTTCAGTCCATGCATCAGCTGGCTGTAAGAAATGCCGTTTACTCTTGCAGCTGCGTTGATACGTGCAATCCAGAGAGTTCTCATGTCTCTCTTTCTCTGCTTCCTGCCTGCGAAGGAGGAAGTAAGTGCTCTCATGACAGACTGCTTTGCAATTCTATACTGCTTTGAGCGGGCTCCTCTGTAGC
>CADBPC010000126.1 GCA_902796425.1 uncultured Lachnospiraceae bacterium
GAATCAGAGATGAAACCATAACCTTTCTGATTGTTAAACCACTTAACAGTACCCTTGTTCATTTTATTTCCTCCAGATGCATGAAAACTTCTGCGGTAAAGTCCGCATCACTTTTATTATAGTACAGCTTTTACATGTTGAAAAGTATATTTATGCTAATGTTAATTCCCGTCAATCCTGCTCATAACAAGGTCGTAGCCGTCGTTGCCGTAATTCAGTGAGCGGTTGACTCTGCTGATTGTTGCCGTCGACGCACCCGTTTTATCCGCGATCGAAAGGTAGGTTTCCCCCTTGCGGAGCATGGATGCTACCTCGAATCTCTGTGATAAAGAGAGAATCTCATTGACTGTGCATAAGTCCTCAAAAAAGGTATAGCATTCATCCCTGTTTTCCAAAGCAAGTATCGCATCAAAGAGATAGTCGACAGCGGGTGTTTTTATTTTCTTATTCATTTGACATTCTCCATCATAGAAAATAATGCAAATGCTGCATACAGCATCGCTTTTACATAATAAAATTTTAACACGTTAAAACACTGGTGTCATCCGTGGAATTAAAATTTCGATAAATATTATATTTGTACAATAACTATTGCATCAGAGGTCGTTCAATGATAATATATCCCTCGTTGGCGTACAAATGTCCGCGAGAGAAAAACATGGCTACTGAGTATTATGTAATAAGAAAACGGGCGGTTCCGGAAGTCCTTTTGAAGGTTGTCCAGGCAGACAGGCTGCTGAAAAGCGGCGCGGTTTCGACTGTTCAGGAAGCTGTAGACAGGGCGGGGATCAGCAGGAGTTCCTATTATAAATTTAAAAATGATATCGAAGAGTTCCATGACAGTGTCGCGGGGACAACCGTTACACTTTCGCTTGATATCAATGATGAGACAGGAATATTGTCTGATATTCTGAAGGTTATTGCAAGGTCACATGCGAACATCCTGACGATCCATCAGTCTATTCCGGTGAGCGGAGTTGCCAATGTGAGCATCAGCCTGCAGGTCGAACAGGATGCTGTCGGTCTGAGGCAGATGATAAATGACCTGGAGGAGCTCCAGGGTGTCAGGAAATTAAGAATTACAGGAAGGCAGGATACATAGGAATGGTACAGATCGCTATACTCGGTTTCGGAACGGTCGGCAGCGGCATAGCCGAGGTCATCGACGGCAATCAGGAGGAGATCAGGAGAGATTTCCCCGAGGGCCTGAATGTGAAGTACATACTCGATCTCAGAGATTTTCCGGATTCCCCTTATGCGGACCGCGTCGTGCATGACATCGACATTATACTGAATGATCCGGAGATCCGCGTGATCTGTGAAACAATGGGAGGAAAGAACCCTGCCTTTGATTTCTCCAGAAGAGCTCTTGAGCGCGGAATCAGCGTCTGCACCTCCAATAAGGAGCTGGTGGACGCACTTGGCGGTAAGCTCGCGGTTGTCGCAAAGGAACACAACTGCAGCTATCTGTTTGAGGCGAGCGTGGGAGGCGGAATCCCGATCCTGAGACCACTGCGCACATCTTTCTCACAGGAATTCGTCACGGATATTCTGGGAATACTCAACGGTACCACGAATTATATCCTGACCAAGATGGAGGAAGAGGGCCTGGAGTTTTCAGAAGCTTTAAAGCAGGCCCAGGATAACGGATATGCGGAGAAGAATCCGGAGGCGGATATCGAGGGGTATGATCCCTGCCGCAAGATTGCCATCCTCGCATCACTCGTCACGGGCAAGAATGTAAAGTATCAGCAGGTTCCCTGCGAAGGCATCAGTGCGATCGACAAGGCGGATCTTGCGTACGCAAGGCGCCTTAACAGAGCCGTCAAGCTCCTCGGCGTATGCCATCACGACCGCAGCACGGGGAAGATTTTTGTGCGGACGGCGCCGTATATGGTGCCCCAGGGACATCCTCTGCATGCTGTAAACGATGTTTTCAACGGCATACTGGTCCGCGGCAATATGGTCGGCGACCTGATGTTCTACGGGAGCGGAGCAGGAAAGCTGCCCACGGCGAGCGCGGTTGTATCGGATGTGATCGAATGCGTACAGAACCAGGGCAGAAACATTGATATCGGACTTAACAATACTGAGGCCGAGCTGATTGACCCGATGACGACAAAGAGCCGTTTCTTTGTGAGAGTTTCCGCGGATAAAGCGGCAGAGGCGGCCGCCCTGTTTGACGGAATCGAAGCTGTCAGCTCAGAGGATCCCGCGGAATACGCGTTTGTAACGGGAGTTGTCACAGAGGCTGAATTTGCGGAAAAATCGCAGAAGCTTGGCGCAAAGAGCATACGCCTGCTGTAAGTAAAAGAGGAGATTATGAAAAAAGTTGTCAAATTCGGAGGAAGCTCGCTTGCAAATTCCGAACAGTTTGAAAAGGTCGGCGCGATCATCAGAGCGGACGAAACAAGGGTATACGTCGTCCCCTCGGCACCCGGAAAACGTTTTTCCGGTGACACAAAGGTAACGGACCTTCTGTACCGCTGCTATGAGCTTGCGTCCAAAGGAGAGCCCTTTGCGGATCCGTTCACGGATATCCGCAGCAGATATAATGAAATTATCCAGGGACTTCATATTGATTTTTCACTGGATGATGAATTCGCGGTCATTGAAGAAAAGCTGAAAAACGATCCTCAGAAGGACTACACGGCATCGCGCGGTGAATATCTGAACGGGAGGATTATGGCCGCATATCTCGGCTATGAATTCATCGATGCGGCCGAGGTCATTTTTTTTGACGAAAACGGTATATTTGACCATGTCAAGACGAAAAAGGTCATGAGTGCCCGGCTCTCGAAAACGCCCAGGGCCGTAATTCCCGGCTTCTACGGTCAGGGATTTGACGGGAATGTACGCACCTTCTCGCGCGGCGGTTCCGATATCACCGGATCGATCGTTGCGGGAGCATGCGATGCAGGCGTCTATGAGAACTGGACGGATGTATCCGGCTTTCTTGTCGCGGATCCCAGGATTGTCAGGGATCCCGCAATCATCAAGACGATCACCTATAAGGAGCTGCGGGAGCTCTCCTATATGGGCGCCTCGGTTCTGCACGAGGATGCGATTTTCCCTGTAAGGCATGAGGGAATCCCGATCAATATCCGCAATACAAACCATCCCGAAGATCCGGGAACCTGGATTGTTGAGAGCACCTGCCAGAAGTCCGGGTATGTCATTACCGGCATCGCGGGCAGGAAGGATTTCTGCGCAGTCCTGATCTCCAAGGACATGATGAACTCCGAGATCGGCTTTGGCAGGAAGGTCCTGCAGGCGTTCGAGGACAACGGCATTTCCTTTGAGCACATGCCTTCCGGCATTGACACGATGACCATCGTCGTTCATGAGTCGGAATTTGTGAGCAAAGAGCAGCAGGTTGTCTCCGCGATTCACCGGCTCGCTGACCCGGATTCCATTGAAATCGAATCGGATCTGGCGCTGATTGCCGTTGTGGGACGCGGGATGAGGAGCCAGCGCGGTACCGCCGGAAGGATTTTCTCGGCACTTGCGCACGCTCATGTCAATGTCCGCATGATCGACCAGGGCTCCAGCGAGCTGAATATCATCATCGGCGTGGAAAATAAGGATTTTGATACTGCGATCAAGGCGATTTACACTATCTTTGTTGAGACGCAGCTTTAAGGTATAGAAGTAACGGTTTATGCTCAGCGACGAAATAAAAGAACAATATAAAAAGCTTGAGGGGCAGGGCATTAAGGCACACCTTGCCTGGTTTTGGGAATACTATAAGATTGAGGCGGCCATCGCTGTGATTTCGGTCGGCGTGGTTGTCGGTATCATTCAGACAATCGTTTCACACAGGCCCACGGCGTTTAATGTGATGTTCCTGAACGCGTCGGTAACGGATGATTATCTGTCGGAAGCGCTTGCGGAAGATTATGCGCAGTATGCGGGGATTAATCTGAAGGAGTACGATGTCGTCTTTGATCTCAGGGAAACGCTCTCCATGGAGGGGGATTCCCAGTATGACATGGGCACTGTCCAGAAAATAGCCGCGCAGTCCGCGGCGCGGGAACTCGACGCGATGGTCTGCAACGCATTCCATTTCTACAACTATGTCTATAACGGCATTTTTACGGATCTGCGGGATGCCATGACAGAGCAGGAGCTGGCACAGTACGAGGGGAAGATTTTCTACGTCGACGGAAAAGATCTTAAGGCATTTAACGAGGCGGTCGAGAAGATGGACTACAGCCTGATGCCCGAGACCCTGATTACCGATCCGGAGGAATGGCAGAGTAAAGAGAGCTTTGTCCTGCCGGATCCCGGCGAAATGGAGGATCCGATCCCGTTCGGAATTGCGGTCGGCGACTCACAGCTGATCACCGAATACAGCTTTTATCCGAGATCCGCGAGCTTCTTCGGGATCGCTGCTTCCAGTGAGCGGATGCCCGCTGCGACTGCGTTTCTGCATTATCTCTACCAGTGAGAGGCAATCCTGAATTCACCGTTGCAATTCGGCCTTTTCTGTAATAAACTATTCGAAATACCCTGACAGATTTATAACAATTCATCTGAGGCGTTCGAGTACTATTTAGGAGAGGTCGTGCTTATGGATACGGGCTGTATCGAAATTGTCGTTAACAGTAAGAGCAGCACACTGGTCAAATTTGCGTATATTCTTCTGATGATGCTGACGGCGGCTTTCGCGCTGCTCGGTATGGCTGCGGGGATTGTTCCTCTGATTATTGCGATCGCCTGCGGCGTGGGCGCATACTTTGTCGGGATGAATACCCAGGTTGATTATGAGTATTCCCTCGTCGACAAAGAACTGCGCGTAGCCAAGATCATGAAGAAATCCCGCCGCAAGGATATGGGAAAGTATGATCTCGAAAAGCTTGAAATCCTTGCGCCTGCTGCAAGCCATGAGCTTGACAGCTACAACCACAGACAGAACCAGAAAGAGCTGGATTTTTCCAGACACGATCCTGAGGAGAAGGAAAGCAAGTATAATCTGTTTCTTGAGGGTGGGACAAAGCTTGTCCTTACCCTTGATGGCGATGACGGTAAACTCATTCTTGACAATGTGCGCGCTTTTGCGCCCAGAAAGGTTTACCGCTATTAAGAATAACCGGAAACTAAGCGGCTTCTGACCGGAAGCCGCTTTTATGTGCTTATTATCTATTAAAGAAAGGAGCATTTCATGGCAACTATTATCGGTGAAAGCATTACTTTTGATGATGTACTCCTGGTGCCGTCGTATTCTACTGTCGTCCCCAATCAGGTTGACGTTTCGACAAATCTGACAAAAAAGATCAGGCTGAATATTCCCATGATGAGCGCGGGAATGGACACGGTTACGGAAGACCGCATGGCAATTGCCATGGCCAGACAGGGCGGTATCGGCATCATTCACAAGAACATGAGTATTCAGGATCAGGCCGAACAGGTGGACCGCGTAAAACGTTCGGAAAACGGCGTTATCACGGATCCGTTTTCCCTCACTCCGGATCATACGCTTGAGGATGCCGAAAACCTGATGCGCAAGTTCCGCATCTCCGGTGTCCCGATCACCGTGGGCAAAAAGCTGGTCGGTATTATCACCAACCGCGACCTCAAATTCGAGACAGACTTCTCGAAGAGGATCAGCGAATCCATGACAAGCGACGGACTCGTAACGGCGAAGGTCGGCACCGGACTGGAAGAAGCCAAGAAAATCCTGGCAAGATCCAAGAAGGAAAAGCTCCCGATTGTGGATGATGACTTTAACCTGGTCGGACTCATCACAATCAAGGATATCGAGAAGACGATCAAGTATCCGCTTGCGGCCAAGGATTCGATGGGAAGGCTCCTGTGCGGCGCTGCCGTCGGCATCACCGCCAATGTGCTTGAGAGAGTCCAGGAGCTGATCAGCGCGAAGGTTGACGTTGTTGTCCTTGATTCCTCGCACGGTCACTCCGAGAATGTACTGCACTGCATCCGGATGATCAAGGAGAAGTTCCCGGATCTGGATGTAATCGCAGGCAATGTTGCTACGGGAGAGGGCGCGAAGGCTCTGATTGATGCAGGCGCCGATGCGGTCAAGGTCGGTATCGGCCCCGGATCCATCTGCACGACCCGTGTCGTCACAGGGTGCGGTGTTCCCCAGATTTCGGCGATCATGGATGCCTATGATGTTGCAAAGGTCTACGGGATTCCGGTCATCGCGGACGGCGGCATCAAGTATTCGGGCGATATCACAAAGGCGCTGGCGGCCGGCGGCAATGTATGCATGATGGGCTCCATCTTTGCAGGCTGCGAGGAGAGCCCGGGCGCAACCGAGCTGTACATGGGCAGAAAGTATAAGGTATACCGCGGCATGGGCTCTATCGCCGCAATGGAGAAGGGCAGCAAAGACCGGTATTTCCAGGAGAACGCAAGAAAACTGGTGCCGGAGGGCGTCGAAGGCCGTGTCGCGTATAAGGGATCCCTGGAGGACACCGTATTCCAGCTCCTGGGCGGCGTCCGCTCGGGTATGGGACTGACCGGCTCTCATAACATTAAAGAGCTCCAGGACAACGGCAGGTTCATCAAGATTACTGCCGCGTCCCTCAAGGAAAACCATCCTCACGATATTCAGATCACAAAGGAAGCACCGAACTATTCCGTGGAAGAAGGGTAATTTATGGCAACAGATGATGTAAAACGCACACAGGACGGCGCACAGACCGGGGCAGAAGCTCCCGCCGGCAGGAACTTTATAGAGCAGGCAATCGACAAGGATCTTTCGGAAGGCGTATATGATCACGTGCATACCCGTTTCCCCCCGGAACCGAACGGCTATCTGCACATCGGGCATGCAAAGAGTATCCTGCTCAACTACGGCCTTGCCGTTGAGTACGGCGGAACCTTTAATCTGCGCTTTGACGACACAAACCCGACAAAGGAAAAATCCGAATTCGTGGATTCCATCATTGAGGATGTGACCTGGCTCGGCGCTGACTACGGCGATAAGATTTACTATGCTTCCGACTACTTTGAGGAAATGTATGATATCGCCGTGAAAATAATCCGGAAGGGTCATGCATATGTATCGGACCTCACAGCGGAAGAGATGCGCGCATTCCGCGGAACTCTGACCGAGCCGGGCGTCAATGACCCGAACCGGGACAGGAGTATCGAGGAGAACCTGGACCTGTTTGCAAGGATGCGGGCGGGTGAATTCGCGGATGGAGAAAAGACGCTCCGCGCGAAGATCGATATGGCCAGCTCCAACATCAACATGAGAGACCCGATTATCTACCGGGTAGCTCATCTGTCCCACCAGCATACGGGCGATGCGTGGTGCATTTATCCGATGTACGATTTTGCCCACCCGATTGAAGACGGAATCGAAGGAATTACGCACTCCATCTGCACTCTCGAGTTCGAGGACCACAGACCGCTGTATGACTGGGTCGTAAAGGAAGCGGAGTTTGAAGTTCCTCCCAGACAGATCGAGTTTGCAAAGCTCTATCTCAACAACGTTGTCACCGGCAAAAGATATATTAAGAAGCTTGTCGAGGAGAAAATCGTGGACGGCTGGGATGATCCCAGGCTTGTCTCGATTTCGGGCCTTCGCAGGCGCGGCTTTACCCCCTCGGCGATTAAGAAGTTTGTCGAGATGGCCGGTATTTCCAAGAGCCAGTCGACAAATGAGTACGCGGCTCTGGAGTACTGCATCCGAGAGGATCTGAAGCCGGACTGCAGCCGCATGCTGGCAGTTCTGGATCCGATCAAGCTTGTGATTGACAACTGGCCGGAGAGCGGTGATGACGGACAGTCGCCTTATGTCGAGATGCTGGAAGCTCCGAACAACCTGGAAAATCCGGGACTCGGGACACGCATGGTTTCGTTCGGTAAGGAGCTCTGGATCGAGCGCGACGATTTCATGGAGGAGCCGCCCAAAAAGTATTACAGACTGTATCCCGGCAATGAAGTCCGCCTGATGTACGCCTACTATGTGAAGTGCACCGGGTTCGAAAAGGACGAGAACGGGAAAGTCACGGCAGTCCACTGCACATATGATCCCGAGACAAAGAGCGGGAGCGGGTTCGAAGGCCGGAAGGTCAAGGGAACGATTCACTGGGTCCACGCCGCGGATGCAAAGAAGGCAGAGGTACGCCTGTACGAGAATATCATCGATGAGGAAAAGGGCGTCTACAATGAGGACGGATCCCTCAACCTGAATCCGAATTCTCTTACGACCGTAGAGGCGTATGTGGAGCCGGCGCTGGCGCAGGCAAAGGCGTTTGACCGTTTCCAGTTTGTGAGAAACGGGTTCTTCTGTGTCGATTATAAGGACAGCACGGAAGGAAAACCGGTCTTTAACCGCATTGTATCGCTGAAGAGTTCATTTAAACTGAAATAATGCCATGGAACTGAATATCAGGCTCGATCAGTGCGGCAGGCATCTGTACGAGCAGATCTATGAGTATATTCGGGAAGAAATTATCCGGGGGGAGCTTCAAAAAGACGAGAAGCTCCCCTCGTCGCGCTCTCTGGCGGCGAATCTGGGCGTCGCGCGCAGCACGGTTGACTTCGCATATTCGCAGCTGGCTGACGAAGGTTACATCCGGGCCAGAAGAAGCAGCGGATTCTACGTCTGCGGAATTGAGGTCCTCCCGCAGAGCCCGGCGGCAGCTGCGGTACGGGGCACAGGCGCCCGGGCGGCGCAGGGGACTGCAGATTCTGCCGGGATCAGCGGTTTCAAAGACCGCAAGGAATCCGGGAACGAGAGTGTGATCGATTTTTCACTGCGTGATATCGATATGACAGCTTTCCCGTACGCGACATGGAGGCGGATCCTCCGGGGCCTTATGGGGCCGGAGAGCGCTGACCTGTTCGGAAAAGGCGATCCGCAGGGGGACTTAAGGCTGCGGGAGATGATAACCCATTATCTTCATCTTTCAAGAGGAGTAGTGTGCGATCCGCAGCAGGTTGTGATCGGGGCAGGCAACGATTATCTGCTGACCCTGCTGAGATTCCTTATAGGAGAGAAGAAGACCGTTGCCATGGAGAACCCCTCCTACCTTCGCGCTGCGAGAATTTTCCAGGGGCTTGGCTACAAGGTGGCATATCTGCCCTCCGACAAAGACGGGCTTCTTGCAGACCGCCTCGAGAATTCCGGGTGCGATCTGGCTTATGTAATGCCGGCGCATCAGTTCCCGATGGGCATGGTCATGCCGTACACCCGCAGGGCGGAGCTTTTGAAATGGGCCGCTTCCGGTGAGGGAAGGTACCTGATCGAGGACGATTATGACTCCGAATTCAGGTACAGGGGAAGGCCGATTCCCGCGCTGCAGTCCATGGACAGCTTCGGGAAGGTAATCTATTTCGGAACTTTCTCCAAATCCATCGCGCCCGCCATCCGCGTGGGCTACATGGTGCTGCCGGAAGAACTGGCCGCGGTTTTTGCAGACAGATGCGGCTTTCTCTCATCCACGGTCTCCCGTGTCGACCAGAGCGTTTTGGAGGCGTTTATCAGCGGCGGCTATTTTGAGCGGCACCTGAACAGGATGCGCAACCGCTACAGGGAAAAACACGATCATCTCCTTAAGTGTCTTGCCGCGATGGAGGGGCGGTTCGAAATCCTTGGCGCCGGAGCGGGGCTCCATATCCTTCTGCGGGAAAAAAAGTCCCCGGACGGATCGGTCCGGGAACGGGAAAGGGCGCTTGCCGAATGCGCGAAAAGCGCGGGTGTCATAATCTATCCGCTGCATGAATTCTGCGAAGGCTTCGTGAATCCGGGGGAGCGGGCGGCAGTCCTTCTCGGGTTTGCCGCTCTTACGGATGACGAAATCGAAGAAGGAGCAGGCCGCCTGCGGGCGCTGCTACATATTTGAAGCCAGATGACGAAGCAGATCAATGTAATCACTCATGCGGCTTTTGTACTCGGCCACGGGAGTGGTATGGTCAATGAACAGTTCTCTTGTCAGTTCCGTTTTGACATAGTGGATGATCTGCGCAAGCTTCGCGGAGTCATTGATGCGAAGATAATCCGAGTGCGTGGAATTTGACACCAGGTTATCGATAAAATCAATAATATTGCGCTCGGGTTCTTCAAGAGCGGAAAGCCCCTCGCTGTCGTCCTCATTCCTTACGGACTGAAGGAAAAGGAACAGGAAGGGGTGCTGCTCCATGACGGAAGCCTCCGCGTTCAGCAGCTGTTCCTGCAGGGTAAAGAAATCCTGTCCGGATGTGCGGATCATGGATGAGAACTCAAGGATGGCATAGCGGTTGACATAGTTGTACAGAAACGCGTAATAGCCGGCTTTGCTGCCGAAATAATGAAACAGAAGGCCTTTGCTGATATGCGCTTCCTTCACGATATCGTCTGTGCTTGCGTGATGATATCCGTTGAGCGCGAACAGTCGGAGTCCGGCATTGATCATCCGGGCCTGTTTTTCTTTTTTCAGGTCAAAAAATTTATCGTTCATAGTCCCTCTGATTATTGACTGATATAGTCTATCTGAAGAATAATATAGCACTGAATTCATTTTGGGACAAGAAATAGTGCTTTTCTTTTTGAACAGGATGGGGTACACTACTTAGGATGCCCGGGGGGATGGCAATACCGGGGCAGCGTGGGCACAAGATCTGCGGACGCCAGGACACCGTGACACAATATCCTGTGGCAGGACGCCGGCAGGAGGCGGAATCAGCCTGCGAGGCTAGTTAGTTAAAGATCGTAATCCGGAGGACAGGTTATGGGTAAACTTGGAAAGTTTCTTATCGGCTGCAGCGTGATCGGTGCGGCAGCAGCAGGAGCATATTACTATCTGGACAGGACTTCCAAAGTAAAGAGTAAGGCTGCCGGGACCGGCGCCGAGGCAGAAGAGGATAAGGCATCCGCTGTCGATTATGAGGCGATCAGGGATGCAGCCGACAGGGCATATACAACCATCCGACACGGCACGGACGAAACGATTTCAAAGGTTAAAGAGGCGATCGGTCCCAAGGGCAGTGAAGTTCTGGACGCAGCCTGTGAGACAGCAGAAAAGGTAAAGGATATCGTGGCGGATTCCGCCGCGCGTGTCATCGATATCATCGAGGAGAAGGCGGAAGAGAAGGCTGAGGAAGCCGAAGAAGCCAAAGAAGCCGCTGCGGAGCCTGAAGAGGAGCCCGCAGGGGACAATACGGAAGAATCCATTCCCGAAGCTGCTGCAGAAGCGGCGGAGGAAGTTGTTGATTTCTTCGATGATGAAAAATAGTGTAACACAGCCGGATGTCAATGGATGTCATTCCGGCTCTATTAATGTTATTACAAGGTTCTTAAATGTCTTAAGAAAGGGAGGTAATAATGAGTAAAGACAAAGTATCTGTAGGCAATCAGCCCATCTACAACGCAAAGGAACTCGGCACCGGAAAGATGCTCATCCTGGGCGTCCAGCACGTATTCGCCATGTTCGGTGCAACCGTCCTGGTACCGCTCCTGACAGGCCTTTCCGTATCGACGACGCTTCTGTTCGCCGGACTGGGAACGCTGCTGTTCCATCTGATTTCCAAGAAGAAGGTACCTGCATTCCTGGGTTCCTCATTCGCATTCCTCGGCGGCTACGCGGCCATCGCTCCCCTGATCGACGGTCAGCCGAATCCCGATCTTCCCTACGCGTGCTTCGGCGTAGCGTGCGCGGGACTTGTATATCTTGTGCTCGCCGGTCTTTTCAGAGCTTACGGCGCGAACAAGGTCATGCGCTTTTTCCCTCCGGTAGTTACCGGCCCGATCATCATCGCGATCGGTATCAACCTGTCCTCATCCGCTATTGCGAATTGTGAGACAAACTGGTTTGTCGCTCTGGTAGCCATTGTCGTAGTTATCATCTGCAACATCTGGGGCAAAGGCATGGTCAAGATCGTCCCGATCCTGCTCGGCGTCATTGCTTCCTATGCGGTCGCGGCAGTCATGGGCCTGATCGACTTCTCCGCGGTTGCAGCGGCTCCGTGGATCGGAATTCCGCTCTCCTATCAGAGAACGGCCTTCTCCATCTTTACAAGCGGAAACCTGAACAGCGGCCTTCTGATTTCTTCCATCATCACAATCGTTCCGATCGCATTCGCTACAATGATGGAGCATATCGGTGATATTTCCGCTATTTCTTCGACCGTAGGAAAGAACTTCATCAAGGATCCCGGACTTCACAGAACACTCACTGGCGATGGACTTGCGACAACGCTGGCATCTCTTTTCGGAGCACCTGCCAACACCACATACGGTGAGAATACCGGCGTCCTGACACTGACAAAGGTTTATGATCCCGCGGTCATCCGCCTTGCTGCATGCATTGCGGTTATCCTTTCCTTCTGCCCCAAGTTCGCAGCGATCATCGAGGTGATGCCCGCAGCTACCATCGGCGGTATTTCCCTGATCCTTTACGGAATGATTTCCGCAGTCGGTGTACGCAACATCGTTGAGACAAAGGTGAACTTCTCCGAGAGCAGGAACGTCCTGATCGCAGCGCTGATCCTGGTACTGTCCATCGGTATCAACTATTCCGCGTCCGGTTCGATCAGCATCCCCGTGGGCAGCATTTCAATCGGCTTTTCCGGACTGGCTACCGGATCCCTGGTCGGTATTATCCTGAACGCCGTCCTTCCCGGAAAGGACTTTGTATTCAGTGACGACGAGCCCCAGCATACCGGAGTTGACCTCCAGATCTCACAGGGCAAGTCACTTTCAAGAAAAAAGAAATAAAGCGATTCCATAAGATAATCGGTATAATAGACGGAAGGGTGCTGTGCGGCATCCTTCCGTTTTTACTATGCGCGAAGCAATGAGCCGTGCGCGGACGCGTAACTGCATGCATGGCTCATTCAGAACTCAGATCGAAGCGGCCCGGCCGCAGCAGGTATAAAGGATATCGGTATGTCATACAGGTTTTGTTTCGGCGCATCCGGCGCCGGTAAGAGTCTGGCGATGCAGCGCGAGATGGCAGCGAGGGCACAGGCTGCGCTGGAGCGGCTGTCTTTAAAGGAAAACTTTCTGTACATCGTTCCGGAGCAGTATACGATGCAGACGCAGAAAGATCTCGTGATGATGAGCGGCAGCAGGGGCATCATGAATATTGATGTTCTCAGCTTCGGAAGGCTCGCCCACAGGATTTTTGAAGAGCAGGGGATTACTCCTGTTGCGCCGCTCAATGACCTCGGGAAAATGCTGATCCTTCGAAGGCTGGCATCGTCCATGTCGGATAAGCTCCCGTTCATCGGGAGCCTTATGAACAAGCCCGGAATGATCAGCGAGGTAAAGTCGGTTATTTCGGAATTCATGCAATACGGTATCTCGGCAGAGGATATCGATGATATGGCGGGCTTTGCCGGTGAGAACAGGCACGGCGCGCTGGAGGGTAAACTGCGGGACATCAAAAAGCTCTATGAGGCCTTCCTTGGCTTTGAAAAAGACAGGTTCATGACGGAAGAAGAGGAGCTCTCGCTCCTTGCGGGGACAATCCGTGACTCTGCGCTCATACGTGAAAGTGTCATTGTATTTGACGGCTTTACGGGCTTTACCCCGGTGCAGTACAGCGTGCTGGAGGGCCTTCTGCAGAACGCAAAGGAGGTTGTGTTCTGCATAACCATAGCGGAGGACGGCGGGCCCCGTCCCGCGGATTTTGTAAAAGCATGCATGGAAGAGAAGGAGAAATTCTCCGAGGAGGATCTGTTCTATCTCTCCCGCAAAACCATACGGGATATCATCCGCTGCGCTGGCAAAGCGGGCGCTTCGCACGGAGAGGATACAGACCTCACCCATACAGCATCCGGCAGGTTCGATGCAAATCCCGCCCTGGAGCATCTTGAAAAATCGCTGTTTCGTCACCCCGCGAGGCCGTTTAAGGAGGAAACGGACAGCATCCGGATCATCCGTGCCGCCACTCCGAAGGAGGAGGTGCGGGAGATGTTTGTCCATTTGCGAAGGACCATGAGACAGGAAGGATATGCCTACAGGGACTTTGGCATTATTACCGGTGATCTTGCCTCCTATGCGGATGAAATCAAAAGGCAGGCTGCGCTGTATAAGGTTCCGGTGTATATCGATACTACCCGAAATGTAAAACATGACCCTCTGACAGAGCACATCCGGGGCGCACTGGAGATTGCGGCGTCCGACTATTCCTATCCGACGGTTTTCCGCTTTTTAAGAAGCGGTTTATCCGACCTGTCCAGGGAGAAGGTCGACAGACTTGAAAATTACTGCCTTGAGCACGGCATCCGTTCCAGGCGCAAATGGCAGAGCGCATTTGAAGCGGAGGCGGAAGAAGGACGGCAGGAGTTCCTGCGCGAGATAGGACCCCTTATGCCGGAGTCCGTCCCTGAGAAAACGGCGGCGGGAAGAACGAAGGCTTTATATGAATTCATGGTGCAGGGACGCCTTCAGGAGAAGCTTGCGGCCTGTGAGGAGAGGGCTGCGGGCGAGCAGGACCAGCTGAGGCAGTCGGAGTATAAACAGATCTATGCCAGGGTAATCGACCTTCTTGATCAGATCTATATGCTTCTTGGGGATGAGCCGATCTCGGCCAGGGACTACCGTGAACTGATCGAGACAGGCCTTTCCGAGATACGGCTGGGAACGCTCCCCCAGAAGGCGGACCGGGTTCTTGCGGGAGATATCGAGCGGACAAGAATGACGCAGGTGAAGGTTCTTTATCTTCTCGGCGCCAATGACGGCTCCATTCCGAGGAGTACGTCCAAAGGAGGACTTCTCTCCGATCCGGACAGGGAAATCCTGGTCGGCTGCAGGAAGGAACTCTCACCCTCGCCCAGGCAGCAGATGTACATTCAAAGACTCTACCTGTATCTGAATATGACGAAACCGTCGCGGCAGCTCTGGGTTTCCTATGCGCGCGTATCGTCTGCCGGCGGGAGCATCCGGCCCTCCTACCTGATTGCGCGGCTGAAGAACCTGTTCCCCTTCATAGCAGAGCAGCTTCCGGAGCAGGAGCCTGTCCTTTTGAAGCTCACAGGTCCGGAGGATCTTAAAAAGTATCTGGCATCCTCGCTCAGGATGTACGCCGACGGAATGTTCGACCGCTCTCCGGAGGATGCAGCCGTGTTTTTGTCACTGTACGGCTTTGCCGCAGGACCGGAAACGGCAGATGCTGTCCGGATCGGACAGCTCACGGAGGCGGCGTTCTCGTCGTATAAGCCCAAGCCTCTTTCAAAGGAGGCGGCTGCAAAGCTTTACGGGCGGGTCCTCAGGACATCCGCATCGCGCCTTGAAATTGCCGCGCAGTGCTACCTCAGGCAGTACCTGCGCTATGGACTCGGGCTCGAGGAAAGAAAGGAATATGTCTATCAGGCAAAGGACGCAGGAACAGTACTTCATGAGAGTATCGAGCGTTTCTTTGCACAGCTTTCCCGTGAGGGGCTTGACTGCAGGAATTTCAGCGACGAGGACGCGGAGCGTCTTATCCGGGAGGCGCTTCATGAGGAAGCGGCGGTATACGAAAACTCGATCCTCTATGACAGCGCACGGAGCACCTCACAGATTAAACGGATCGAAAGAATTCTGGACAGAACCGTCAAAACACTTCGCTATCAGGTGCAGCAGGGAGATTTTGTGCCGGCGGCATCGGAGGCCCCCTTCGGCGGGGACGGGAGCTTTGCGCTGCAGCTTGACGAGAGGCGCTATGCCATTTTGCAGGGAAGAATTGACCGCTACGATATTTTCAGGGAAGGAGAAAAGCTCCTTGTCAAGATCGTAGACTACAAATCCGGCCTTCATGACCTGGACCGCGCATATATGAAGGAGGGACTCCAAATTCAGCTGATGCTGTATATGGAGGCTGCAAGGGAACTCCTAAAAAGGAAGTATCCGGGCGCGCAGACAGCGCCTGCCGCGCTTTTGTATTACCATCTGGATGATCCGGTCCTTACCGGCGATATAGCAAGGAGCCTTGCACCTGCAGGAGATCACTTGCAGGAGGTCGTGCTGCAGATGCTGGAGCGCTCCGGCGAGGCGGTGATGAAAAAGCTTTGTCCGAAGGGACTTGTCAGCGCGGATGACGATGCGGTGCACCATCTCGACACTGGGCTTGGAGCCGGACGGGCCGATTCGTGTGTCATTCCGGTAAAGCTTCTTAAGGCAGGCGGCTTTGCAAAGACATCAAAGATATTCACCGGGGAAGAATACGATCTGATGAGAGAAGAGCTTTTCAGCTCGATAAGGCGTTTGTGCCTCGGAATTATGGACGGACGCACAGATGCTTCTCCCGTTAACCTGAAAAACAGGAGGAATGCATGCACGTTCTGCGAATTCAAGGATGTGTGCGGGTTTGACGTTAAGCTTCCGGGATACCGGAGAAGAGATATTCAGGGCTAAAATAAAAGTACAGAGGATATCCGATGGCAATTCAGTTTACACCAAAACAGCAGAAGGTATTGGATGCGGCCGGGCACAACATTCTCGTTTCGGCGGCAGCGGGAAGCGGAAAGACCGCAGTCCTTGTAGAGAGAATTATCCGTATGATCTCGAGGAAGGATAACCCGCTGAATATTGACCGCCTTCTGGTCGTTACCTTCACAAGGGCGGCAGCTGCCGAGATGCGTGAAAGGATCGCTGCTGCCGTCACGAAAAAGCTCGAAGACGATCCCGACAACAAGCACCTGCAGAAGCAGGAGACTCTTCTGCACAACGCGCAGATCACGACGATCGACAGCTTCTGCAGCTATCTTCTGCACAATAATTTTGCGGACATCGGACTGGATCCGGGATTCCGGCAGATGGACGCACAGGAAGCGCAGATCGTCATGAAGGATGTAATGAAGGACTTCCTTGATGCGGAATACGCACGCAGCGATGAAGAGTTTTCCCGCTGCGTCGAATATTTCTGCCCGGGCTCTGACGATACGGCACTCGAGGATCTGATCTTTGAGCTGTACGGCGCTGCGGATTCACATCCGTTCCCAAAAGTGTGGCTTACGGAAAGACTCAGGGACTACGAGCCCGGGTCTGTGGAGGATATCCTGGAAAGTGACTGGATGGAAGAGCTTTTGCGGAGCGGCCTGGAAATCCTTGAAGGAATTGAAAAGCAGTATGAAGAAATGCTGCGGATCTGTGAGATGCCGGATGGTCCCGCACCCTATGCGGGGTTTCTTGCGGAGGAAAAGAATCTTCTGCTAAAGGATTACCTCGCTTACCGGAACCGGTGCGGCAGGGATTTGCTTTCCCGGCGCGGCGAAGCCTGGGAAGCTTTGAGAAATGCATCCCATTATGCTTTTTCGAAGATTCCGGCCGTGCGCTCGGGCGATGCAGGCAAAGAAAAGAGAGAGCTTGTCAAAAGCATCCGGGACGACATAAAGGAACGGCTGTCGAAAATGGCTGCAGGATACTGCTCGGAGAGTCTTGAGACAGCTCTGTTCAGGATGCGTGAAGCCTCCGGCCCCTTAAGGACACTCATCGAACTGACCATGAGGTATGCCGAAGCTTTTGACAGTGCGAAAAGGGACAAAAACGCCATCGACTTTTCCGATCTTGAGCGGCTCGCCCTGCAGATCATGATTGAGGCTGACGATGAGGGAAAACTGAAGCAAAGAAGCGCTGCGCTTTCCTACAGGCAGCACTACGACGAAATCCTGATCGACGAGTACCAGGACAGCAATGAGGTCCAGGAGCTGCTCCTGTCCGTCATTGCGGGCGATGCGGACTTTTCCGGCGAAAACAAAAGATACGCCAGGTTTATGGTAGGCGACGTCAAGCAGAGTATTTACCGCTTCCGCGGTGCAAGACCGGAGATATTTGCGGGGAAGTTTGATACCTATCAGTACGACGACCCGCAGTGCGAGAGGATCGATCTCGACCAGAATTTCAGGAGCCGGAGTGAGGTCCTGGACAGCGTGAATTTTATTTTCTCCAGGATCATGAGACGGGAAGTCGGAGGCGTCGGGTACGGGAGCGATGTATCTCTTAAGGTGGGTGCATCATATCCGCGGGATTATGATGAACAGGAGTCCCCGTATAAGGCAGAGCTGATCCTGCTGACCCCCGGCAGGGATGAGCCTCGGGAGAAGGAGGATGTCCCGGATGAGGAATCTGCCCCCGGTGATTCAAAGCACAGGGAGGCGCTTGCCGCAGCGCAGAAGATCAGGGAAATTGTCGGCGTCCTTCCCATAACGGACGTTTCCACGGGCAGGACAAGACCTGCCATGTACAAAGATATTGTCATTCTCCTTCGCTCTTCGGGTGCGTGGAATGATGCGTTCCGGGAGGTGTTCGAGAAGGAGGGAATCCCTCTCTATGTGGATTATAAGGCCGGGTATTTTGCCACGGAGGAGATCCGCCAGATCCTTGATCTGTTAAAGGTGATTGACAATCCTGTGCAGGATATACCGCTGTATGGCGTGTTGAACGGGTACTTCGGAGGCTTTGACCAGGACGAGCTGGCGCTTATCAGGGCGGCGGGCGGAAAGGAGCGGTACTACGACGCGCTGACCTTCGCCGCGGGAAGGAGCACCGGCGAAGGTGCTGCCGGCGAGGAGGACACCCCTGCGGATATCAGCCCGGAGCTGGCAGAAAAGTGCGGAAGGTTCCTCGATAAGCTGGACGGATGGAGATACCGCGCGACAGTCATGTCCATCCATGAGCTCATCAGCGAACTGATTTATGACAGCGGATACGACGATTACATGACCGCTCTTCCCGGCGGCACAAGGAGGCTTGCAAATCTGGAATCACTGCTTGTGAAAGCGGCGGATTTTGAAAAGACCACCTACACGGGGCTGTTCCGGTTCCTCAGGTATATCAGCCAGATGAAGGAATATGAGGTGGATTTCGGCGAGGTCAACATTTCTGACGAAAAATCGGACGTCGTGAGAATAATGACGATCCACAAGAGCAAGGGCCTTGAATTTCCCGTCTGCATAGTGGCAGGCCTCGGCAGCAGGTTTGCTTTCCGGAGCAAGGATACCTCGGGGATGATGCTCACGGAGCAGGATCTGGGGATAGGAATCGACTACTATAATCCGCAGCTGCGAGTCAGGACATCCACGCTGCGAAAGGACGCCATCGTACAGCGTATCATGCGGGACGCAATGGGCGAGGAGCTCAGGGTCTTATATGTGGCGCTTACAAGAGCCAAAGAAAAGCTGATCCTGATCGGGACAGCGTCGAAAGCCGCGCCCCCTGGGGACGGGCAGCAGCAGGAGGGCGGAGAAAACGCGCTCCTTCCGCCGTATGAAATCCTCTCATCTCCCGGATATCTTGAGCTCATTTTGCGCGCGGTCCGGGGCCTTCCGGAGACAGAGCGGTATATCAATATAACGACGGTCAGCTCTTCGGACCTTAAGCTGAATGACACCTGGGACCAGATACAGCAGGAGCTTCGCAGAAACGCCCTTGAAAGGGCGGTGCTGCAGGCGGCGGGAGAAGGCCCCGGCGCAGTCCGGGAGCAGTTCTCCTGGCGCTATCCGCGGGAGGACATGTCGCAGCTGTACACAAAGACGAGCGTTTCAGAGCTGAAAAGGGCCTGGAACAACGAAGGGAGCGGCGCCGGTGCAGATACTGAGGCGGCCGGATTGCTGTATTCACAGGAGCCGGTATCTCCGTATCTTCCGCAGTTTATTACAGGCGGGGAGGAAGGAGATTCGCAGGACGAAAATGCTCAGGGCGCGGGCTCTGCGCTTTCTTCCGGCGCGCGCAGGGGGAGCGCTGTCCACAGCATACTTGAAAAGATTGACTTCGCAAAGTGGCAGGAGCCGCAGGCGGTTACGAGAGAGGACTTCCTGAAATGGAAAGACACACTTCTTTCATCCGGCGAGGTCCCGAAGGAGTACGAAACGGTTCTTGATCCCGCCGTGTTTCTTCCGTTCCTTCACAGTGATCTTGCGGGAAGGATGGCCGCTGCGGATAAAAAAGGACTGCTCTGCAGAGAGCAGCCGTTTGTTCTCGGAATCGACGCCAGGCGCCTGAATGCGGATTTCCCGGAGGATGAGACTGTCCTTATACAGGGAATCATCGACGCGTTTTTCATTGAAGATGACAGGATCGTCATCCTCGACTATAAGACGGACCGGGTCCGTACGGAGCAGGTTCTTAAGGAGCGCTACCGGGTGCAGCTGGAGTATTACGCCGAGGCGCTTGAAAGGATACTGAATAAGCCGGTAAAGGAGAAAATAATTTACTCCTTTGCGCTCCGGAGACAGATCCCGCTCACATGATATTCAGATACAGGCGCTTCAGATAAGCGCTGCCACACAGGCCTCGAGCTCACGCATGTCAGCCGTGGGCTCGAAGCGCGCAACGACATTGCCGCTCCTGTCTACGACGAACTTGGTAAAGTTCCACTTAATCTCGGGATTGTTCTTATAATCCTTGTCGATGGTCTTGAGCATGGCGCTCATCGCGAGCGCCTTCGGGCCTTTGCCGAAGCCCTCGAAACCCTTCTGGCTCTTCAGATATTTGAACAGGGGAGCTGCTCCTTCGCCGTTGACATCGGTCTTCTTCATCTGAGGGAACTGAGTGTTGTATTTCAGTGTGCAGAATTCGTGAATCTCCTCATCGGTTCCCGGTGTCTGGCCGGCGAACTGATTGCAGGGCACATCGACAATTTCAAGTCCCCTGTCATGATATTTCTCGTAAAGGCTTTCGAGATCCTTATACTGCGGAGTAAAGCCGCAGCCGGTAGCAGTGTTGACGACGACAACGACTCTGCCTTCAAAATCCTTCATGGACACTTCATTTCCCTTGGGATCCGTAACGGAATAATTATAAAAATCACTCATGGCGACCTCCTTAAACAAGTTATCTGTGACAAATCTTTTTTACAGGATAAATATATTGTACACAATTAAATTTGTCAATCCATATTTTTGAAAAACAGAACGGAATGCACGCAGCGTTCCGGGCTTTATATCCGACGACTCTGAAGCCGGAAGGCCTTCGGGGTGGTTCCGGTCATTCTGCGGAAGATGGAAGTGAAATGGCTCTGCGAGCAGAAACCGAGCGTA
>CADBPC010000127.1 GCA_902796425.1 uncultured Lachnospiraceae bacterium
AAGGAAGAACCCGTGATAGAGTCCCCATCCGACGAAGTTCCAGCTGGCACCGTGCCAGAGGCCGGTCAGGAAGAAGACGATAAAGAGGTTCAGGTAGGTGCGCTTTTTGCCCTTGCGGTTGCCGCCGAGCGGGATATAAAGATAATCCCGGAACCAGGAGCTCAGGCTGATGTGCCAGCGGCGCCAGAATTCCTGGATGCTCGAGGAAATGTAGGGATAGTTGAAGTTCTCGAGGAACTCAAAGCCGAACATGCGGCCGAGACCGATGGCCATATCGGAGTAGCCGGAAAAGTCATAATAGATCTGGAGGGTGTAGAAAACAGCTCCCGCCCAGGCCATGAGGCCGGTCATCTCGGTGATTTCCAGGGCGTAAATCTTATCTGCCGCGGAGGCAAGGAGATTGGCGAGGATGACCTTTTTGCCGAGTCCGTACAGGAAGCGGCGAAGGCCGGAGCCGAGCTTTTCGAGAGTGACGCTCCGTTCGGTGATCTGCGCGTCGATGTCCTTGTACTGGACGATGGGGCCTGCGATCAGCTGCGGGAAGAACGAAATATAAAGAGCGAGGTTTAAAAGACTCTTCTGGACCTTATATTTTCCCCGGTAGAGGTCGATGACATAGCTCATCGCCTGGAAGGTAAAGAAGGAAATGCCGATCGGGAGCGCGATGGAAGTGACGGGAAACTGAAGTTCTGCCGCCGCCTGCGCGCCGCGGGTGAGAGTCACAATCCCGGTGACGATTTTTGCGGCCGTGCGAAGAACGAAATTCGTGTATTTGAAATAGCCGAGGAACCCGAGATTGGCGGCGATATCCAGTATCAGGAACAGCTTTTTCCTGTCCGCGTCCCCGCGCTGCGCCGCGGCGTCGATGCGAAGGCCGAACCACCAGTTCAAAAGGACGGAGGCAAGGAGCAGGAAAATATAGGAAGGTTCGCCCCAGGCGTAGAAGAGAAGACTTGCCGCCAGGAGGAATATATTTTGATATTTTGTCTTCCGGATAAGGACGCTTCCGAGAAATGTTACCGGAAGAAAAATCCAGAGAAAAACCAGTGAGCTGAAAACCATGGGTTTGTTTCCTTAACGTTTAATTGTCCGGTGCGCCGCGGCAGCCGGGAGGTGCCGCAGTCCGAAGTTAAATATAAAGTATATCTTATTCAAAATGTTTTCTCAATTCCGCCTGCGTCAGCAAGAGGAGCACGAGGCTTACGGCGGCTTCGGTGATGACGAAGGAGATCACGGCTCCGCGGATTCCGTACATGCCGGTAAGAGCCCTTGTCAGAAGGACGGAGCAGATGGCTCCGGCAAAATATACGGGGGGAATGAGGTTCTGTTTTCTCGCGATGGTGAGCAGGGCGTTCAGAAAGCCGCAAAGCGCAAGGAAGGTCCCGCCGACAAGAAGGAGCAGGAGCTCCTTTTTCAGGGAGGAGAGATCCGTCGCGTACAGGGCGGAGAGCACCGGTATGCCCAGAAGCCAGGCTCCGGAGAGGCAGGCTGCCGCGGTGATGAACAGGCCGGCGAGGACCTGGCCCGCGCCGGTCAGGTAGAGTCTTGCGTTTTTGGTGTTCCAGTAAATGGTGAGCTTTCCGAGAATAGGCTGGTACAGGAACATGTTGAGGAGCTGGATCACAAAGACGGGCATCGCGATAAAGCCGTACATCGCCTGCGACGTCTCGTCCATGACCGCGTCGATCGCATATTTCGGCGCATTGATCAGGTAGAAGGACAGGAAGTTCGCCGCGCAGACCGGGAAGCACTCCTTCATGAGGCCTGCAACGGTCCCCGCGCCCGTTTTCCCTGCCGGCAGGAGGGCAAGTTCGTTTTTCAAATACAGGAGGCAGGCTCCCGCGCATGCATACGCAAGGGCGCAGGCGATGACCGTGGAGACCAGGAGATCCCGCGTCAGGTAAAGGGCAGCCAGCATGCCGCCGATACTGACAATGAGCCGGAGGGTCATCAGCTTTCCCGCAAGGTCAAGGCGGCCTCTCTGGTGGAGTCTTCCTTCAAAGACCTCCTCCAGGGTGTCCTCCGATTTGAGGACACACATGGAAAAGACCACTGCGGTCTTTGAGAGCGGGTAGCCCGCGGCAAAGTACTCGATGACGCAGTACACCAGGCTGAATACCAGCATCAGGAGGGTCGTGAAAAGACGGTGCTTTATATAGGTAAAGGCGCTGTATTCCTCCTGCAGGTCGGATACCTGGAAATTGCGCACGCCGTAGTTGCCGAAGTACAGGAAAAGATTGGCCGTCGCGAACGCGATGGAATAGATCCCCGCGGCCTCAAGTCCCAGTGCGCGGGAGATCACCATCAGCACAAGGACGGACTGTCCGGCGTTCAGGATACCTCCGATGCTGTTCCATATGTAGTTTCCGGCCTCGCTTCGCGAGGCATCGTTTGATACTGTCATAGAATTGCCGCATTCAGGCGGAAACAATCCGCGAAAGCACGCTCTCATGCGCCAGAGTTTCAAAACCGTCCGAAAGAGGTAGAAGCTCTGCGCTGCCGTATTTTCTCTCAAGCGCTGTCTTCAGGATAAAATCACACAGCTCCGGGTTTTTCGGAAGAATGGGGCCGTGACTGTAGGAGCCGAAGATGTTCCGGAAGCGGACGCCCTCGGTCTTGTCCTCACCGTTGTTTCCAAAGCCCTTAATGACGGTTCCGAGCGGCTTTACGCCGCTTCCGAGCCATGTTTTGCCGCTGTGGTTTTCAAAGCCGACGACCGTGGAGGCGCCGGACTCTTCCCCGAGGCGGAAGGCGTAATTGCCGATCATCCGGGTTTTGCTGCCCTCCGTATAGAAATCGACGATGCCGAGGAATTCGCACTTTACGCCGTCGTGGGTCTGGTAATAGTGGCCCATCATCTGGTAGCCGCCGCAGATGCAAAGAAACGTCTTTCCGTCCTCTGCAGCGGAGCGGATCTCATTCCCCATTCCTCTTTTGAGGTCTTCCAGAAGGACCTCCTGCTCGAAATCCTGTCCCCCGCCGATAAAGAAAAGATCATAGTCTTTAAGGCTCTCGCCGCTCCCGATGCCGACTCCCGTCACGGTGCAGTCAATTCCCCGCCATTTCAGGCGGTTTTCAAGACACCGGATATTGCCGCGGTCCCCGTACAGGTTGAGTACTTCGGGATAGAGATGACATATTTTGAGGTCCATGGTGATTATCCTTTCCAGAAGGCCTGCGTGCCGGTGGCCTGTGCAAGAACATCGCGCAGGGCCAGCATGGAGGTATAGTTCGGCAGCACGAATACGGGAACGTCGGAGGCTTTCATGATCTCAAGGAGCTTTGCGTTGTCCTTTATGAGCGTTACGGACTCCTCCTTCGCGCCGGCGTATTTCAGGCGAAGCTGCATATCCTCCGCCCGGTCTCCGGACACATAAATATGCCGGAGCCTGCCGCACCCGCAGACCTTTTCATAGTCCGCGTCCCAGATCCAGGAAATATCGTGTCCGTCCGCGGTCCTGTCGTTGAGGCAGAAAACAGCATCGAAGGTCTCCTCCATGTCCGCGAGATAGGAGAGCGCCTGGTTGCAGCCCGCGGGATTCTTGACAAGAATCATCTGCACGTCGCACTTTCCCGGGCGGAAGGTCTCCATTCTGCCAAAGCTCGAGTGGACGTTGGCAAGGGAGCTTAAGATTTCTTCCCTCGGAAGGCCGAAGGCGCTGTAGGCACAGATCGCGGCGGCAGCGTTGTAGGTGTTGTACACCGCGGGAAGCGCGATGTGGACTTCCTGCTCTTTTCCTGCCGGGGCTTTTGCGGATTCCGTCCCGCCCTCTTTCGCGCCGCCTTCGGGCAGGCGCATCCTTACATCGGTTCCCCTGGGGCCCATGTGGACAAAGTCTGTCACGGCGACATCGGGCTTTGCCCTTTTATAGCCGCAGGAAGGACAGAAGAACCCTCCCAGATGGGCGTAGGTGTGATACTCGTACTGATACTCATTTCCGCACCGTATGCAGTATTTCGCATCGGAGATCTCGGCGTCCTTCTGCTCGCCGACCGGTGTATCGATTCCGTACCAGAGAACTTTGTTGGGCATATCCTGCGCGAGGGAGGCGGTCAGGGACTCGTCCGCGTTAAGGCACAGGACGGCGTCCGGGACCTTCGAGATTCCCTCCCGGATCGCGTTCAGCGTGTGGGTGATCTCGCCGTACCGGTCCAGCTGGTCGCGGAAAAGGTTTGTCACGACGATGACCTTCGGATGGATCAGCGGGACAACGTGCCTCAGCGCTCCCTCGTCGCATTCGATAACCGCGTAATGCGTCTTCGGGCGTCCGGTAATGGTGGCGTTGCAGGTGATCTCGGCGGTAACGCCCGAGAGCAGGTTGGCGCCGGACTTGTTGGAGAGGCACTCTCTTCCGGAGGAGGTCAGCGCATGCTCGAGCATGCGGCAGGTCGTCGTCTTGCCGTTGGTTCCGGTGACGACGATGATCTCCATCCCCTCGCTTGTCACCTCCAGGATGTTCTTTGCGAAAACTCTCGCTGCCTTGCCGGGAAGAGCGGTGCCTCCCTTTTTTGCGAGCCGAAGGCCTGTCCTTGTCGCTTTGCAGGCGGCGACTGCCGCCACGGTCTGTAAAATGTTAGGTTTACTCATATTCAGTCACACTATAGACTCTCATCCTGCCAGGATCAGAGGAATTAGAACGCCGGTCAGAAGATACAGCACCGGCTGGTGCAGCAGGTAGATCAAAAGAGAATGCCTTCCCATAAAGGAAAAGGGAGGGATGCTGATCTTAAAAACAGGGTGGCCCGTCACTTTCTTTTCCATCAGGTACCCGGTCAGGAAATACCCGCACAGATAAAGGAAAATCCACGGAATCAGGGAAAAATAGTCCGTCGACCAGAAGCCTGGATCCCTAAAGCCAAACCATGTCGCCGCAGACCCCCTGTAAAGAGAAACGGGGAGAGTAAGCTTTATCCCCGGAAGCGGCATAAGGAAGCCGCTGTTTACCCACCTTGTCAGGAAGAACAGGTACGCGGATATGAAAAGGCCCGGGATCGGACGAACCTTTTCGAGGAGAGGCCTTGCCGCGGCGAGAATCAGCATCGCACTGCCGATCAGGGTCAGTACCCCGAAGACCACCCGGTCCTCCGAAAGAAACAGCACTGTCACCGCCGTGACCAGGAGGCCGCAGAAGGAGACGGTCAGTCCCCGCTTCCACAGATGCCTTGAAAATGGGATGCACATCCCCGACAGCAGAATGAAGGTCCAGCAGATGCTCTGCTGCCAGAAAAAGGAGCCCCGGGAATGATACCAGGGCCAGTTTATGCCCGCGATATAGACAACGTCCCATGCTCCGTGAAAGAGAATCATGCTGACAATGGTGATCCCGCGGATTGTGTCCAGAAGAGCAAGGCGGCTTTTCCCCGACGGCCTGCCCGCTGCATTCTCAGTCTTTATCCTCATTTTCCTCCCGATGGTGAAGCTGGCAGAGATAATAGCGCCTGCCGTTCTCATCATAATACATGAACATTCCGGCGTTAAGGCAGTCCTCATGCGCGCAGAAGTGAGGGACGGTCCTGTCGTCGACACAGTCTGCAAAGGAGACATTGCCCTGCCTTGCAAGGTCTATCCCGAGGCGGCTGCGGAACCCCTCTTTGACGCTCCGGACGGTCTTTTCATCGTCCACCAGCTCCCAGACTCTCTGCTGGGCGTAGGCGGCGTCGCCAAGGTCCGCGAGATAGACGCGCTTTGTGATCATGGTCGAATAGTCGTCCGAAAAGCCGGCCGCAAGGACAACCGTGCTCGCGTCGTCCGAGTCCCTGATGGAGCCCGGATACGAAAAAACATAGTTATATTCGTCGGCCTGGTTTGTCTGCGTGTAGCATCTTGCGGCGCTTCCGAAAACGGAAGGGTCAGGCTCTCCTATGCTGAAATCCTCAAGGAGCTCGATCCTCTCGCTGTGGACAAAGGGATGAAGGACGGAGTGTACCCACATATAACTGACGGCACTGTCTGTCGTGCGCCCGCTGTCATCCGTAAAGCTTGTGCGGTAGACGCGGTCTGCGGCGTTTTCAAGGGCGCCTGTCAGGTACTCCGTATCCTCCTTCGAGCCCGCCCTCTCAAGCCAGGCTCCCGCAGTATCGAAATCGCTTACAAGCAGCGCGTCACAGGCAAGAGAATAACAGATATTTTCAAGATCGCTCTCTGCGGCTTTTAAAAGTGTCTGATACTCGCTCTCTTCGCCGACGGTTTCTCCCTGCGGGCTTTTCTCATTCAGTTCTTTAATGAAGGCTTCCGTCAGGTTCTTTGCGTTTTCCTTTTTGCCCGCCTCCATAAGTGAGCTGCATAAAGCGGCGGTTTCTTCATAGCGCTGCGAAAGGCCGGTTCCGGAATCGTCCCGGCCCGATGCGGGGCTTCCTACTTCATCCTCCCCGACGATGACCTGTCCGGGGCTGTCCCTGTCAGGCAGAACCTGTGCGGCATATATAATCAGCAGTATTACGGCGATCCCTGCGAGCGCCGGCAAAATCAGCCTTGATTTCTGAAATTGCATTCGTTTACCCCCAAGCGGAGTCAGATTCATGGTATCATTAATTATTGTAACTGCCTGGAACCCATGCCCGGAATGCTGTGCATCACCGAAACATGCCGGGTACTTTGGCACATGTATCATAACATGAAAAGGAGGCATATGAGGGGAAGAAATTCATTTTCAGATAAAAGACCGGTAAGAGCGGCTTTTCTGCTCGCGCTCTTTGTCCTCTGCCTGCTGGGCACAGTGCCTGTTGCCGCGAGGGCGGCGGAAGGGGAGGCCTCTGGGAACGCCTTTTCGCAGCAGGAACAGGAAAGAGAGCTGTCACAGTCGGAGCTGCGGCGCCTGACCGCCGCGCTTGATTTCAATGATATCGGTTTTTTTGCCTGCACCTATTACCGGCCGGAGGAAATCGACTGGCATGAGGTGCTCTATAACGGCGCGGGGATCGCGAGCGGCGCGACAAGGCTCCAGAGGCAGCGCTATGAGGAACTCTCGGGCTTTCCTCTCGAGACGGGAATTGTCGCGATCTACGGCAGTGATATCCGGAGATTTGTAAAAAATAAGACAGGCATGGATTACAGCGACGCCAGGAAACCCCTGGAGTCTCCCACGTGGATCTGTCTTGAGGACGACGATCTGTACATCACCCAGCACGGGGATACAAATGCCTTTCCCGTGACATTTACCTCCGGAACCGTCGACGGTGAAATCTACAGGCTGCGTTATACGGGCTCCGACTGGAGACGTTTCCGCTTTGAGTGTGAATACGAGATCGCGGTAAGGATCCGGGGAGGCAGATGGATGTACATCTCCAATCTTCCCGCGGACCAGACGCCCCCGGTAACTCTTCTCGACATTGAGTTTTATGACAGCCGGGCGGATGCCCGGGCAGCCGCGCAGGAGATGGTCCGGGCCGACAGGCCTTCGTACGCCGAGCCGGAAGCCTGGCTCTGGGCGGTGGTAAAGGCCGCGCAGGATGACACCGTGGTCGTCATCGACTACGCGGCGACAGATGAAAACGGAGGCGGCGGGCTTGCGGACATCATGCTGCAGGAAGGCGTCTTCCGGCCGGGCGAAAATGTATATTCCGCCGTTATGAAAAAGGGAGAAACCTTTGCGATCCAGGTCAATCTTGCCTGGGTTCCCTTTATGAGAATCGCTGCCGTCAGCGGCGCATATTACGGCGAGTATATGTTCGGGGAGGAGAACTGGCTCTACAGGCAGGATGAGAGAGGCCTGCAGAAGCCGGTCTACGTCACCGGGCATGACCTGAACGGCGAAAAGCGGGGAACAGACTATCAGGATGAGACGGATCTTGTGAACTTCCTGGAGGGGACATGGATCTGCCTGTCCTCGCAGAGCAATGAGCCGGCGGCGCTCTTTACCTTCTCGGACTACCGCTCGCTCACGGTGGAGACGCCGGAGGATTCGTGGCATTTCTATCTTGAATACGGCAGAGCCTACGCCGGCAGCGATGAAGCGCCGGACCTTATCGCAACCAGTGCCTATGACGATGAAACAAGGGAAAAACTCGGCGGCGCGGGCGCCGGGGACCGCCTGGAGACGGGGAGCTATCTTATCAGTGCGGTTCAGATGTACGGCGAGCAGCTGATAAGGCTCCTGCAGGTCGGCGGCGGCTATGCGGCGCTTTCCGAAATTCTTCCCGGAGCGGGGGACGGCGATGTTGAGTACAGCCTCGTCCGCTACCGCGGGACCTTCATTGAAGAGAGCCAGGGCCAGCAGGAGGAGCAGAGCAGCGCATATTACGGCGATGACAGCACCAGTGTCGGCAGCGCTGTCACGCAGGAGGTCAAGGCGGCCTTCAGCCAGCTCCTTAAGCTTGACGAGACGGCGGAGAAGATCTCTGCCGGGATGGTTGTCTATTATGACGGCATGCAGACCATCGAGGAGAGAGAATGCTTTGTGTTTGATTTCGGAACGGATCACCCGGAGCATTTCGTCCATGAGGATTACTACGCGATCAGCGTCGATCTGAGGTATGTATATATCGTCGACCCGATGACCGGGGACTGGGAGAGAATCCACCGCTTCCGCTGAAAATATTCGCGATTCTGGTAACACACAAGATTTGGAGGATGGGATATGTATGGCTGTCCTGCCTGCGGCGCAGGCCTTCGATTTGACATAGCTTCGCAGAAGCTTCATTGTGACTACTGTGACAACAGCTACGACCCGGCCGAGTATGACCGCGAAAAGAACGCGGCGGAGCGCCGGGACGGTTATCTTGACGTCACGGTCTATACCTGCACGCAGTGCGGCGCGGAAATGGTGAGCACGGACAACGCGGTAACGGGCTTTTGCAGCTACTGCGGCGCATCGGCGGTCCTTTCTTCCAGACTGGATTCCCAGCCAAGGCCCAAAAAGATCATTCCGTTCCTGAAGACAAAGGAAAACTGCAAGGAGCAGTACGTAAAAAAGACAAGATACGCGATCTACGCCCCGAAGGAGCTGAGGGATTCGCAGTTCCTGGAAAGATTCAGGGGCATCTATATCCCCTACTGGCTCTACCGCGTCACCTTTAAGGAGAACGCCTCCGTTCCGGGGCGGAAAGTCTACCGCAAGGGGAATTATGAGTACTCCGAGGAGTACACGATCAACCTGGACCTGAAGGGCGGGTACCGGGACCTTGCCTATGACGCGTCCGTCAGCTTCAACGACAGGCTGGCGGATACGATCGCGCCGTTTTCCCACAAGAAGATGAAGCCCTTCCGATCGGGATACCTGTGCGGCTTTTACGCCGATATGGCGGACGTCGACAAAGAGACTTATATAAAGGAAGCAAAGGAGTCGGCGACGGATTATGCGCTTCGCTCTCTTGAGCAGAAGCTTTTGAAGACGGATGTGACGGTTTCGCTCCCGGACAGTGAGGCGGCGAAGGAAGCGCTTGTGGGAACCAGCTGCGAGGATGCGGACGGCGGTCTTTTCCCTGTGTGGTTCCTGACCTGGCGAAGGAAGGACAGGGTGGCCTATTCTGTCGTAAACGGAGAGACGGGAAGGGTGTTTGCAGACCTCCCGGTCGATCTCGGGAGATTCTTTATAGGAAGCGCCATAACGGCCGTAATACTCTACATCCTGGCGGAGTGGTTCCTGTTTATGATGCCTCCGACGGCCCTTTCTGCTGCAGCTTTGATGGCCCTGATCGCGGCGGCAGCCTTCTACAGGGCGTCGGATAAAATCACATCCCAGGACATCCACGCGGATGACAAGGGCTTCTGGTCCGACGTTTCACCGGAGGATCCCGGCTTTCAGGAATATGAGAAATACAAAAAGAAGGAAAAGGACAATTCAGGGTTTCTGGCCAGGGCGGGCCGTTTTGCCCTGAAGTTTATAGAGAACGGACTGCTGCCTGTGCTCGCGGTCATGTTCCTTTCGATGAATGTGCTGGGGACGGTCTTTTCCATGATCGGGAGACTTACGATCGGGTTCGGCGCGACCACCTCGACGGAGGCGGTGGAGACGGCAATGTCGGCGTGTACCGGCACAGCCATTCTCGGGACCTGGTATTTTATCCGCACGATCCTTCTCTGCAGAAGGGTCATCCGGGTACAGCAGATCCACCCCGGGCGCGCGGCGCTCACGGAGCAGCACAGGAATATGATTATCGGAGCGGCGTTTGCCTATGCCGCCCAGATTGTCGCCCTGGTTACGGTCATGCTCCATCCCGCAAATGACATGATTTATTATGTGGCTTCGATCATCTGCCTTCTGGCGGTGGCAGCGACGTGCGTCGGCCTGATTCAGAGGTACAACCTGATGGCGACGCACCCGGTGCCTGACTTTTTTGACAGGAAGGGAGGGAACGACAGTGCGCAGGATGTATAAACTCAGGATGCTTAAAGATTTGCGGCAGTGCCACATTTTTAAAAGAATTGCGGGAATAGGATCAGGAAGGATTTCCGGAAAGCTGACAGTGTACAGCGGGGCCGGATTTGTGGTATGCTTGCCCCTGATGCTTTTGAGCCTTGTACTGTCACTGGCACTCATGCTGACGGCCATTCCCGCCAGGGCAGCCGTTTCCTGGGATGCAGGCACAGTGCAGGCAGTGTATGAGAATCCTCAGACGGGCTTCGCGGCATATATCATTGACGGAGAGAATCTCCTTTCGGATCAGGAGGAGACAGAGCTCCTGAAAGATATGATACCGGTGACGGCGTACGGAAACGCGGCGTTTGTCAGTGACTATGCGTCCGTTCCGGCGTCCGAATGGGCAAGGAGCCGGTTTGACATTCTTTTCGGAAATGCCAGCGGCACTCTTTTCCTTGTGGAGATGAACAGCCGCGAGCTGTATCTGTACAGCAACGGGGAGATTTACAATATCGTTAACTCCCGCGCCGCGGCATCGATCGTCGACAATGTCTATACCTATGCCTCGGAAGGTGATTTCCGGGAGTGCGCAGCGGGCGTGTACCGCCAGATTTCCACCATGATGGAGGGCGGGCGTATTTCCCAGCCGATGAAGCACATCACCAATGCGCTGATCGCCATCTGTGCGGCTATCCTCCTGAACTATCTGCTGGTCCGCATTACGACCATGCAGGACAAGCCCAAAAAGTCGGAGGTCATGGGAGCGATGGCGGCAACCTTTGCGGTTGTCGGGACGAAAAAGATCCTGCTGAAGCAGTCAAAGCATTACAGGCCGCAGACCTCTTCCGGTTCGGGTTCTCACTCATCGGGTTCCTTTGGCGGAGGGTCTTTCGGCGGCGGTTTTTCGGGCGGCGGAGGACATTCTTCCGGCGGCGGAGGCGGACACTCTTCGGGCGGCGGCGGAGGACACAGTTTCTGATCCGGTGAAAGAATATGCTCAATATTGTTTTGCATGAACCGGAGATTCCGTTCAACACCGGCGCGATCGGGCGCACCTGTGTGGCGGCCGGCGTGAGGCTCCATCTGATAGAGCCGTTCGGATTTATACTGAGCGACCGCTATATCAAACGGGCGGGAATGGACTACTGGGACCGGCTGGATCTTACAAAATACGTCGACTATGAGGCGTTTCTTGAAGCGCATCCGGATCTTACGCCGGGCGGCAGCGGGGACGGGCCTCACCTGTGGTTTGCGACAACGAAGGCGCCGCAGACCTATGCGGACGTGCGGTTCGGCCCGGATGATTTCATCATGTTCGGAAAGGAATCCGCGGGAATCCCCGAGGAAATACTCGCGCCCTACCCGGATGCGTGCATCCGCATCCCCATGTTCGAAGACACCAGGTCTTTGAACCTCTCCAACAGCGCTGCGATTATCCTGTATGAAGCGCTGCGGCAGAATGATTTTGCATCACTTGAGAAAACAGGACAGCTCCACAGGCTCTCCTGGAACAGACAATGAAAGGCAGTTTATGGTAAAGACAATCAGAAAGGCGGCTGCGCTGTGCCTTGCGCTGGTGCTGGCAGGTGCGGCTTTTGCGGCGGGAGGTGTCACCTCCCATGCCGCTGTTGCCGCGCAGCAGCAGACAGTGCCCGCGGCGCAGGATGACTACACGGCGGCGCAGGCCCAGAGAATGCAGCAGGCAATCCAGCAGGCGCTCATGCAAAGAACCGGCGAGAGCCAGACAGTGCAGGGGAGCGCACAGGCGGCCCCGCAGCAGCAGGCCGAAGCGGAGGCTTTAGCGCAGCAGCAGGCTTTGGCTGAGCAGCAGGCCGCACAGCAGGCGGCCATTGAGCAGGCGGCGATGGCCCAGGCGGCTGCCGATGCGGCAGCGGTCCAGGCCGAGGCAGCGGCGCAGGCGGCAGCGGAAGCCCAGGCAGCCCTCCTTGAGGCGCAGGCAGCACTGCAGGCAGCCGAGGCGGCGGCACAGACGACAGTCCCTGAGACGCAGGTGGCGGCACAGACAGCGCCTGCCGCACCGGCTCCTTCCTTTTTCATCACCACAAGGAGCCTTGATAAGCAGATCATGACGGCGTGGGAGGTCCTTGCCGGCGCCGCGACGGCATCCGTGGAGATCACCTCCGCCGGAAGCCGGAGCGAGAAGACAGTGAGCGCCGCGGCGGGCGTATTTACCTGGTCCGAAGGAACTCACGGCACGCTCTACACGATCAAGGTGACGCAGAAGAATTCGGCCGGGACGGTTCTTGGCAGCAGCCAGGCGCAGGCACTGTTTCTTGATTACGGCAGGCTCCCGGCGCTTCCCATCCTTAAGTTTGAGACAGAGAACGGCGCCATCCCGACCTGCGAGCCGCAGCTTCCGCCCGATGCGGGACTTGCCGGGCAGACCATCAAGAACAACGAGTATGTCAAGGGCACACTCGAAATGACAGGGACTGCGGCAGGCACCATAACTACGGGAATGAAGATGAAGGTGCGCGGCAATACCAGCGCGAACGGCATCGACAAAAAGCCCTACAAGCTCAAGCTCGACGAGAAGGCGGATCTTCTCGGCCTCGGCAGCAGCTATGCGGGCAAGGAATGGGTCCTTCTCAATACCGGCTATAACCTGAACACCTTTATCAGCGACCTTGTCGCTGCGGAGTGCCGGATGGAATATGTCCCCGCGATGAGCTTTGTCAATGTCATCCTGAACGGTGACTGGAGAGGAATCTACATCCTGACCCAGCCCGTTGAGCAGGGCAAAAACCTGGTGAACGTCAGTGACAGCGGCTACATCTTCGAGAACGACTCCTACTGGTGGAGCGAGGGAGAGGTTTATTTCAAGACCACCTACCAGCCCTACCAGATGGGCTATACCTTCAAGTACCCGGACATGACGGGCAACAGTGACCCGAAGGTGACGGCGCTCCAGAGATACATGCAGTTCGTGGAAAAGAAGATCTACAGCTGCGATGAAACCGTCTGGAATTATATCGACGCGGATACCTTCTCCGGCTGGATCATGGCGAGGGATATCCTGGGACAGTCGGACGCCGCGGGCTCCAATATTTATTTCTATCTGGATAACTTTAATGCCGCAAATTATTCCGCGAATCTCCTGAAAATGGGGCCGCTCTGGGACTTTGATTCCGCGTTTGATGTGGCGGACGCGTGGTCGCCGCAGCATACGGCGGAGTTTCTGCACCACCACTATCTGTTTATGTCGGAGACCTTCCGTGATGTTTACAGGCTGCAGTGGCAGGCGCTCTCCCCGCATCTTCTGAGTGATATCGAGACGCAGCTGAACACGCTTGTCTCCACCCGCGGGAAGGCAATCAACGAGAGCAGAAGGCTCGACAGCGCGAGATGGCAGATCGCTTACACTCCGCTTGAGCAGGAAGTGAAAAAGGACAGGGACTGGCTGGCGGCTAGGATCCGCTGGATCAACTCCCATATTGGCGAGGACTTATGATTTATAACTCCTGGATATTTCTGATTCTCTTTCTACCCCTGACGCTTGCGGGGTGGTACGGCCTGCATGCCGCGGGGAAGTCCCGCGCTGCGCGGGTCTTTATGATCGGAATGTCATTGTGGTTCTATGGCAGCTTTCAGTGGAAAGCTGTCATTGTTTTGCTCATAAGCCTTGCTGCCGGATACTGCTTCAGCGCCGCCATGGAACGGGAGGAGGGAACGGCGCGCACTGTAATTATGGCGGCGGGGGTTGTTTTCAACCTTCTTCTGCTCGGTATTTTCAAATATCCCGGGGCCTCTGCGCTTACAGGGGTGTCTCTTGCGATGCCGGTCGGCCTCTCCTTCTATACCTTCAGCCAGATCTCCTATATCGTGGACAGGGCAGGGGGGGAAATCCCGCATGCCGGGATCCTTGACTACGCGGTGTATGTCACCTGGTTCCCGAAGCTCGCGGAAGGCCCGATCACCCGCTATGAGGAGTTCCGCAGGCAGATCGAAGGTGCGGGAGCCGGCAGGATCAATAAGGAAAACATGCTGCGCGGCTTTATTCTCCTGGTTTTCGGAATGGCCAAGAAAATGCTGCTCGCGGATGTCCTTGCGCCTGCGGTAAGCTTCGGGTATCAGAACGCCTATTATCTGGATACGCTGAGCGTCATCCTGACGGTAAGCGCCTATGCGATGCAGCTCTATTTTGACTTCAGCGGATTCTGCGACATGACGCTCGGAATCTCGCGGATGCTGGGAGTCGATCTTCCGCTGAACTTTAACGCTCCCTACCACAGCACGTCCTTCTCCTCCTTCTGGCAGAGATGGCACATGAGCCTCACCTCGTTTTTCACAAAGTATGTCTACATACCGCTCGGGGGCAGCAGGAAGGGGAGCTTCAGGACCTGCCTTAACGTAATGATCGTTTTCTTTCTCTCGGGCCTGTGGCACGGGAACGGGATGACCTATATACTCTGGGGCGTCCTGACCGGCGCGCTCGTACTTGTTTCAAGACAGCTCCGGAAGGGAAAGGCAGCAGGGAAAGAAGGCAGCGCGGGTGCGGACGCGGCCCCCGCGGCCGGATGGAAAACAGCGCTTTTAAGGCTGCGGACGTTCTACATTTTCTGTTTTACACTGATCTTTTTCGGAGCGGTGAGAACCGATTACGCCTTTGCGATGGTGCGAAGGCTCTTCGTTCCCATGTGGCCGGGGTTTTTATACCGCATTGCACAGACGGTGGAGCTTCCGGAGACCTATGTCCTGTTCAAGGCGGTCTCTCTTTTAAAGCCGGAATTCACGAATCCCCTGCGGCTCGCCCTGCTGGTGCTGATCCTTATCGTCAGCGCGGTGCTTGTCAACGGGAGCTGCGCGCAGGTGAAGGCGAAGAACATGAAGCTGAGCGGCAGAAACGCCGTGCTTGCGGGGGTTCTCCTCGTCTGGTGCCTTGTCTCCATGACAGGGGTCAGCACCTACCTGTATTTTGCATTCTGAGCGCGGGCGTTATACAGACATGAAGAAAAACAACAATCTTCCGGACAACTCAACAAACGCTTTTATCCGGCGAGGCCTTTTGGCGGCCGGTCTTTTTGCTGCGCTGGCTGTGCTCCTGACGGTGCTGTTTGATCCTTTTTACCATTACCATAAGCCGTGGTTTTCCCTGCGGCCGGTCCTTACGGATAAGGAATACCAGGTCATCGGGACCCTTCGCCATTTCGATTATGACGCCGTCCTTGTCGGCTCTTCCGTCGTTGAAAACAATGACAACTCCTGGTTTGACGCCCTGTTCGAGTGCCGCACGGTAAAGGCGGTCCGCTCCTACGGAGGAATCGCGGACCTTTGCTGGTACGCGAATGAGGCCTTCGATGCAGGGCAGAAAAAGGGAGCCGTCATAAGGAAGGTCTTTTTCAACCTGGATCCCACGGCCCTGATCGCGGATGCCTCCACAACGTTTGAAGCCAGCGGCTGCCCTATGTATCTCTACGACAGGAATCCTTTTAACGACGTGTCCTATCTTCTCAACAAGACCGTGCTGTTTGAGAAGATTCCGTATATGATTGCGCAGAACCGCAGCGGTTATAACCCGGATCTGTCCTACAACTGGGCGGAGGGCAAAGACTTCAGCCGGGAGGGCGTCCTTTCGCATTATTTCCGCCATAAGCAGGAGACGATGCTGGAGCCGGATGCCTTTGAAGAGAATGTGCGGGAAAACGCGGAGCTCCTTACGCAGCTGATCGCTAAGAACCCGCAGACGCAGTTCTATTTTTTCCTGCCCCCTTACTCCGTGGTCTGGTGGGACAGCGCGGTAAGGAGCGGCGAGAGAGACGCCTTCCTTTACGCGCAGGAGAGGGTGCTCTCACAGATCCTTGCCTTCGACAACGTGGAAGTATACGACTTCCAGACGGACGAGGAGATCATATCGGACCTGGACAACTATATGGACCCCATTCACTTTACGCCGCAGATCAATGCATATATGGCACAGACCATGGCGGGTGAGAGCACAGGAGGGGCGGAGCCGCTCCACCGGGTCCGTGCGCAGGATGTAAAGGCACTTATGGAGAGGACAGCGCGGCTCTCCGACGGATGGATAGAGCGCTATATAGGTTCCCTGGACAGACAGGGGCTTATCAATTATTACCCGGAGGAGGAATAGGCCGGGTCAGGTTTGCCATCCCCTGCCGCCGTAAAGCAGGGGGCTTCTATTTGATATAGGGATTGGAGCACAGATGAGCGCAGTACCGGAGGATCATGTGATCGTCGATCTCTACTGGGACAGAGATGAACAGGCGATTGTAAGGACGCAGGAAAAATACGGGCGTTATCTAATGAAAATTGCCATGAACGTGCTTGCCGACGAGGAGGACAGCAAGGAGAGTGTCAACGACACCTATCTGAAGGCATGGAACTCCATGCCGGACAACCGGCCGCAGGTTCTCTCCACTTATCTTGGCAAAATCACGAGAGAAACCTCAATTGATATCTACCGCAGGCGGACAAGCGCAAAGCGCGGCGGATCCCAGTATGCCGCCTCGCTGAGTGAGCTGGAGGAGGTCCTTTCCGGCGGCGATACTGCGTGGCAGGAGGTCATGGAGCATAAGCTCTCCGCCGCGATCAGCGCATTCCTTCGGACACTTCCGGAAAAGAAAAGGAATGTTTTTATCAGCAGGTACTATTTCCTTGATTCCACAAAGGATATCGCCGGGAAAGCGGACATGACGGAGACGGCGCTCAGGAGCATGCTGATGCGGATGAGACAGGACCTTAAAAAATATCTGGAAAAGGAGGGCTTTACGGTATGAGCGCGGAGCATATCATCGATGCGATGGCAGATATTGATGAAGATCTCATACAGTCTGCAGAAGCCTTCCGTGAGAACAGCGCCGGACCCCTTTGGGATGAGAGGAAGGAGCCCGGGAGGAGCCGGACGATCAGCTACAGGACGCGCAGGATACTGTATCTTGCGGCTGCGATGGCAGCCTGCGCCCTGATTGCGGCCGCGGCCGGAAGACTTGGATTCCTCCGCCCGAAGGGGGCCGCATCCGGAGTTCCGATGACTGCGGGAGCAGCGGCAGAAAGCGGCGCCATGCAGGCAGCGCCCGCTGAGGCGGCGCCTGAATTTGATGAAGCCGCTCCCGCCGAAGAAGCTGCACAGCTTGAGGAAGCAGTCGAACTGGAGGAAGCAGTCGAAGCCGAAGAAGCGGTCGAAGCCGAAGAAGCAATTGAAGCCGAAGAAGCGATTGAAGCCCGGGAAGCTGCTCCTGCTGCAAAAGCACCTGTCACAGCTGCGGCCGCGCAGGAGAGCGCGCAGGCGGATGAAACGGGCGAAGGCGCCATCCTCAGGAAAATTCTTGCCGGGCAGAAAGAGGCATTTGTCTATGACGGCGGCTCTTTTGGAGATACAGAGGCCGCAGCGCCGCCGGCAGCACCGGAAGCATTGAACGCCAAGGAAGCTGAGGCAGCTGAGGAATTTGCGGAATTTGCGGGCATAGAAGCGCCTGAGGGCTATGAGCAGGTTCTTCTGGACGAAGAGGCGGCAGGCCTTCTTCCCGCCGCAGTCCTGACACTGATCGAAGAGAATGACGAAGCGGCCTGGTATACGGTTCTCGGCGATGACGAGGGTATCTACAGGATCTGTGAGGATAAGACGCAGGAGGAGCCGGTTTATACGCTGTGGCGCGCTGCGCAATAGAGCAAGTGCCGATATGTATTGATTTGCAATGAGCCATGCCTGCATTCGCAGCATGTGTTTCCTTCGAAGCAAAATAATGAGCCATGCCGACATCTCGCGGCAGAGCCGCTTCGATGTCGCGGCGTTCGCCGTATGCTCCCAGTCTGTCATACGGCCATTCGTGAGCAAGCTCCCGATGTCCGTCTGCCATCCTGTTCGCGCATGGCTCATTGCTGCGCGCACGTCATGAATTTTTGCTGCGGAATTCTCTGGGAGTATATCCGAAGTGCTCCGTGAACATTTTCGTGAAATAGCTCTGATGAGTAAAGCCGCACATGGAAGCGACCTCCGCCACCGTGTAGGAGCGGTCCATCAGGTAGTCGCGGCTGCAGGAGAGCCTGTAATTGTTGAGATACTCGATCGGCGACTGGCTCTCGTATTTCTTGAAAATGCTGCAGCACTTGCTGCGGCAGACGCCGCCGGCTGCGGAAATATCCGACAGCGTGATCTTGTCCCCGTAGTGCTTGTGAATATAGGAGATCATATTCTTGATGGTGAGCTGGTCCTGTGAAAAGCGCACCTCGGGCGAATTGCCGGAACGGAGCGTAAGGGCGTACAGCCGCGCCATCAGCATGTGAAGGATACCCACGATTTCGAGCTGGTAGCCAGAGGGCGTGTTTTCGTGAAGGAACTCCGCCCTGTCACATAAAAGAACAAGCTCCATGCACCCGCTGTCTTCCGGAGTGAGATGATAATGGGATACGGACATCTGCTGCATCAGATTCTCTATAAGCTCCTGTTTTACCGAAAAGCTTGCGGTAAAGAGCTTCGGGCTTGCCAGCACGCACAGGAATTTGCAGTCGCACTCGTCCACGGCCAGAAGCCGGTGGGCGTGCTTGGGACAGATGATCAGAAAGTGGTTCTGTTCCAGCAGGATCTTCTCATCGTCGATTTCAAAATACATCTTCCCTTCCAGCACCCGGATGAATTCAAAATCATCATTCCAGTGATGGCAGAACTGGCTGTCCGTATACTGAGACAGCCTGTCTGTCCGGATACTGATCGGAAGCTGCGGTATATTATGTTGTACGGATAACGACCCGTCAGGCATTATAATCGGTTCTGACATGTTTCCCCCTACAGCGGTTCAATATTTTATCTTATACCCTGCGCTGCGGATCCGGGCGTTCCGACGGCGGGCCTGTTCTCCCATAAACTCGGCTGCCTGAAAGCGAAACTCGGACGCTGTTAAATGATAAATGCTCAACATTAGGCAGAGCAATTAAAGTTTATATATAATATATACGGATTTGTGAATAAAAGCAAGCTTGTGTGCACAATTTTTTTAATTTAATGCACAAAAACAGATATCATAGTGTAAAAACGTGCTAAGCTGTTTAAATAGTATCGTATTTTATATTAAATGCTGCAAAAACATCCCGAAACAGGCGGGAGACAAATGTGCAATATCCGTATTTTGCTGAGTAAAAGTGAAAATGACTGAGAATGAAGAACGGCCGGGACACCCGGAAGCGGCACAGCTTCTTGACTGGTACCGGGCAAATAAAAGAGACCTGCCATGGAGGCGGGACAGGGATCCTTACCATGTCTGGGTTTCGGAGATCATGCTCCAGCAGACAAGGGCGGAGGCGGTAAAGGGATACTATACCCGTTTCCTCGAAAGGTTTCCGGATATTCCGTCGCTGGCAAACGCACGGGAGGACGAATATTTAAAGCTCTGGGAGGGACTCGGCTACTACAGCAGGGTCAGGAACCTTCATAAGACAGCGGTCCTGATTGAAACCGAATACGGAGGGCGATTTCCTGAGAGCGCGGCGCTCCTTGAGAGCCTGCCGGGAATCGGCAGGTATACGGCGGCCGCGGTCGCATCCATCGCGTTTGATGAGAACGCGATCGCTGTCGACGGCAATCTTCTTCGCGTTTTCTCAAGACTGTGCGCATACGGGGAAAATATCCGGCAGGAGTCCGCAAAAACAGCTGCCGCGGATTTTTTCCTGTCGGTCCTTTTAAAGGAACAGGAAAAAGGAGGCGCCTTTGCGGGAGACTTTAACCAGGCGCTGATGGACCTTGGAGCGACGGTCTGCGTGCCGAATGCCGCGCCTGCGTGCGGGAGATGTCCCTGGAGCGGCAGGTGCCGGGCGCACCTGCTGGGAAAAGAAAGAGACTACCCCGCTCCTGCTCCCAAAAAGGCAAGGCGCATCGAACAAAGGACAATCTTCCTGATTCATTATGACCAGAAGATCGTTCTCAGAAAGCGCCCTGAAAAGGGACTCCTTGCGGGACTGTATGAATTTCCGGGGAGTGAGGGGCATCTTGATGCCGCGCAGGCGGCCGCGGAAGTAAGGAGCCTTGGCTTTTCACCGCTCCGGATCCGGGAGCTGCCCGGCGCAAAGCATATCTTTTCGCATATCGAGTGGCATATGAAAGGGTACGACGTACTTGTCGACGAGACAGAGCCCGCGGCAGGGGATGGGCTTATCCTTGCCGACAGACAGGACCTTGATACAAAGTACTCTGTCCCCGGAGCCTTTTCCGCCTTTCGAAAGGAACTCTCCTTCAGATAAGCTCCCTGGCCTTTTTAAGGCGCACCTTGAAGCTCTCATAAAAGGAGTCCGGCTCATAGCCTGCAGCGAAAAAGACCTGCAGGAAGAACATGGAGAGCTTCCCGGCGTACCCGTCATCGGAATCGGAATCGAGGGCCTGCCTTACGGCGCTGCCCGCATCCTTTATGAAGGAGTGCCAGAGCTGCAGGAATTCCTCATATTGTCCGAGGGAGGGGATGTCCAGCCACTTATCGATCCGGACCTTTACCTTCCCCGGCATATCGCAGCCGTTTTCAATGATAAAATAGGAAATTCCCGCGTCCGTATACTGCCTCCCGAGGGGGAACAGGCGGCAGAGGCCCGGGCGGAAGCTGTGTATGGAGCAGCTCCCGTTTTGGAGGAAGGCGCAGGATTCATCCGGCCCCTTCATGGCAAGGTGGGGGAGTATCAGCCCGTTCTGTGTGCAGAGGCGGATGCAGTCCTCTTTTAGAAGCTCATCGAAGCTTTTGTTAAGGCCGGCGCTCAGAAAGCACACATCCCTGGGGTCGAGAAGAACCGTATCGCCCATGCCGCGGCAGCAGTCGCCGCAGCCGTTGCAGGCGGCGCAGTAAAGGCGGGCCATATCCTGGGAAGAATAATAACGCATGACGGATGCTCCTTATATCACTTGTGATAGGTCCTGCCGGTGTTAATCATAAAGGCGCGGTAAATCTGTTCCAGCACCAGGACCCGGGTCATCAGGTGGGTGAAGGTCAGGTCGGAGAGTTTCCAGCGCGCGTTGGCCCTGCGGATGAGCGCCTCCGACGGTCCGTAGGAGCCGGCGATGACAAAGACGATGGAAGAGGCGCCCTGCATGATTCCGGAAAGGGCCTTAGCGAAGGTCTCGCTGCTGTACATTTTGCCGCGAAGGTCCAGAAGAACGCAGTAATCTCCGTCCTTTATCTTTTCAAGGGCCCTTTCGCCTTCCTTTTCCCGGATCGCGGTGATTTCCGACGCCCTGTCCTCATGTTCGCAGGGCTCGTCCTTCACCTCAATGACCTGGGCGGTGCAGAAGGCCTTCAGCCTTTTGCAATATTCCTCCTGGAGCTGCAGGAGGGCCTTGTCTTTCATTTTGCCGATGGCTAGAATAGTGACATTCATTTTTGTACGGAGAAAACTATGCTGATTGAGTATCCCGAATATTATAACAGATTCAGCTGCCTTAAGGATGAGTGTCCCGACACCTGCTGCAAAGGGTGGGAGGTCGATATCGACGAGGAATCCAGACAGTATTATATGCAGGTTCCGGGCCCCTTCGGGGAAAGGCTCCGCTCGCACATGACGCAGGAAGACGGCGAGTGCTTTTTTGCCATGACGAAGGAGGGGAACTGCCCCTTCCTTGACAAAAAGGGACTGTGCGAGATGTACACCGCGCTCGGCGAGGAGAGCCTCTGCCGTGTGTGTACCGAGTACCCGCGCTACTATATGGAAATCGGAAACTACGAGCAGATCGACATGAGCCTTTCGTGCCCCGCGCTGGGGAAACTCCTTTTTGAGGATGAGGGTCACGTCCTGTATGAGCGCGCGGAGGATGAGGGCATCGCAGAGGAGCTCTCAGAGGAAGAAGAGGAGCGCCTTGCAGGCATCCTGGATCTTCGCGACGAGGCGATCATGATCCTTCAGGGAAAAACAGACCTCCCGCTGAAGGAGCGCCTGAAGGAGGCGGATCTTTTTTATGAGGAAGACGACAGGGCTCTCATGGAGACGGCCGCCCGCTTTGAAATCCTGAGCAGCCGCTGCGCCGGAATCCTCGACGGGATCAGCGCAAATCTGGAAGGGATACGGCAGGCGGAGGAGCAGTTCGACCGCATTCACGGGGAAAAATACGATACGTGGTTTACAAAGCTCTCCGTGTACCTCACCTGGCGGTACATGATCGATCTGTGGTTTAACGGCGATAAAGAGGAGATCCGCCGGATGATTTCAAGGAGCCTCCGGCTGATAAAGCTGATGTGCATAAGCCGCTTTGCGGGATACGAGCCGGAAACAGACCGCGTCCCAGGAGCGTTCCTTGAAACAGCGGATATCATCGACCTTGCCCACTACTACTCCAAGCAGGTGGAGCACTCCGATGAGAATGTCAGCTTCATGAAGGGTCTTTAAGCCCGTCCGCGCATCCGGTAATCGGGCAGTTTGCAAACAGCATGCGGACGGCGGATTCGTAATCCCTGAGATTCCCTGCCTTCCGCACGTTTTTAATATGAAGGGAGAAATCGCCGTAGACGCCGGGCCTTTTTTCGCCCTCCGGGGCTTTTGTGCCCGCCGCAAGGCTCCCGCTGCCGGAAAAGAGATTCCCCATATAGAACCATAATTCCTTCATTCTGTTTACAAGTACCTGTTCTCCCGCGCTTCCTCTTCCGGGCGAAAGATACTCCACTTTATAGGCGTCAAGAAGAGCCTGGCAGAAGGTGCGCAGCTCTTCTGCGGTGATGGCATTTCCGGTGCGGATAAACCTGGCGAGCCCGGGGTCGGAAATAAGCCCCCGCCCCAGCATGACGCCGGAAAGAGAGGGCATCAGAGAGGTGATCAGGGCATAGTCGTGCCCGTTAAAGATGTTTCCGTTGTAGATGAGCCTCATCCTGCCCGCATATTCCCTGAAAATATCCGCAAATACGTCGACGTGGGGAAAGCCCGCGTAGCCCTCCTTCGTCGTCCGGGGATGAATGATCAGCTCGCTGACGGGAAACTGCGAGAAGATCCGCATGAGCGCCGCGGCCTCCTCCGGATTCTCAAAGCCGATCCTGGTTTTTACGGAAAGGCAAAGAGTCTCCCCGCCGGAAGCGGCCTTTCTATCCAGCTCCGAATACACCTCGTCAAGAAAGCGCGAAAGCGCCTCCGGATACTGAAGAAAGCCGGAGCCCTTTCCCTTCGATGTCACCGTGCGGACAGGACACCCGAGATTCAGATTGATCTCGCGGTATCCCATTCCAGCCATGACGCCCGCCATATGCAGCATCTCGTCCGAGCGGTTTGTGAGAATCTGCGGGACGACATGCATCTCGCCGTTCAGTCCCCGGTTGTTCTCCGGAAGAATATCGATTCTCTCCCTGGACTTCAGCTCCCTCGTATACGTCGCTACGACGAACGGGGTGAAATATTTGTCAATAATCTTATCCTGTCCCGAAAAGAAGGCGTGATGGGTATTTCTGTAGATATACCCCGTCACGCCCTCCATGGGTGCCATGTATAAATCCATATATTATCATGCAAAGGCGGCGCCCCCGCCTGCCGTCCTTAATGTCAGTCCAGGGCGCCCTTGATTGCGGCAAGGAACTCATCAAAGGTCTCAAAAGCGGGCAGATCCGGGTTGTCCGCGATGATCTGGGGAGTGGAACGGAAAAGGAAGCCGGCCTTGCTGGCCCGGATCATCCCGAGGTCGTTATAGCTGTCTCCGGCAGCGATGGTCTCAAACCCGATCGACTGAAGCGCCTTTACCGTGGAGAGCTTGGAATTCTCCGTGCGCATCTTAAAGCCGGTGATCTCGCCGTTTTCCGCCGCCTCGAGCGTGTTGCAGAAAATCGTGGGCCAGCCGAGCTTCTCCATCAGGGGAGTCGCGAACTGAGTGAACGTATCGCTGATAATGATGACCTGCGTGATGCTGCGGAGTTCGTCCAGGAACTCCTTTGCGCCCGGAAGGGGATCGATCGTCCTTATCGTATCCTGGATCTCCTTAAGGCCGAGGCCGTGCTCCTTTAAAATGGACAGTCTCCAGTTCATCAGCTTGTTGTAGTCGGGTTCGTCGCGGGTTGTCCTTTTGAGCTCCGGGATACCGCTCGCCTTTGAAAAAGCGATCCAGATTTCCGGGACAAGAACTCCTTCAAGATCAAGACAGACGATATTCATGCAGCAGATTCCTCCTCTTAAATCCGGCGGGGGCTCCTGTCCGTCCGTCCGGCAAATTCGCGGTGATAAAGCTATTCATTACGGCTAATAGTTTAGCAGATGAAAGTGCTCATTGCACGTTTTCTGCAGAAAAATGCAGACAGGCCGTATAAATAAGAAAAGCAAGGGAAAGGACGGCGGCGGAGACAATGCTCAAAAGGATCCTGTTCCCGCCAAAGAGGGCAAGGGCGGCCTCTTTGTCCCCGATTGTCTGGAAAATATTGTTGAGACAGTGGAAAACAATCCCGGGAAGGAGCGAGCCGCTCGTCCTTACAAGCTCCGCCAGCATAAGTCCCGCGCTCAGCGCGTAGATGATCTGGCAGATCGTGACGGCAAGATCGCCCGGAGTGTGCGCGGCAGAGCCCGCATATGAGACGAAATGCCCCGCGCCGAAAAGGACCGCCGACAGGATCGCCGCAAAGGCGGTGCTGCGGGTAAGCTTCAGGGCCGAGTGGTAAACAAGACCGCGGAAGAGAAGCTCCTCGACCAGCGCGGACAGAATTCCCGGAAGGCAGAGCAGCACAAGGCTTTCCCCCGGCCCCGCGGCGCGGACTCCCGCCCAGATTCCGGAGGTGGAAAGAAGAATCAGGGGGAGATACCGTATTGCTGTACTGGGGCAGATGCACAAAACGGAGCCCTCACGAGACCTTGTTTTTGTGATTTTTGCCCTGCTAAAATTGATTTTCATATCCTGTGGGTGTAGAATTTTACTGCAGTTATAGTATGGCCTTCCCGGTAAATCCAGGGGGACCGGATGGTTTCTATTCTATATTGTCAGGAGGTTGATTTCTATGAAAAAGTTACTGGCTATGGCACTGACCGGAACGATGGCACTTGGCCTTGCCGCATGTGCGGCTCCGGCTGCCGCGCCTGCCGCCGCTCCTGCGCCTGCAGCGGAGGCAGCGGAAGAGGTTAAGGAAGAGGCTGCCGCAGAAGAAGGCGCCGCAGAAGAAGGCGCAGCAGAAGAGGCTGCAGCGGCGGAAGAGGCCGGCGGCATGGAGGACCTGATCGCAGCGGCGAAGGAAGAGGGTACGCTGGTTGTTTACGGTTCCTGCGAGGAAGATTATCTGGCGGCTGCCTGCGAGCATTTCCAGGAGCTCTACGGCATTGAGGTCCAGTATCAGAGACTTTCCACCGGTGAAGTCCAGTCCAAGATCGAAGAAGAAAACGGCAATCCTTCGGGCGACGTATGGTTCGGCGGAACGACCGATCCCTACAACGTTGCGACCGCGGAAGGCCTTCTTGAGCCCTATGAGGCAGTCAACGCTTCCCACCTGATCGGCGACATGTACCGCGACAAGGACGGCTGCTGGTACGGCATCTATAAGGGAATCCTCGGCTTTATGGTCAACAGCGACGAGCTTGAGCGCATGGGCCTCGATGCTCCCCAGGACTGGCAGGATCTTCTGGATCCGAAGTACCAGGGCCTGATCTGGCTGTCCAACTACAACACAGCCGGAACGGCAAAGCTGGTTGTCAACACCATGATCCAGAAATACGGTCATGACGAAGGAATCCAGTATCTCGTAGATCTGGACAAGAATATCGAAGTTTATACAAAGTCCGGCTCCGGCCCTTCCAAGAACGTCGGCACAGGCGAGTGCGTCATCGGCATCGGCTTCCTGCATGACGGAATCACCCAGATCGAGGACAACGGCTACGGCAATATTTCCCTGGTCATTCCTTCCACCGGCACTTCCTTCGAGATCGGCGCAACGGCAATCTTCAAGGGGGCAAAGCACCCGAACGCGGCAAAGCTCTGGATCGAATATGCACTCAGCCCTGAATGCGTAGAGCTCGCGGCACAGAACGGCTCCTACCAGTTCCTGGTTCTCGACAATGCACAGCAGCCCGCGGTTGCCGAAGAGTTCGGCCTTGATCCCGACAACGTCATGGAATATGACTTCGAGGACGCCAAGGAGAATACGACAAAATATGTTGAAGAGGTTATGGAGGCGCTCGGAAGCGCAGCCGATGACAGATTCAAGACAGAATAAGTACGAAGGCGCTTTTGAATTTTGAACTGTGAAAACCGGGGCGGGCGGTAATTATCGCCCGCCCCGCTTGCGTGATACTTAAAGGGAGGATGACATATGGCGAGGACGCAGAGTGCCGATCTCGACCGGAAGAAGTTTTTTGCCGATCCGGTCATGGTCACAACCATCGCAGTGCTGATTGCGTTTCTTTCACTGTTTATCTTGTATCCGCTCGCGATTCTGCTGGTAGACAGCTTTGTGACGGACAATGGCCTCACACTGGACGTCTTCCGCAGGATCATGGGAATGTCCAACTTCCGCAGGGCAATCTCGAACACCCTGAAGGTCGGCTTTCTTGTAGGCATCGCCTCGGCGCTGATAGGACTCCTGTTTGCGTATGTGGAGGTCTATGTAAGGCTGAGGACCCGGTTTATGGAGGGGCTTTTCCGCGTGGTTTCCATGCTGCCGGTCGTATCGCCCCCGTTCGTCCTGTCCCTGTCCATGATCATGCTGTTCGGAAAAGCGGGCATCGTCACCAGATATCTTCTGCATATCTATGACAACAGTGTCTACGGCTTCTGGGGGATCGCCATTGTCCAGACACTGACCTTCTTCCCGGTCTGCTACATGATGATGAAGGGACTTCTTAAGAATATCGATCCCTCGCTGGAGGAGGCGGCAAGAGATATGGGCGCCTCCCGCTGGAAGGTATTTACCAGTGTCACGCTCCCTCTGGTCCTGCCGGGACTTGGCAACGCGTTTCTGGTAACCTTTATCGAGTCGATCGCCGACTTTGCAAACCCCATGATCATCGGCGGCTCTTATGACACACTGGCAACGACGATCTACCTTCAGATCACCGGCGCCTATGACAAGGAGGGCGCTTCCGCGATGGCGGTCGTCCTTCTGTGCATCACCCTGTTCATGTTTATTCTCCAGAAATACTGGCTGGAGGCAAAGAGCACGGCAACCCTTACGGGCAAGGCGAGCCGGGAGCGCATGCTGATCACGGACAGGAGCGTCACGCTCCCTCTCACGATCCTGTGCTCACTCCTTGCGGTATTTGTTATCGTCATGTATATCTGCGTCCCCTTCGGCGCGCTCTTCCGCACCTGGGGCTATGATTTCCACCTGACAACCAAATGGTTCCAGCAGGTCTTTAAGCGCTACAAGGGCCTGAAGGCCTTCAAGGATTCCTTTGTCCTTTCGCTTATCGCATCCCCGATCACGGCGCTCCTGTCCATGATTATTTCCTATCTTGTGGTCAAGAGAAAATTCCGGGCAAGAGGTTTTATCGAGGCGGTTTCCATGCTGGCGATGGCGGTTCCCGGAACGGTTCTCGGCATCGGCTATATCCGCGGCTTTTCTTCCGGCGTGTTCCGCACAGGCTTCCTTCAGGGCCTGTACGGCACGGGCGCGATCCTGATCATCGTGTTCGTCGTCCGAAGCCTTCCGACGGGAACAAGGAGCGGAATCTCGGCGCTCCGGCAGATCGATAAAAGCATCGAGGAGTCGGCGTACGACATGGGTGCGGACAGCTTCCGCGTGTTCATGACCGTCACGCTCCCCCTGATCAAGGACAGCTTCCTTTCGGGACTCGTGACAGCCTTTGTCCGCAGCATAACCGCCATCAGTGCGATTATCCTGCTCGTTACGCCGCAGTATCTGCTGATCACGGTGCAGATCAATGAGTTCGCGGAAAAGGGCGCGTACGGCATAGCCTGCGCGTTCGCGACGATTCTGATCGCTATAACCTACGGCTCGGTTCTTTTGATGAACCTTGTAATCCGTTATTTCGGTACCAGCCGGAAATTTGAGGAGGAATAGAGTTTGAAAGGTCTGCCGATGCAGTCCTTTCAAACAGCGCCATCGGTGCTGACGCACCGGGCGCCGCATTCGGCAAAACCGCATCCGCGGATTTTGCCTCAGCGAGGTATAACAATGGCTAAAGAAAAAAAGGGCGTGCGCCTTGAGCATATTTCCAAGATTTACCAGGACCCCAAGACAAAGAAGGACTTCTATGCGGTCCGTGACACCACACTGGACATCGAGCCAGGAAGCTTTGTGACGCTCCTCGGGCCCTCCGGCTGCGGCAAGACGACGACGCTGCGCATGATTGCGGGGTTTGAAAGTCCGGACGAGGGCGAAATTTACCTCGGCGGCGAGCCGATCAACGCGCTGACGCCGAACAGGCGGGATACCGCGATGGTGTTCCAGAGCTATGCGCTGCTTCCGCACTACAATATTTTCGACAATGTGGCCTACGGCCTTAAGTTAAGAAAGCTGGACAAGGCACAGATACGGGAGAAGGTGACGGGAATCTTAAAGCTTGTCGGCCTCGAGGGGATGGAGTCCAGAATGACCAACCAGCTCTCCGGCGGCCAGCAGCAGCGCGTCGCCCTTGCAAGAGCCCTGGTTCTTGAGCCGGGAGTCCTTCTGTTCGACGAGCCGCTCTCGAACCTGGACGCAAAGCTCCGCGTCTCGATGCGCACGGAAATAAGGCGCATCCAGCAGGAGGCGGGCATCACCGCCGTGTATGTAACCCATGACCAGAGCGAGGCGATGGCGATCTCCGACAAGATCATCATCATGGAAAAGGGCGTGGTCGCACAGATGGGAACGCCGCAGGAAATCTACTATCATCCGGACAGCGAGTTCGTCGCGGACTTTATTGGCGAGGCCAACTTCCTTCGCGGCACGCTGGTTTCCAGGGACGGGACGGACGGCGTCGTGGAGATCGGCGGCAGCAGGGTCGCGGTCTGTGATATCCGTCAGCAGAAGGCGGGCGATAACTGCACACTGGTCCTTCGCCCCGAGGCGGCCGTCATCGCGGACAAGGGACAGCTCCCCTGCCGCGTGGTTCTCTCCTGCTTTATGGGCAGCTACCAGAATTATCACGTGATGGTCGGCGACACACTGGTCAAGATAACGGACTTCAATCCCAAGAACAAGAAGATCTACAGCGTGGGGGACGAGGCGTTCGTTGCATTTGAAACGGAGAGCGTACACGTGCTGTAAGGCGGACCGGGTGCATATTTATAAAATTGTGCTCAGTTTCTGTGACAGTGTATGCAGAATCATGTATAATATTCTCCGGCGCCGGCAGGTGACCGGTCTCGGAGCGATCCGGCCACACAGCGCGCGGTGCTGCCGTATGGCGTAGGGAAGCGCTCCGGATTGTGAGGACAGAATGAGCATCAGAATCGGTATTGCCGGCTATGGCAACCTTGGAAAAGGCGTTGAGATTGCGGTTAAGGAAGCTCCCGACATGGAGCTTGCGGCAGTATTTACAAGAAGAGATCCGTCTTCGGTAAAGATTCTTTCCGAAAACGTGCCGGTGCTTCCGGCCGATGAGGCAGGCAGCTGGGCGGATAAGATTGACGTAATGATCGTCTGCGGCGGAAGCGCAACGGACCTTCCCGTGCAGACACCGCACTATGCATCCATGTTTAATGTAATTGACAGCTTTGATACGCACGCCCGTATTCCGGAGCACTTCGCGAATGTGGACGAGGCGGCAAAGAAGGCCGGAAAGGTCGCGGTAATCTCCTGCGGCTGGGATCCCGGCATGTTCTCCCTTGCAAGGGTCTACGGCAGCGCCATCCTCCCGGACGGCAATGACTATACCTTCTGGGGAAAGGGTGTTTCCCAGGGCCATTCCGACGCGCTTCGCAGAGTGAAGGGCGTAAAGAACGCAAAGCAGTACACAATTCCCGTTGAGAGCGCGCTTGAGGCAGTCCGCAGCGGCTCGCAGCCGGAGCTGACAACACGCCAGAAGCATACAAGAGAGTGCTTCGTCGTCCTCGAGGATGGCGCGGATCCCGCAGCGGTCGAGAAGGAGATCGTCGAGATGCCGAACTACTTCTCCGACTACGACACGACAGTGCACTTTATCAGCGAGGAAGAGCTGATCAGGGACCACAGCGGCATGGCGCACGGCGGCTTTGTTTTCCGGAGCGGTCGAACCGGCGTTAACAAAGAGCACAGCCACGTGATAGAATATAGTCTGAAGCTGGATTCCAATCCGGAATTTACAACCAGCGTACTTGTAGCGTTCGCAAGAGCGGCTTACCGCATGCAGAGCGAGGGCGGATGCGGGTGCAAGACCGTACTGGATATACCGCCCGCTTACCTTTCTCCGCTCAGTGGAGAGGAGCTTCGCGCCCACATGCTGTAAGTCCGTCTGACAAAGGAAAAAGACAGGCTGACTGATACTTCATGACCAAAAGGCCGGAATTATTAAAGAAGATGATATTTGCGGGAGCATTCCTGGCGCTGCTGGGTCTGCTCTCCTTTTTATGCCTTTACAGGCTGGATGTCCTGCCTCTGCAGAACTGGGACGAGGCGCGCCACGGCGTCAGCGCCTACGAAATGATAATGACCGGTGACCCGGTGGTTACGACCTATGGGTACGAGCCGGACTACTGGAACTTAAAGCCCCCGCTTTCCGAGTACTGCATTGCCCTTTTTTACAGACTCTTTGGCTTCAGCATCCCGTCGCTTCGGCTGTACGCGGCGCTTTCGACGATTCTGTGCGCACTTGCCTGCAGCATCTATGCACTTCGCCATTCGGGAAGGGCGGCGGGGCTTTTTACCCTTTTGTCCTTTTCCGCTGTCCCCACGTATCTGTTTACCCATGGCGCGAGGAGCGGCGATGCGGACGCGCTGTATGTCCTTCTGTACACGATGGCGGTCCTGTGCCTTTCGATGGACACGGGCTCTGCCGTTTACCCTGCGCTCGCGGGGCTCTTTGGCGGGCTCGCTTTTCTGACAAAGAGCTGGCACGCGGGGATCATCGTTCTTATTATTCTCCTTACGTATTTCATAAGGGGCAGGAGGGAGAACAACTCCGGTAATTCCGGTAACTCCGCAGGCAGCCGCAGCGCGGCCGCTCATGTCCTTATATCCGCGGTTTCCTGCGCGGTTCCCGTCCTTTTCTGGGCGGCTCTGCGAATCATGCGGGACGGGTTTTCCTTTATCGGCGCCATGATCGGCAAAGACGTTGTCAGCCGGAGCGTTCACGGGGCGGAGGATCACGCGGAGGATGTTCTGTACTATGCGGGAAAGCTCCTCGCGGATAAGGGAATCATCGCCTGCCTGATCCTGATTGTGGTTCTTCTTGCAGCAGGAGGGGCGGGGAGCAGGGATTCCGAAAAAGTCCGGCGCCCGGAGGAGAAAGTCTTCCGCGCATCCGGGGACAGGGTTCCGGTTATTCTCGGCGCGCTCCTTCCGGTGGTTCTTTTCTCAATTCCCGCGACCAAGCTCTCCTGGTATGTATACTGCGCGTATCCGTGCATCTTCCTTCTGGCGTCGCAGGGGCTTCAGCTTTTGTGGGAGCGCCTGAAGGGGCGGCAGTCCGCTGTAAGGACCGCGGCAGCCATCCTGATCGTCTTTTTAATCAGTGCGCTGTCCGCAAGGAACAACGTGCGCGATTTAAGGGAGTTTAAAAAGAATACTCTGGCTGCGGATGTCGCGCTCTTTACGCTTATTGACAGGACCTCGGACTATGCCGGGTCGGATATCTATATCGATATTGTGCTGGATACTGAGGAGAGCTGGGAGCAGAGAGACTTCCTCGCAGCGGAGCTCTCCGGGGATCTTCATCCCAGGGAGGGAGAGGCTGCCGGGTGGCTTTCGGACCCGGAGGCGCTTCTTCTCGTCAACCGATATACAATTGAGGCTCTGGATGAGCGCGCGGAATACCACGTTGTCGCGGCATCGCCGGATGAGCTGTATTACATACTTGCGCATGGGAAGGACTGAACTGCCAAAAGGCAGCGAAGAGGCTGCGGATTAACGCCCGGATAAGGGGCAGGGAAAGGGGAAAAAATGAAGCTCACACTCGAAGGGATTAAGGACAGACAGGCATGGGCGGAAGCCGGGATAGAGCTCCCGTCCTATGACGTGGAGAAGGTGTACGAGCAGACGAAAAAGACACCGGTCTGGGTGCATTTCGGCATCGGCAATATTTTCCGCGTCTTTCTCGGGACCATAGCGGATAAGCTCCTTACCGAGGGGCGGATGACAGGCGGCCTTACCTGCGTGGAAACCTTTGACTATGAGGTCAAGGAGAAAATCTACGACCCGTTCGATAATCTGGCGCTCAGCGTGATCCTGAACGCCGACGGGACACAGGAGAAAAAGGTCCTCGGGTGCTTCGGCGAGGCAATTCTCGCGAAGGCCTCCGACAAAAAGGAGTGGGACCGCCTGAAGGAGGTGTTCTCATCGCCCTCGCTTCAGATGGTATCCTTTACAATCACCGAGAAAGGGTATGCTCTTAAAGGCGCGGACGGCCGGTACCTGCCCTACGTGCAGGCGGACTTTGAAAACGGGCCGGATAAGGCGTCCGGCGCGATGGCCGTCGTCGCAGCCATGCTCCTTGCAAGATTTAAGAGCGGCGCAATGCCGATTTCCCTTGTCTCCATGGACAACTGCTCCCAGAACGGAAGGAAGCTCAGGGAAGCGGTCCTTGAGGTTGCGGGCGAGTGGGAAAAGCGCGGCTTTACGGCTCCCGGCTTTATGGAATATGTCAGCGATGAAGGAAAGGTCGCCTTCCCCTGGACCATGATCGACAAGATCACGCCAAGGCCCTCGCCGGAAATTGCGGCGGCGCTTGAGGCGGCCGGCGCCTCGGACATGCAGCCGGTGATCACATCGAAAAAGACCTATATCGCGCCCTTTGTCAACGCGGAAAAGCCGCAGTACCTGGTAATAGAGGACAATTTCCCGAACGGAAGGCCCGCCCTTGAAGGCGCCGGCGGCCTGTATCTGGCGGACAGAGATACGGTCAACAAGTCAGAGCGCATGAAGGTCACGGTGTGCCTCAATCCGATCCACACGGCTCTTTGCACCTACGACTGCATGCTGGGCCATGATCTGTTCGCGGACGGAATGAGCGATCCCGAGCTCAAAAAGCTCGCGGATTTGATCGGCTATAAGGAGGGCATGGAGGTGGTGCCGGATCCCGGCATTCTGTCCCCGAAGGCCTTCCTCGATGAAGTGATGAACGAGCGCTTCCCCAACAGGTACCTCGGTGATACGTCGCTTCGGATCGCGACGGATATCTCCCAGATGGTCGGCATCCGCTTCGGCGAGACGATCAGGGCTTACATTGAAAAGGACGGAACGGCCAAGAGCCTTACCGGAATCCCCCTTGCCATCGCAGGATGGCTAAGGTACCTCCTTGCAGTCGATGACGAAGGAAAGGATATGGAACTCGCTCCGGATCCGATGATCCCGCAGCTGCAGAAGACCCTGGAGGGCATTGCCCTCGGAGATCCCGAAAGCGCGGACGGAAAGCTTAAAGAGATCCTCTCCAACGCCAACATCTTCGGAATCTCTCTGTACGAGGCAGGCCTCGGTGAGAAGATTGAAACAATGTTTAAAGAAGAGATCGAAGGCCCTGGCGCCGTCCGCCGCACCCTGCAGAAATACCTGTGAGGCGCGGGCGAATCAACTGAGCCACGGCATTCTCAGTCCTTGCGCCCTTACTGCTGCGGCGCATCCCCGGAGGGCACGGCGATATCTGACAGCGCGCCCTCCGGAATCAGATCTTCGGGCAGCACATCGCCCTGCAGGTAGCTTCCCAGCATATCCGTGATGGTCTGCAGTTCCTCTTCATCGAGGGTATCCTGCAGGTAATCGGTCAGTCCCTCGGTGTCTCCGCTCTGGATATACGAGGTGACGCTGCCGATACTGTCCGTGTGGGAGGCGGCAATCTCAATCAGCTTATCCTTGTCCTCCTGCGGAATCGAATCCACAAGCTTCTTTGCCTCTTCCTCGGAAAGGCCCGCCTGTGCAAGGCCGGAAGCGACGGCCTCTTCGATTTGGGGCTGCATCTGGTGTGCGGCGTACTCCACAGTCTTCTTTTTCGCCTCTTCGGCAAGAGAGCCGCCTTCTTTTCCGGAGAACAGGAACAGACATCCCAGGATCACGACCCCGGCAAGGACAACCAGCAGCAATGTTATAAAGAACGCTTTTACAGCTTTCATAGTTTAAATCAATCCTCTTTCTGCTAATTTCTGTTTTGTGTCTTAACAGCTGCTCCTTTTTTTGAAGCAGGCTAGAACTATAACACATATTTCATTTCATTGAAAGGTGTCCGTCTATTGACCATAATTTTCAAAATATTTCATAAAAGCAGCTACAAAATATTGCAAGACTTGACATTAGAGAAATAATTTTGTAATATCTTTTTACTTACAGGTATACGCAAAATGCATCTTTGGGCACTCTCGAATATCAACACGATGCGTATGTCGATGGAGGAAATGTTTTGAACGGGAATTTTACACTTACAACTGCGCTCATCGCATGTATTGCCGTGGCCGCCGTTTCACCGGCTGCTCTCCATGCTGACGCAGCTGCAGTTACGCAGGCTCCTGCCGCGGCAGTGGCAGCGGCGGATGAAACGTCCGCAGCCGCTGCGGTGACCGCAGACGGGACGGCGATAGCCGCAACTCCGATGGAGATTGACGGTACCGGAGCCTCGGCGCCGGCCATGGACCTCGCCCAGGCAGCGGCTACTGTAGAGGCGGCCTTTGCGCAGATTAATTCTGTGCTTGTCGCAACAGCCAACCAGACAATTGCTCTTCAGGCCGAGGCTGAGAAGGCAAAGGCAGAGGGCAGAGAGGATGCCGCGCAGCGCCAGAAGGAGGCGGATGCCGCCGCTTCGCAGTTCAGGATCCTGCAGGAAGAGGTTACTAAGGTTCTCTCCGACAACGGAGTGGACGTCAGCACGTTTGTAGCCTATCAGCAGCAGGTAGCGCTCGCTGCGCAGCAGAATGCAAAGGAAGGCGCAGAAGCCGGGGAGAGCGGGAAGGTCGCTGAGCCTGAGGCGCCGAAGGCAGAAGAAAAGGACAGCCAGCCCAGTGCGGAGGAGATTTATGCCCAGCTGGAAGCCCACATCGTTGAGGCCAGCAAGAACGGCATCACTCAGGAGTATGTCACCGTCCTGCAGCCCTCGGACTATACGTCCTACAACATGAGTTCCGTCCCGCTGAAAAAGGAACTGGGCGTCGTGTACGGACCCAGCGGGAAAGAGACGTGGTACAACCTTGATATGTCCAAGAACGTCGAGCGTCTCAACAGCATGGGATATCCCGGGAAGTACTGGATCCGCGCCGACGGCGTGAAGATGTGCGGCGATTATGTCATGTGCGCCGCGAGCTACCTTGTGCATCCCTTCGGAAGCCTGGTGGAGACCAGCCTCGGAACGGCGATTGTCGCCGATACGGGCGGCTTTGCCGTAACGGAGCCCAACATGATCGACATCGCGACCAACTGGGTCCTGGATTCGGAGTAGCCTTCAATATACAGGCAGGATCCCGGTAAAGAAGTACAAGTAAAGAAGTGCTTATTGGAAACGCCTCCCGCAGCGGGAGGCGTTTCCTTATGAATCCAATTTGTAAGCTCTGAAGCCGGATCAGAAATTGTCGAACATCTCCTCAAAGTTGCCGAGCAGTTTGTCCATAAAGTCTTCAGAGAGTTCGGCGTACCAGATGCCGTCCTCGAGCCAGCAGCGGACCTCGTCCGTGCTCCTTTCGGTCCTCTCATCCAGCTTTGAGAGGGCGCCGCTGAGTGATTCGAGCATGGCAGACACGGCGGCGTCTTCGTCCGTATCCGGATCCTCCAGGTACATCGCCATCACCTTTGCCAGGAAATCCGTCAGGAAATCATCGGAAACGGAAGTGAAATCATAGGTGATCAGGGTTACATCAAGCCAGACGTCATCTCCCTCTTTGCGGTTCTCTTCGATCTCGTAATCATAATCCAGGGCATAGGACATCATATTCATAAGAGACTCGGCAGAGCCCTCCGGCATATCCTCAGTTCCGAAAAACAGTGAAGGATCCTGGAGAGCCTGGAAAAACTCATCGCTTTCGAGAGAGTCAATTCCCTGTTCCTGCGTATAATCCAGCATCTTCTGTGTGTCGAATTTCTGGAATGCTCCAAGGTACCCGTCAAGGGCTTCGGCCGCCGTTTCGGCATACTCTGCGGAGGCGATCGGTACAGCATCCGGATTCGACGCGGCGCTGCCGGATGCGGATGCCCCGGAAGTTTTCTTATCGGATCCTGTATCACCGTCTTCCGGAGCTTCCTCTACGATGACGATCCGGCCGTCCCCATCAAGATCCGCATATTCCCTGCCGACCTTTCCTCCGAGATCCTCTGTTATGTAATCCAGAAGGATCTGATAGTCGACGGCGGCATCCGTAGAGACGATTTCACTTCCGTTGAACTGAGTGTAGCCGTCGCCCTGTTCCATCAAGATATAGGAAGAACTGGCAACCGTGTAGACCTTGTCGGGGTCAAGCTCTTCTCCTCCTGCCATGACATTCCTGACGCGTCTTTCACCTTCTACTCCCGTAAACATGCCTTCATCGTCCGATGTGCAGCCGGAATCGATGTAGGAATGAATCTCGTAGGAGAGACCCGCCGTCTGAAGAAATCCTCCGCATTCGTCGGGAACGTTCCGGGCACCCCATTCAAGGGCATCCAGGATCTGCTGTCCGGTTGCTTCTATAACAACAATGCTCTTTCCGAAGGGCTGGACCTTCAGGATACTCTCCCGGGTGATAACCCCCTTTTCGATATTTGTCCGGACGCCTCCTCCGTTAACAATGGCAATATCCGCCCCTGTCCGGGCAAGAAACGCGTCGGCGACAAGATCGCCCAGATTGGTTTCTGCGCGGCGGACCATCCGGACCGGAAGGCCTTTGCTGTCAAGCTCGGAAGGATCGTTGATGGTCAGCAGGACTTCCGTCTCGCCGACCTCCACGCTGAGTAAGTCTGCGAACTCGGCCTTGTGCGCTTCGACGGACTTTGTAATATCATTTTCAAACCCGAACAGCGAGGCAGGCGTGACCGCGTTAGCCCAGGTGTATATACCGGCATCCTTTTTTCCGTCCTGCGTAATTTTGGCCCAGCCAATACAGGCCAGCTTTGTCCCGCAGGCCGAGCGGATGACGTCCTCGCCGTCCTTGTTTTTCATCACAACCTGTTCTGTGTCGTGACTGTGTCCGTCAAGAAAGATATCAATGCCGTTCGTGTTGGAAATAACATCGGCGTAGGTGTAGGGCCTGCTTATTTCATCATTGCCCATATGTCCCATGACGACGATATAATCGGCGCCGTCAGCTCTTGCGTCATCTGCGGCTTTCTGCACTGCCTTGTAAAGCTTCGTGCCATCCCTGTCCGCACAGAAGCCGTAGACATAGTTCCCGTCCTCGTCCATAAAGCTCGAGGGAGTGGAGGTGGTCAGGGATTCCGGCGTCGTGACGCCGACAAAGCCCACACGGATCCCGTCGAATTCCTTAATGATATAGGGGTCGAATACCGGCTTGTCCTTATAGGTGAAGTTGCAGCTGATATAAGGAAAATCCGCCTTTTTTGCAAGATCAAGGAAAACATCCATGCCGTAGTCGAACTCGTGATTGCCGGGAATGGCGATCTCATAGCCGACATCATTCATGAGGTCTATGATCGCATCGCCCTTGGTCAGCATACCGAGCGCCTCGCCCTGGATGGAGTCGCCGTCGTCGACCAGGATTACGTTGTAACCCTTCTTTTCGAATTCCTCCCTCACATGAGCGAGGCCGTCATACCCGAAGCCCTGGTCAATCCCGCAGTGAACGTCACTGGTGTACAGGATCATAAGATCCTTTTTGCCGGCTGCCGCGGTGCCCTGTCCTGCGGCCATCGCGGGAGAGGGGATGGACAGAATTGTCAGGATGAGCGCGAGTACCAGAGCGGACACCGCCCTCAGTGTGTTTCGTTTAAGTCTCATAAACTTCCTCCTTGCCCGGTTTTCGGACAGTCATGAAAAATGCGATACTACCTATATTTTATACTGAACGGGCACCATATCACAGAGAAATAAAAAAGAAGAGGGAAAACAAAATCGAAGGATTTTCTTCCTAAACCGAAGAATATTCCATGTATTTGAAAACGGCCGGCACGTATAATCAATAACAGTTATCGAACCGGACAGCTGACGGCTCGGGACGGCATATTATCTTTTAGTTATCTCTAAGGAGGATATGAATCATGGCAATGAAAAAGGTTCTTAGTATTGTAGCAGCATCCGCAATGGCGGCATCCGTACTGGCAGGCTGTGCAGCAGCTCCCGCAGCAGCACCGGCAGCAGCTCCCGCAGCTGAAGAAGCTAAGGAAGAAGTCGCTGAGGCGGCAGAAGAAGCAGCTGACGAAGTCGCTGAGGCTGCAAACGGAGATCTGGCCGGCAAGAAGGTCGGCGTCTGCATCTATCAGTTCTCTGATAACTTCATGACACTGTTCCGCAACGAGCTTGAGAGTTATCTGGTGGCACAGGGCTTTGATCCGGCGAACATCACGATCGTCGACGGCAAGAATGATCAGGGCGAGCAGACCAACCAGATCCAGAACTTCATCACAGAAGGCGTTGACGTTCTCATCATCAATCCCGTTAACTCCTCCTCCGCAGCTACAATCACAGATCTTGTACATGACGCAGGAATTCCGCTTGTTTACATCAACCGTGAGCCCGATGCACAGGAAGAAGCCCGCTGGGCAGACAATAACTGGGATGTCACCTATGTAGGCTGCGATGCACGCCAGTCCGGCACAATGCAGGGCGAAATCATCGCTGACCTCGGCCTTGACGCTATTGACTTCAACGGCAACGGCAAGATCGACTACATCATGATCGAAGGCGATCCGGAAAACATCGACGCTGCTTACCGCACAGAGTACTCCGTAAAGGCTCTTGAGGATGCAGGCTTCGAAGTCAACTGCCTTGACGACCAGGTCGGTATGTGGCAGCAGGAGCAGGGCCAGTCTCTGGTTGCAAACTCCCTTGCACAGTATGGCAACGATGTAGAAGTAGTTTTCTGCAACAACGACGCTATGGCTCTTGGCGCTCTGCAGGCAATCCAGGCAGCAGGCCGTGTTGTCGGCGAGGACATCTATCTGGTAGGTGTTGACGCTCTGACGGAGGCTCTTGAGGATGTTATCGCGGGAACAATGACAGGTACTGTCTTCAACGATCACATCTCCCAGTCCCACAGCGCTGCGGATGCTGCGATCAACTACATCACCGGTGCCGGCAACGAGCACTACATCGGCTGCGACTATGTCAAGGCTACCAAGGACAACGCTGAAGATATCCTTGCTTCCCTTCAGTAAATCAGACAGCCCGCACTCTGCCGGCGGCAGGGGCTTACCTGTGAACTGAAACAACAATCCCGGTGCGGGTGCAGTATAGCACCCGCACTCTTTCGGCTTTAAGACAGGCAGGATGCGGAGCCTGCCGCAGTGGAGGCAATATGGCGGAGTATAAACTGGAATTGAAAGGCGTCTGCAAGTCTTTCCCCGGTGTCAAGGCACTCGACGGCGTCAATCTGTCCGTTCGTCCCGGCTCGGTGCACGCGCTGATGGGAGAAAACGGCGCGGGTAAATCGACGCTGATGAAGTGTCTTTTCGGCATCTACAAGATGGATGAGGGAGAGATTTACATTGACGGCCAGAAGGTCGAGATCAGGGATCCCGATGACGCGATGGCAAAGGGTATTGCCATGGTGCACCAGGAGCTGCAGCCCGTCCTTGCAAGAAGTGTCGGGGAAAACATGTACCTCGGCAGATTTCCCGTAAAGAAAATCGGACCGCTCCAGGTGATCGATCACAAGACCATGTACAGTGAGACATCCAGGTGGCTTAGCGAGCTGGGGCTCGACTACGACCCGAAGGCGCTGCTGTCCTCACTTTCCATCGGTCAGATGCAGATGGTCGAGATCGCCAAGGCGGTTTCCCATGAGGCAAAAGTTATTATCTTCGATGAACCCACATCGTCCCTTTCCGACAAGGAAGTGGATTTCCTTTTCAAGGTAATGAACGATCTTCGTGACCGGGGCGTTGCGATGATCTATATTTCCCACAAAATGGATGAGATCAAAAGAATCTCTGACGATATCACCATCATGCGCGACGGAACCTATGTCGGTACCTGGAGCGCGGATGAACTGACGACGGACCAGATCATTGCGAAGATGGTCGGCCGTGAGCTCACCAATATTTACCCGGAACACAAACATGAGATCGGCGACGTGATAATGGAGGTCGAAGGACTGACCTCGATCCACGAGAAGTCCTTCCGCGATGTCTCTTTTACACTCAGGAGAGGGGAGATCCTCGGCTTCGGCGGACTGGTCGGAGCCCAGAGGACAGAGCTGATGGAGGGAATTTTCGGAATCCGCCACCTTGCTGCCGGCAAAATCAGGATTAACGGCAAAGAGGTGAGTATCAAGCACCCTTCGGATGCCATGGACGCCGGACTCGGTATGATTACCGAGGACAGAAGAGGAAATGGTATTGTAGGCTGCCTTTCCATAAAGGATAACGTCGGAATCAGTGTATATAATAAATACCTAAAGAGCGGTTTTGTGCTGGACCATCCGGCGATCAACAAGGTCGTAAACGACAGTATCGATATGCTGAGTATCAAGACGCCGAGCATGCAGGAGCTGATTCAGAACCTGTCAGGCGGCAACCAGCAGAAGGTTATCGTTGCAAGATGGCTTGCGAATAATCCGGACATCCTGATTATGGACGAGCCCACCAGAGGTATCGACGTCGGCGCAAAGCATGAGATCTATGAGATCATGGAGCGCCTGGCACAGCAGGGCAAGGCGATCATCATGATCTCGTCTGAAATGCCCGAGCTTCTGGGAATGGCGGACAGAGTCTGCGTTATGTGCAGCGGCAGACTCACCGGAGAAATCCACGACAAAGCGGACATGACCCAGGAGAAGGTCATGGCATACGCAACACAGTTCTGAGACAGGGGGATTCAATCATGCAGAAAACACAGAGCCAGAAGATCAGGGACTTCCTGATCAACAACGGCGTTATCATCGTTATGATCGTACTGGTTATCTACACGGGCATGACGAGCAAAAACTTCTTTACGGTCAACAACTTCCTTAACCTATTCGCGAACATGTCCTATCGTCTCGTTATTGCTCTTGGCATCGCGGGCTGCGTTATCACCGGCGGCTGCGATCTGTCAGGCGGACGTATGATCGGTCTTGGCGCCTGCATCGCGGGAACGCTCCTGCAGAAGATTGATTACGCCGGCAAATTCTTCCCCGGAATGAATCCGCTGCCCCCTCTGGTCGCGCTTCTTGTCGCCATGCTGATCTGCGCGTGCTTTGGAGCGGTCACAGGCTGGTTTATAGCGTACCTTTCGGTCCCGCCCTTTATTTCCACCCTTGCGATGATGGAAATTGTATACGGCCTTAACATGATCTACACGAATTCCACACCTCTTGGCGGCTATACGACAGCCTACACCAACTTCTCGACCGGCAAGTTCCTCGGCCTGTCCTGGCTGATCTGGATCGCGCTTCTGGTCGCGGCAATCACCTGGTTCATCTTCAATATGACCCGTCACGGCAAATATATGTACGCCATCGGCGGCAATGTCCAGGCTGCTGAGGTCGCGGGCGTTCCCGTAAAGAAAACACTGGTTATCATCTATGCGAAGGCATCCGCGTTCTTTGCGCTTGCAGGCTTCATGATCGGAGCAAAGGCAGGCGGCGCATCGGTCAACACGGGCCTGTCCTATGAGATGGAGGCCATCGCGGCCTGCGCTCTCGGCGGTGTATCCGTCACGGGCGGACGCGGGAAGGTCTCCTCTGCCTTCATCGGCGTTGCGGTCCTTGAGCTCTTAAAGGTGGCGCTCCAGTTCCTCGGAATGAACGCGAACGCACAGTTCATCGCGATCGGTATCGTTATCTTCATCGCGATCTCACTGGATATCCGCAAGTATGTAGCAAAGAAATAATGGTCTGTTATTTCCGGATCGTGTAAACTTAAGGGTGGCGCCGAGCGCCGCCCTTTTTTAACTGAGTCGGGAAAGGACCTTTTAACTATGGATGCATTATGGGATTTTTTCGGGATACCGCTGCTGATCGTGCTGGTTTCGCTCTATTATTATTACCGCGTGAGCGTGCAGAAGGACATTGACAGTGTGCGTGGAAAACTGCAGAAACCATTAAAGCGCGAAGCGCGCGAGATGTACGCGAAGGAGGCGGGCAGGCTGATCCTCGGCTTTACGGCAGGCGCTGTGGGAATGGGGCTGCTCTCTCTGGTGAGCCCGTACGCAGCGCTCATTGAGGTTGCCGCCGTGACAGCAGTCGAGGCGTATCTGTGGAAAAAGCTGAATGAAAAATACAGCCGGTGACAGGACGCGTCGGAACTTAGAATAAAGGGGTACATTTGTGGCGGAATATTCTGTAATGCTGGTGGATGACGAAGAAGATGTCATCCAGGCGATCATAAGAAAGATTGACTGGGAAGGACTGGGCTTTCATGTCTCAGGTTACGCGCACAACGGGCTGGAGGCGCTGGAGCTTGCCGAGCAGGCGCAGCCGGACGTTGTCATGACGGATATCAAAATGCCGTACATGGACGGCCTGGAACTTGCGGGACGGCTGAAAAAGCTTCTCCCGACCGTGCGGATCCTCATCTTTTCCGGCTTCGATGAATTCGAATACGCCAAGGAGGCAATCCGCCTTGAGGCAGAGGAGTATATCTTAAAGCCGATCAACGCACAGGAGCTGACGCAGGTCTTTGTACGGATCAAGGCTTCTCTTGACAGGGAACTGGAGGAAAGGCGAAGCGCCCGGATGCTGCAGAATTACTATATGGAAAGCCTTCCCCTTCTGCAGGAGAACTTCTGCGCCTCACTGATCGAGGGACGGATCCCGCCGCAGGACCTTCAGAAATACATTCAGGACTATCAGCTGGACCTTACCGGGCCGTATTATGCGGCCGGGGTCATTCACACGAGCCAGACGCAGACTCCCGAGGGAATCAGTCCGGTGCTCCTTTCGGTCTCCGTGCGAAAACTTTCGCAGGAGAAATTTGCGGCAGGCGGCAGGCGGCTTCGCTGCTTTTCCTATCTGGGGAACACAGTCATGATCCTGCAGCTGGATACTCCGGAGCAGATTGTGGAGATTACGGATGAAGCCGGGCGCTTCTGCAGGCTGGCAAAAAAGGTCCTCGGCGCGGTCGTAACGATCGGGATCGGGCGCGTCTGCGGAAATCTGACAGAGCTGCAGCAGTCGTACAAGGGCGCCAGGGAGGCGCTCTCCTGCAGAGTACTGTACGGCGCGGGGCAGGCGATCCGCATCGATGAAATCGAGCCTCACGGGGCGGAGGAGATCGATGACCGGGAGGACGAGCAGGGACTCTACGACGTCTTTCGGAAGATCCGGACAGATACGCCTGAAGCGCTGGAGAAGGCGGTCGGAGAGTATCTTTCCCGAGTCCTGCCGGCACAGACCTCCATCCAGAGATACCATTTCTTCCTGATGGACATGATCAGCGAGCTGCACAGATTTGCCCGCAGCCACCACCTGCGCGCGCAGGAGCTCTTCGGCGACGGGAGCCAGCTTTATGCGGCGGTGCAGCAGATGGAGCCGGCGGAGCTCTCATCCTGGCTTAAGAACATCTGCCTTAAGATGCAGGAGGAGATCCGGATCGGCCGCTCGGATACGACCAGAACCTTTATCGAAAAAGCAAAGGAATATATCCGGGACCACTACGCGGACCAGGACCTGACGGTGGATAAAATCTGCGGCGTCCTCGGACTTTCCGCAGCCTATTTTTCCACCCTGTTCAAAAAGGAGACCGGGAAAACCTTTATCGCTTATCTGACAGATGTCAGGATGGAGCAGGCGGTCCATCTTCTTGTCGAAAAGGACGAGAAGACCTATGTCATAGCCAGCCGGATCGGTTACGCCGACCCCAACTATTTCAGCTATGTTTTCAAGAAATACTTCGGTATTTCCCCTTCCCGCTATAAGGCGCAGCAAAAATAGGAAATATGGAAACAAACAAAGGCACCTCGCAGCCGGAAGCGGGAGGAAGGCTCCCCCTTGCGGATAAAATACGCGGACGGATAGGGAAAATCCGCTTTCCATCCTCCATTCAGTCCACGATCCTGATCTCCTTCAGCGTCGTGGCGGTCGGCTTTATGCTGTTCCTTTCGGTGGCCCTCTACCAGCGCTTTGCGGTGCGTCAGGTGCAGATGACGACAGAGGCCGCCGGGCAGCTGATGACGCAGGCGACGGTCAACCTCGAAGACTATCTTGTCAACATGCGCCGCCTTTCGGACGCGATGTATTACGACGTCATTAAGGACGCGGACCTTGCGGGAAACGGGATTAATGACGAAATGAACCTTCTTTATGAGGCGAACAAGGACAGACTGATCAGTCTCGCGCTCTTTAAACGAAACGGCGAGCTGGTCTGTGCGGCTCCTGTCGGAATGAAAAAACAGGACCTTGACGTCACAGACCAGAAATGGTTTACGGACGCGCTCGGCCAGATGGAAAACCTTCACTTTTCGACGCCCCACGTCCAGAATATTTTCGATGATTCTTCCTTCCGCTATTACTGGGTGATTTCCTTAAGCCGCGTCGTCGATATGGCGGACAGCGGCGTTCCCATGACCGGCGTTCTTCTGGTCGACATGAATTACAGCACGATCGAGCAGATGATGGACAGACTCAATGAGGTCAATTCCTATCAGTACTACTATCTATGCGACAGGAGCGGCGAAATCATTTATCACCCGCGCCTTATGCAGATCCGCTCCGGGAACTATTATGAAGACAGCGAGCAGGCGGCCGCAAAGGACGACGGAACCTACCGGGAGACCTTCCGCGGGGAGGAAAGAACTGTCCTGATCAGTACGATCAGCTATACTGGCTGGAAGCTGGTGGGAATCATACCGCAGAACTCGTTCAGTATCGGCATGAGAAACACAAGGCTTTTTCTTGTCCTGATAATCCTGACGACGGTACTGGCGCTTCTTCTCATAAACCTTTTTGTTTCCGCAAGGATTTCAAGACCGATCCTGCGGCTCGATGAGTCCGTGCGCGACACGGAGGCGGCGGGCCTTTCCGTCGGGGGGAGCAGGATCTATATCGGCGGCACCTCCGAGATCGAGCACCTCGGCAGGACGCTCAAGAACAGTATGGACCGCATCGGAGAGCTGATGCAGGACATCGTGCGCGAGCAGGAGGACAAAAGAAAGAGCGAGTTGGATGCCCTGCAGGCACAGATCAACCCGCATTTCCTCTATAACACGCTGGATTCCATTGTGTGGATGATCGAATCCGGACGCGGGAAGGATGCTGTGTACATGGTGACACAGCTCGCAAACCTGTTCCGTATCTCCTTAAGCCGGGGAAAGACCATCATCAGCGTCGGAGATGAGCTTCGCCACGCCGAGTATTACATGAATATCCAGAAAATCCGTTACAAGGACTCCTTCGAGGTTGTTTTTGACGTGGACGAAGAGGTTGGACAGTACGCGACGGTTAAGCTCATCATCCAGCCGCTCCTTGAGAACGCGATCTATTACGGCGTCGAGGGAATGGACGGCGACGGCATCATCAGCGTCAGCGCAAAGCGCACGGGTAAGGACGTATACATCACAGTTTCCGACAACGGCTTCGGTATGCCTCCGGAGACCGTGGAAAAGCTCCTGGATGAAAAGCAGGACAGGGACAGGCCGAAGAAGGGACACGGCTCCGGCGTAGGGCTCTTAAATGTCCACAGAAGAATCCGCCTTCGCTTCGGAGAGCCGTACGGGCTCGAGATTGAAAGCGAGCCGGATGAGGGCACGAACGTCAGGATCCATCTGCCTGCCATTGTTTTCAATGAGGAGAACAGCAGGGTGCTCGAGGAGGGAAGGAGCGCCGGACTATGAGGGAAAACAGAGCCTTTCTTTTGATCTTAATCCTGCTGACCGGCGCCATCGCCGCCGTCAGCCTTGTGATAAGGCGGACCTCCGATGAAGAGGAGCCAAGACATATCTCTGTTGTTTTCAGCGACAGCAGCGCGGACAGATGGGCTGCCTTCAAGGCGGGCCTGAGGCAGGGAGCGGAGGATGCCGGAGTGGATATCCGGATAGTCCGCACAGGCCGGTTTACATCTCTTCGCGAGGAGGAGATGCTGATAGAGAACGAGCTTGCCTCCGGGGCGGACGGTATTATCCTGCAGCCCTATGAGGATGAGAAGCTCTGGGGAATGGTCACATCTGTCAACGCGAAGGTACCGGTCATTCTGACCGACGGAAAAGAGAAATATGATATCGGCAGCAGGCAGCGCCTTTCCTTCGTCGGAATGGATAACTCTGCCGCCGGCGCATACCTTGGCGGCAGGATCCTTGAAGAGACCGGCGCGGCGCCCGTCGTCGGCGTGATTACGGGAGACAGTACGCTGGCGGGAGCTGCCGAGAGAGTGTCGGCCCTTGAGGAGGCCATTGAGGCAGGCGGGGGAACTATCGCCTGGGTCGCCGGCAGGAGCGAGATGGAGAGTGACAAAGGAGTGCCCCGGGATTCGGCAAAGGTGAACGTCATCGCTGCTCTTGACAACGATGGCCTTGAATTTGCCGCGGATTATGCCGGCGCACGCGGAGACAGAGCCCCGGCCGTCTACGGCATCGGCAATTCGAGCAAGGTGATCTATTCCCTGGACAAGGGGATTATCAGCGGAATCCTTGTCCCGGACGAATTTACCATGGGCTACCAGAGCGTATCAAAGATGGCAGACTGCCTGTCCTCCGGGCGCCGCGGCCTTACCGGCGCGGTGATCGAGCCCGTGTGGGTGACAAGACAGACCATTTTCAGCGAAGAGAATGAAACACTCCTGTTTCCTTCCGTGCAGTAAGACAAAGACCCGGAAGCCGAAGGATGCAATGCGGACAAAAGCCCGGGATGGGGTCAGGAAGATATGAAAACAAGAAGGAAAAAACAATTCAGGTGTATGATCACGGCACTCCTTGCGCTGCAGGTCCTTCTGCTTGCAGCCGGGTGCGGGCAGAGCGAGCGGAGCGAGCCGGCGAGCAGGATCAAAATCGGCATCTCGGTCTATGACCAGTACGATACCTTCATATCCTCCATGATGGACAGCTTCAACCGCCTGGTTGAGGAGGAAAAAAGCGGGGGAAAACAGATAACGCTGGAATTCTACGACGCCGCCGGCTCCCAGAAGCAGCAGGACATGCAGGCGAGGGAAATGATCGAGGACGGGTGCCGGGCCATCTGCATTAATCTGGTGGACCGGACCGCGCCGACAACCATCATCGATCTTGCCAGAAAAAACAATGTCGCTGTCGTCTTTTTTAACCGGGAACTCGTGGAAGAGGACCTTCTGCAGTTCGACAAGCTGTATTATGTTGGCGCTGACGCCTTCCAGTCCGGCATACTCCAGGGCGAAATCGCGGCCGCTGCCTGCGCGGGCAGGGATAATCCCGCGGACAGGAACGGGGACGGCTCCATCCAGTACGTGGTTCTTGAAGGAGAGGCCGGACACCAGGACGCGATCGTGCGCACCGAGACCAGTGTGGACACCCTGATTAAAAGCGGCGTGCAGCTCGACAAGGTGGGCTATGCGATAGCCAACTGGAACCGCGCCCAGGCACAGACGAAAATGTCCCAGCTCATTGACCAGTACGGCGACAGGATAGAGCTGGTCCTTGCCAACAATGACGATATGGCCCTCGGCGCGATCGACGCCTACCGCGCGCGCAGCATCGACCTTCAGGACAGGCCGCTGATCTTCGGCATCGACGGAACTGCCGTCGGACTTGAAGCAATCCGCAGCCATGAAATGGCGGGAACAGTATATAATGATAAGGACGGACAGGCAAAGGCCATGCTGGAGCTGGCGCTGCGTCTTGCCCAGCAGGAGCCCATAGATGATCTTGATATGATCGACGGAAAATACATACGTCTCCCTTACACAGGAATTACAGCAAAAAACGCGGATGAATTTGAATAGAATGGCACAGGATGGGCCCTCCGGCACCGCCGGCGGACTCAGCGAACGTTATAACGGATACAAATTGGGCTGGCTTCACGATGGCATCTTTTTTATTATTCTTGTAGCGGTGCTTTTTGTCCTTCTGCGCTTTGTCATCGGAGTTTCGATTGTCGGCGGAGCATCTATGGAGCCCGTCCTGAAGGACGGGGACGTCGTGGTTTACCTTCGCGGCGTGAAGGACCTTAAGCCCGGGGATATCATCTCCATGCGGGTTCCCGCGGGAGAATACTATGTAAAGCGCGTTGTCGCCGTCGGCGGGGATGTCGTCGATATCCGGGCAGGAGAGCTCTACGTCAATGACGGGCTGGTCACGGACCTCCGCGTTAAGGGAATGACCTACAAAGAAGAGGGCGCGGTGATTTACCCGTACACCGTGCGGCCCGGGAATGTGTTTGTGCTGGGCGACAACCGGGCAGTGTCCATGGACTCCCGCGCGTTTGGCGAGGTGAATCTTCGCCAGATCCGGGGGAAAATCGTTTTGCGCCTGGGGCTGTGGTATCTGGAGCGGCCGGAATAACGGAATGAAAAGATTTCAGCGTTTAAAAACAATTCAATTGATTTTGTATCTCATACTGACGGGGGCAGGGCTCGTCGTTATCTTCACCGACGAGGAGCTGTATCACGCGATCGCGGCGGACCCCCATGTGCGCTTTCTGTGCTTTCTTCTGTGGGCGGCCCTGGGACTCGCCTTTGTTTTCCTGTATTTTGATTTCGGCTCCTATATGGATATCCGGAGGGAAAACAACGAGCTCGACAGGGCAGTCTATTCCGATATCCTGACAGGCGTTGCCAACCGCTACAGCTGCGACGCCTACATCGGACAGTACATCGGAAGGCCCCTGCCGGAGGACATGGGCTGCATTACCCTTGATCTTATTAACCTCGGGGAAATCAACCGGCTTGCGGGCCATGACGGCGGCGACGAGGCGATCCGTTGGTTCTCGGAGATCCTGCTGGGCGCCGCGGGCGGGTCTAAGGATTACTTTATCGGAAGGAACGGCGGCAACAAGTTCCTGGTTATCCTGCGGAATGCGGATGAAAAGAAGGCGGAGGAATTCCTCCGGAAGACCGCGGAGGGATGTGCCAGGTCGCCGTTCAGAAAAGGAATTGAGGTTGCGTATCACGCAGGAACGGCCCTGGCTGCAAAGGAAAAGGCCGATTCCCTGACAGAACTCGTCGCGCTCTCCGACAGAAGGGCAGGGTAAGGTATATGGAAAGACTGGATCCCGTATATCTGAGCGACCTTGTTGTAAAGGCGCAGGGCGGCAGCAGCAACGCCTGCGCGGAGCTTTACGGCGCGAGCGTGCAGCAGCAGTACGGCTACGCCTGTCGGTGCCTTCTGGATGAAAACGCCGGCAAGGAAACGACGAAGGACGCGGCCAGAGAGGCGCTGAAGGAAGTGTACATGCAGATGATCCACAACATCCGCTCACTCCAGAGCCCGGCGCTGTTTACCGCATGGCTTAGCAGCCTGACCTTCCGCGCATGCCTTGAAAAGATGGAGGATGCTGCCGGTGAGGATACGCCGGTTCAGGCGGGAGGCGGGACCTGGACGCTCAGGCAGATTTTAAATCTCCCGCTGACAGAGTCCCAGGTCACGCTGATGAGATACTACCAGAAGCTGAAGACGCAGTATATTGCAGATCTTCTGAACATGAGCGGCTCCTCGGTCAGGAGGTATCTGCGCTCGGCACAGGAGCACCTGAAAAGACTTGAGTTTTAACATGGCGAATGGCCCGTTCCGGGCCAGAGACAAGCAGGAAGGAATAAGGACATGAAGCTTTCCGGAAGGAAGGATCCCGTGCTGGACGAGGAAGAGGTCTCCGGCCTTTTGTGGGAAATATTTGAAGAGAGCGGCGCAAGGCCGAACTCTGTCCCTCTGGAAGCGCTGCGCGCCTATACGGCCTACCGCAGGGAGCGGTTTTATATTTTAAGGGGCATACTTGCGGCGATACTGGTCCTGTTTTTCCTGATGCCGTTTCTCTTTATTGAGATGAAGCTTACGGTTTCCCCGGAGGGGCCGGGCTTTCGGAAGCTCCCCGTCTATTCCCTGGATGTGGAGAGCCCCGTCCCGGTGCGGTATATCCGGGCGGACATGAAGCAAAGGCAGCTCCCGATCTATGAGGAGAGCGCGAGGACCTACACGGTCGAGCCGATCAGGAACGGTCTTCTGAAGATCGAAGTGATGGGGGTCAACCGCCAGAAGGCATCGGTCAGCGTCGAGGTCACGGATGTGGACAGCGCGGGCCCGAAGCTTTTGTCGGGAGGCGAGGAGGACGGCCTTGTCTATTTGTATGTGCGGGACGACGGGATCGGTGTCGACTACAGCGGTGTCTATGCGCTGACAGCATCCGGCCGGACGGTATTTCCCCGGAAGACGGTCCCGGAGGAGAACTGCGTTGTTTTCGAATACCCGTCTGAAACACTGGACGTCTACATACCGGACTACATCGGCAATACACTCCACCTGGCACTGAGAATCGAGGAGTGAGCGGGTAAATAATCATAAAACGCGTCAGATTTGTGAAAACATCTGGATTTTATGAATATTTGCGTGCAATCCTGCCCGCGGTGAAATATACTATAATCAGATAATTCTCAGGAAGTCATAAACAGGGCGATTTAAAGGAACCATGAAATGAAAAAGCGAATGCCGGGAAAAATGATTATATCATTGCTTTTCGCGATGCTTCTCCTGCCATATGTCTTTGCGCTCGGCGTAAGGGCGCAGGAGGCGGTCAGAACCGGACGCCTTGTCATTGAGGTGATTGAGGACATCCCCGCACAGGATGTCGTCACCATCAGTGAGGGAGCGGTTCCTCTCGCGGCAGGGCCTCAGATAAGCCACCCGTTTGCGCCGTATTCCATCATCTGGGTATTCCCGGTGGCGGTGCTGGTGTTTTTCAGGATAAAGCACACAAGACAGAGGGCACGGCTTCTGCGGATCCGGCGGGAAGG
>CADBPC010000128.1 GCA_902796425.1 uncultured Lachnospiraceae bacterium
CGAGAGGATTGGCTTTAAAAAGCTCCTGGAAAAGAACAAAGTTCTCTCGCATATTTACACGATTCTCGTGTTTGTCATCGGCTGGGTATTCTTCCGCGTGGAGAGTGTGCGGCTCGGCTTTGCCATTGTTTTCCGGATGCTGATGCCCTGGACGCTCACACAGGTAAGGGCGGGCCTTGGGACAATGATCAGCGTCCACACCGTGATTGCAATGATCCTCGGGATTCTCGGGTGCGGCCTTTTCCAGACCGTCATGTCGAAGGGGAAGCTCGCCGGGATCAGCAGCAAATGGAAGAACAGCCCCGCGGAGGCCGTCTACCTCACCGCCGTCCTGTTCTACAGTATCCTGCTGCTCGCGAACAATACGTATAATCCGTTTATTTATTTCCGCTTCTGAGGCGCCATGAAAAAATCAATTTCCATCTATTACATAACACTCTTCGTCATAATGATCTGCCTCCCGGTTCTGTTCTTTTCGATTTTCGGGAGTCATTTCGACACGTTCAATTATGAAAACAGGGAACTGGCGCCGAAGCCCGTCCTGACCGCCGGGACAATAAATGACTTCCCAGGCGCGTTTGAGAGCTGGTTCAACGATCACCTTCCCTTCCGCAACCAGCTTCTGGAGCTAAACGGACACATCGATTACGACCTTCTGCACAGCTCCGCCGCCGACGAGGTCATCATCGGCAAGGAGGGATGGCTGTTTTACCGCGGATACCAGGTCGGCTCCGAGGATTCGACCGGCGACTACATGGGAACGAATCTCTTCACCGACGAAGAGCTTGAGACGATCAAAAACAATCTGGAAAAGGCAAATGAAGAGCTGATGGAGCGCGGCTGCCGCTTCATCGTCTATATCGCGCCGAACAAGGAGAGAATCTACAGCGAATATATGCCCGACGCGTTCGGGGCGCCCGCAGAGAACTGCAGGAAAAACCAGCTGATGGCTTATTTAAGGGAAAATACCTGGATGCCGATCATTGACGCGGAGGAAGATATCCGGGCGTTCCGGGAGGAACATCCGGAAACACAGATCTATTTTAAGTATGACACTCACTGGAACGAGCTCGGCGCCTATGTCGGAGCGCTCTCACTGAACCGTGTCATGGGCCATGACATGCTGCCGGCGGACGAGATCCATATCGAGGATCCGGGCGAAGGCAATTTTGACCTCGCAAGACTCCTTCACCTCGGCAATTATTTAAACCACGATCACACCTATATCCCGATCGGATACACCTATAATCCGATCTATACCGAGAGCAACGACCTGCACACGGAATACCGCTTCACCAATCCCGAGGGGACCGGCGATGACAGAAAGGTGCTGATGATCGGCGATTCCTTCTCGTCCTTCCTCTCCCCGTTCGTTGCGTTCCATTACAACAATATGTACGACTGCTTCTATTATGACTACTCAAGGGAAATCCTGGAGCGCGAGCAGCCGGACATCGTTGTGTATGAGTGCGTCGAGCGCTACCTCGGAAATATGCTGACCTTCTCTCTGGACGGGAATATCGGCGTCACGGATGCTCAGCCTGCCGGCGCACAGTAAAAACAGGCACGTTCCGCAGTAAGTGCCTGCTGAAAGTGCCTGATGCTGAAAGTGTCTGATGTTAAGCGCCTGATGTTAAATGTGCCTGCTGCTATTTCGCCTCATCCAATGCGGGAATATAGCGGCTGTACATCGCCCTGTGGTCCTCGACGCAGTGCATCGCCGTGTCGGTCTTTCCCGTGACACAGATGTATTTCCTGCCGTCTTCGGTTATGAACAGGCTGGCCGCGCAGTAGCGCGACTGGTTGACATATCCGGTCTTTGCGGACAGGATAAGCCCCGGTACGGCTGTCAGTATCTGCGGCTCGTCCGGCGTATTTTCCTCTGCAGCCCGGTCTGTTTCTTCTCCTTCGGACGTTTGGCTTTCCGAAGTCCCATCCAAAGTCCCGTTCGAGGTCCCGTTCGAAATCCCGTCGGAAGTCTCATTAACAGCTTCATCCGCTTCCGGAACGGGCGGTGCGTCTTCAAGTCTCCCGCTTCTTAAAAGAAACATGTTCGTTACAGTGATCCCGTCCGGGTGCTGCCTCGTCGAGCTCGTCGTATACTGCTGGGTCGAGAGGATCTTGTGGACGAGGGGATTGCGCACGGCGGCGGCCAGAATGACGGCAACCTCCTGCGCCGTTGAGACATTGTCCTCGGCAAAGAGTCCTATGGGGTTGGTAAAATGCGTCGCCGTAAGGCCGAGCGACTCCGCCTTTTCATTCATCAGGTCGACGAAGGCACCGGTGCTGCCCGCAACATGCTCCGCAAGCGTGAGCGCGGCGTCTGCGCCGGAGATCAGGATCGTCCCGTACAGGAGATCCGCCATGGTCGGCTGCTCCGAAGCCTTAAAGCCGACGGTCGTGCAGTCATGCGCGATCGCATAGTCGATATTTTTCTGAGTGACAATCGCGGTCTCCGAAAGGCTGCGGATGTTCTCCGCCGCAACCAGCACAGTCATGATCTTAGTCATGGACGCGGGGTACATCGGCTCGAAGGCATTTCGTCCCGCGACCAGGGTGCCGTCGTCGCCGCTCATCAAAACGGCATATTCACTGCCGATCACCGCGGCGGCAGGGTCGATCTCCACGTACTGCGCGGTGGGAGCCTTTTCCAGGCTCTCTTCCGTGACCTCTTCCGCGCTTTCGTCCGTTTTCTCTTCCGAACGGTCTTCCGCACTTTCGTCCGAAATTTCTTCCGGATTCTTTCCTGTTTCTGCCTCTGCGGCCTCTGATGCGGTTTCCTTCTTCGTGTCCGCGCCTGTCTCCGCGGCCGATACCTGCACGGAAAGAACCTCTGCTCCCGCAAGGAAGGCAGCCAGAATCAGCAGCGCAGCGCCCCCCGCCGCCGCGCGAAGGACGGGCGGCATATGCCGGAGGGTTCTTCCGGCTTTTTTCCCTTTGTCTTTATCTGTGTTATCCGGCCTGCACCCGCAGCCGTAATCTGTCATCTTCTTCACAGCGTCTTTGTCCCGCTTTCCATATTACTTACTCATAGAGCTTTAAAATATTGTCCCTGCTCCGCGAAATGTGCCGCTTCATGGCGCTGCGCGCCTTATCCGGATCGCCGCTCCGGATCGCAGCAAGGATTTCCTTATGCTCTTTTGTCGATTCGATATAGTGCTCACGGATCCCGGGGCCGGAGTGGGCGGTGCTCGGGCCGTTCCAAAGCTCCATCAGGTAAGCGGACAGCTTTGCGTTATCCGCGGCGTTCCAGATTAGGAGGTGGATTTCCTGGTTCAGCTCTTCATACTCCTCCCGGGAAACCCGTTCAATCATCCCCTCAAGCCTGTCCAGCCTTTCAAGAAGGCTGTCCGCCTCCTTCATTCCGTGCTGCGCCGCAAGGAATGCGGCCTCCGACTCGAGGAGAATCCTCATTTCAAAGCAGTCCTGCACAAACTTGCGGTCGATCAGGTTTACGACGGCACCCTTATTCATCCTGAGCGTAATCAGGCCCTCCGCCTCGAGCTGCTGGAACGCTTCCCTGACAGGCGTCCTGCTGACGCCAAGCTGCGCCGCGACGTCGGTAAGACTCAGGATGTCCCCGGCGCGGTACTCGCCGTTGTATATGGCCTTTTTCAGGATGGATGCGATCCTCACCCTCGCAGGCAGTATTTTCAATGCTTCCATAGTAAAACCCCTCAGCATGTATACGATATTTAATACGCGTTATTGTACAGCTAAATAATTCTCCCGGCAAACAAAGAAATACTTGCCATGCTCTGATACACCTGTTAATATAAATGTATATTGTATACGATATACAATTCAAGTAACTGCAGCAAAGACTTATCTACTATTCAAGGAGGCAATTTATGCACGCGATCGAGAAGATACTCGCAAAGAACAGCGGCAGAAGTGAAGTCAGGACAGGGGAAATCGTGACGGCACGCGTGGATTTCGCAGAGATCAACGACCTGTATCTGCAGACCGTCTACTCATTTTATGAGATGGGCGGCGAGAAGGTCTGGGACAATGAGCGCTGCGCTTTTGTTTTTGACCACTATGCGCCGACACCGGACATCAAGAGCGCCGCAAATCACAAAGAGATGCGCGAATTTGCAAAGAAGAATAACCTGCGGTTTCATTTCGACACGAACTGCGGCGTATGCCACCAGGTCATGCCGGAGGCGGGTGTCATCTACCCGGGCATGATTGTTGTCGCAACGGACAGCCACACAACGACGCACGGTGCGTTCGGCGCAATGGGAACCGGGTGCGGCGCGACGGATATGGCGACAATCCTGATGACCGGTGAGCTCTGGTTCCGGGTTCCCGAGATCATTGAAGTCCGCCTTGAAGGGGAGGCACCGAAGGGAGTCTATCCGAAGGACGTCATCCTTGCGGTTCTCGGAAAGATCCGCGCGGACGGCGCTGTTTACAAGGCGATCGACTTTACCGGAAGCTATGTGGAGAACCTGAACGTGGCAGGGCGCATGGTCATCTGCAACATGGCTGTCGAGATGGGCGCAAAGACCGCCTACATGCAGCCGAACCAGGATGTGCTTGATTATGTCTCGAAGCGGGCGGTGAGGCCGTTTGAGGTCATGTACACAGACCCCGGCTACGAATATTCGGAAACCTATACCTTTGACGTATCTTCACTGGAGCCGGAGCTGGCCTGCCCCAGCAGCGTCGAGAACGTACACACGCTGCAGGAGGTGGTCGCGGGCGGAGCGCAGATCCGTATAGACCAGGGCTACATCGGGAGCTGCACCGGCGGCAGGACCGAGGATATCGCAGAGGCGGCAAAGATCCTGAAGGGAAAACATATCCCGCCGTATACACGCCTTGTCGTTATCCCTGCATCCCGCGAGGTGATGCTCGATTGCCTGAAGGAGGGCTATATCCAGGATCTGATGGCTGCCGGAGCAACCATCTCGACGCCCGGATGCGGCGCCTGCCTCGGGGCTCACGAAGGTATTCTTGCTCCGGGAGAGGTCTGCATCACCAGCACGAACCGGAACTTCCCCGGCCGCATGGGCTCCACGCAGGCGCAGATGTACCTTGCCAGCCCCGCGACGGTCGCTGCCAGTATGGTGAACGGTTATATCACGGATCCCAGGGAATTCTTATAATACGGAAAGGAACAGAAAGGAGTACGGATCATGGATAAAAAGATTACAGGCAGAATCATCGTTGTCGGCGACAATATCGATACAGACCAGATTTATCCCGGAAGATTCCTTGCAATTACGGATCCGAAGGAAATCGGGAGCCACTGCCTCTGCGGAGTGAGCGAGGATATCGCCCCGAACTTCCCCGAGGGGGGAATCGTCGTCGCAGGGCGCAACTTCGGCTGCGGCTCGAGCCGCGAGCATGCGCCGATCGCTCTCCTGAACATGGGCGCCCGCGCGGTACTGGCGGATTCCTTTGCGAGAATCTTTTTCAGGAACTCCATCAACCTCGGCCTTCTGCCGGTTATCTGCAAGGGGATTTCAAAGAAGGTCAGTGACGGGCAGACCCTCACCCTGGACCTTGAAGCCGGCACTGTCACCGTGCAGGAGACGGGCGAAGTCCTCCCCTGCGAGCAGCTCGGCGACCAGGCCATGATGATCCTCGAAGCCGGCGGGATCAAGCCGATGATGAGAAAGCGCTTTGGCAAAGAGTCTTGATCAGGATTATGTAAAAAATGCCAAAAAATCCACATATTCTCTCTCTAAATTGGTATAATTCTATCGTGACCTATCCGCGGCAAAGCGGAGTATATCAAAAGGAGGATACAGAATGAATTATGCAGAAGAGTCGTTAAAGCTCCACGCTGAGTGGAAGGGCAAGATCGAGGTGGTATCCCGCGTTCCTGTCGCAACAGAGACAGATCTGTCTCTTGCATACACCCCCGGCGTTGCACAGCCCTGCCTTGAGATCCAGAAGGACGTCAATAAGTCCTATGAGCTCACCAGACGTCACAACATCTGCGCAGTCATCACGGACGGCACCGCTGTTCTCGGACTCGGAGACATCGGCCCCGAGGCAGGAATGCCGGTCATGGAAGGCAAGTGCGTCCTGTTCAAGTCGTTCGGCGATGTAGATGCATTCCCGCTCTGCGTAAAGTCCAAGGATGTCGATGAGATCGTCAACACGGTTGCCCTGATCTCCGGATCCTTCGGCGGCATCAACCTTGAGGACATCGCTGCCCCCAGATGCTTTGAAATCGAAAGAAAGCTCAAAGAGCGCTGCGACATCCCGATCTTCCACGATGACCAGCACGGAACCGCTGTCATCACACTGGCAGGTCTTTACAATGCTCTGAAGGTTGTCGGCAAGAAGATCGATGAGATCAAGGTCGTTACCTCCGGCGCAGGCGCCGCGGCGATCGCGATCACGAAGCTGATCATGTCCGCAGGCGTAAAGCACGTCATTATGTGCGACAGAAAGGGCGCTATCTATAAGGGGAGAGAGGGCCTTAACTGGATCAAGGAAGAGATGGCTGAGGTCACCAACCTTGAGAAGAAGCAGGGCTCCCTTGCCGATATGCTGGTCGGCGCAGATGTATTTATCGGCGTTTCCGGACCCGGCACCGTGACAACCGATATGGTTAAGACCATGGCCAAGGACGCGATCGTATTCGCATGCGCGAACCCGACACCCGAGATCTTCCCGGATGACGCAAAGGCAGGCGGCGCGAGAATCGTCTCCACCGGCCGCAGCGATTTCCCGAACCAGATCAACAACGTTCTTGCATTCCCCGGCATCTTCCGCGGAACCTTCGATGTGCGCGCATCCGACATCAACGAAGAGATGAAGATGGCAGCTGCACACGCACTGGCAGACCTGATTCCCGACGAGGAGCTGAGCGAGGATTATATCATCCCGAAGGCTTTCGATAAGAGAGTCGGCCCCGCGGTCGCGGCAGCGGTTGCGGAAGCGGCCCGCAGAAGCGGCGTTGCAAGAATCTGACAGACAAATTTCCGGCACTTTTTAATGGGGGATAAAAATGAAAAAAGACGGTTATAAGTTGTACAACATGCCGTGGCAGCTGTTTGCTGTATTTGCGGCAATCGTTATTGTTTCGGTTCTGACAGGCACACTGCCGCAGGGCATGGCAGGCTGCTTTGCTTTCATGATCGTCCTGGGCACGATCCTCAATGAAATCGGCGATCACACGCCGATCATCAAGGACTACCTGGGCGGCGGCGCGGTCGTCGTCATCTTCGGCTCCGCGCTTCTTAACTATTTCAAGATTCTTCCCCAGGTCGCAGAGACTCTGGAGGACGGCACTAAGGTGTTCGCGAACTTTGTCCACATGGATATGGTCGGCAATATCAACACCTTCTTCAAGCCCACAGGCGCATTCCTTGACTTCTATATCGCGGCGCTGATCTGCGGCTCGATCCTCGGAATGAACAGGAACCTGCTCGTCAAGGCGGCTGCAAGATATTTCCCCGCCATCTTCGGCGGCCTGATCCTGGCCTTCGGCCTGGCCGGCATCCTCGGTGCAGTCATGGGCTTCGGCGTTGTCAAGGCAATCCTTCTGATCGCCCTTCCCATCATGGGCGGCGGCATGGGCGCAGGCGCGGTTCCGCTTTCCAAGATCTTCGGAGCGAGCGGAACGATGACAGCTGAAGAGGCAATTTCCATCATGTCTCCGGCCGTTGCTATCGGCAACGCTCTGTCCATCGTCATGGCGGGCGTTCTTTCGAAGGTTCTCACCAGTGACAAGGTCAACGGCCACGGCCAGCTTATGGTCGGAACCGTTGCGGATGCTTCCGAGTATGACATCAGCCCTGAAATGCAGGCAAAGCGTGATAAGATCTCCGTCTCCAATCTCGGTATCGGTCTTCTGGTTTCCACCTCCTTCTTCGCATTCGGCTACATCGTCGCGAAGCTCTGGGGGGCTCTTGTTCCCTCGGTTTCCATTCACGCTTATGCATGGATGATCATCACGGTCGCGATCTGCAAGATCGCCAACATCCTGCCCGAGGAGATCGAGGTTGACTGCTATCAGTGGTTCCAGTTCATCATGAAGAACCTGACAACCTGCCTTCTGGTCGGTATCGGTATCTGCTATCTGGATCTGTCCGCAGTTATCAGCAGCCTCAGTGTTACCTACCTTATCCTCTGCGCAGCAACCGTTGTCGGCGCATTCGTCGGCGCGGCATTTGTCGGCAAGCTGGTCGGCTTCTATCCCTTCGAGGCCGGTATCACCGCAGGTCTTTGCATGTCCAACATGGGCGGCACGGGCGACGTCGCGGTTATGTCCGCTGCAGACCGCATGGAGCTGATGCCTTTCTCGCAGATCTCCTCACGTCTTGGCGGCGCAATTATCCTGCTGCTCGGCAGCCTTCTGCTGTCGTTCCTCGGCGGAATGCTCTAAGGCGCTGTGAACAGAGAGTGTATTGCCTGCCATAAGCAGGCACAGTACACCATAAGGGCGCTGCAGCTGCGAACGCTCCATGTGCGTGGGATGACCGGGGAGGAGAAATACCAGGTCCCGGATGATAAAGTCCTTGAGTACGGCGTATGCCGTGAATGCGCACAGAAGCGCCTTAAGGAGCATCGCACAGGGAAAAGCGGCAGAAAACGCACAATTATTTTTGCAATCATTGCACTCGCCGGCGTGCTGCTCCTTTTCGGGGCGGCACAGGCCGGTGCCCTGACCGGCCAGGACCAGCTTGTCCGGGTTCTGCGCATGGTCGGGCTGGCCGCTGTTCTATGCGGCGGCGCCGGTTTCATTTCAACCGCAAAGGAAGCCGGTGCCGAGAGGAAACGGCTTTCCGGCATGTCCGGGGAGGCCGCCCTCGAAGAGTGCGCATGGCAGGTTTTCCTTGACAGTGCACCTAAGGAGATGGGCGAGGAGAAATGGAGCCTTACCTATATCCCGGTTAACGAAAAGACACTTGCCACACTGCCCGGTGACCTTATGATCCTCTACGATATCCAGCCGGGTGTCGCTAAGGAGGTCATGAAAAAGATCGGACACCCGAAGGCATAAGCTTTCGGAGAACGAAAAAACAGAATACGTACTACTGAAGACCGCGCACCGGATATCCCGGCGCGCGGTCTTGTATTCCGGCGGACAAGATCGCAAAGCGCGCAGATGCTCCTTTGAATTACCCCGCCGGTACGCTATAATAGATAGGATATGGGACAAAATAACCAGACCGAAAAAGATCAATATTCCCGCACAAAGATGCTGCTTGGTGAAGAGGCCCTGGAGCTCCTTCACAGGAAAAGCGTGCTTGTTTTCGGCGTCGGAGGCGTCGGGGGCTATGCGGCAGAGGCCCTCGCAAGGAGCGGCGTAGGGCACCTTTCCCTCGTCGACAATGACCGGGTGGCTCTCTCCAACCTGAACCGGCAGCTGTATGCGCTGCACAGCACGATAGGGCAGTACAAGGTCGATGTCGCGGCGGCAAGGATCCATGACATTGATCCGGATATCGACGTCCGGGTCTACAGGACCTTCTACCTGCCGGAAACAGCGCAGGAATTTGACTTTTCATCCTATGATTATATTGTGGACGCAATTGATACCGTGACTGCCAAGCTGGATATTATCGAGCGCGCAGACCGTCTCCGGATACCTGTCATCTCCGCGATGGGGTGCGGCAACCGCACGGATCCCACAAAGCTGACAGTGACGGATATTTACAAAACCAGTATGGACCCTCTCGCAAGGGTTATGCGAAGAGAGCTTAAGAAACGGGGAGTAAAGGCCCTTAAGGTCGTCTGTTCCACAGAACCCGCCCTTCACCGCCTGCAGGAAGGAGGAGCCCCCGGCGCTTCGCCTGACTCCCGGGGCGGCGCAGCAGACCCCGCTCCCGGCAGCGCACGCCGCAGTATTCCCGGCTCCACCGCCTTTGTTCCCGCAGCGGCGGGAATGATCCTTGCTTCCGAAGTCGTCCGCACCCTGATAAGCCCTGAATCTTAAGGGCGGCGGAATAACAGCATATTATTATCGAAAGGCTTATTCATTTTATGTCAAATACCAGACCTGCTAACGCCGCACTGATCGCCGGCGGCGCTTTCGCGGCAGTTTATCTGCAGGCAGCTCTCCTTTTTTCAACGCATTTTGCGCGCGGGACCACCGTCAACGGAACCGATGTCGCGTGGAAAACTCCCCGCCAGGCTCAGGAGCTTCTCGAGCAGGAGGCTGAGAGCTATGTCCTGACCGTCACAGGCAGGGGCGGCGTTGTGGATACAATCTCTGCCTCCGATATTGACCTTCATCTTGAATTCGACGATTCTGTCTCCAAGCTCATGCACAGCAGGAATCCGTTCCTCTGGCCTGTGATGCTGGGGCACCCCCTCGCGTATGACATCAACGACCAGGTCGTCTATTCAAAGGAAGCGCTGGCCGAGGCGGTATCCGCTCTGGCTTTTTTCGATGAAGAGAACCTCGTAATGCCCGAGGACGCAGGCTATGAAGTCATCGACGGTCACTTTGAGGTTATGTTCGGCGATCCGGGCGCGATACCGGACGAGGACAAGACGCTCGCGGTCATCACCGCGGCCGTGGACAGCCTTCAGCCGACCATCTCCCTGGATTTCACCGGCGCCTACAAGGACACAGAAATCGAGGATGTCGACGAGGACCTGCTGAACCGGATCGAGCTGCTGAACGATTTCGCGACGGCGAACATCTCCATTCCCTTCGGGGACAACACGGAAACCGTGGATCCCTCTCTGATTGCCCAGTGGGTCTATCTCGAAGGCGGTGAGATTGCACTGGATGAAGAAAAGGTGTCCGCATATGTTGACGCTCTCGCGGACCGCTATGACACGAAGGGACAGGACCGTGAATTCCGGCTTACGAACGGGAACACCGTGACGATCCCGGGCGGCTCCTACGGCTGGCTGATGAACCGTTTTGCCACCACCCAGGCCCTGTGTGAGGCAATCCGTGCCGGCGAGGATACGACTCTGGAGCCGGTCTGGTCACAGAGTGCGGCTTCTCACATGGATAATGACTTCGGCAGCAGCTATGTCGAAATCAACCTGGATGAGCAGATGGTCTATCTTTACCAGGAGGGGGATCTTCTCCTCGAGACGAGCTGCGTATCCGGCAAGGCAATTGTCGCGCACAGCACGACTCCCGGCACCTATTACGTCGTAACAAAACAAAAGAACGCAACGCTGGTCGGGGAAGATTACAGGACTCCTGTCAGCTACTGGATGCCGTTTAACGGCGGCCAGGGCATGCATGACGCCACATGGCGCGGTTCGTTCGGCGGTGAAATTTACCTCTTAAACGGCTCCCACGGCTGTGTCAATCTCCCGCTTTCCGCGGCAAAACAGATCTTTGAAACCGTGTCCGTCGGCGAGCCGGTTATCGTATACGGAGGCATGAACCAGCAGGAGGCGGCAGCCTACACCGGAAAGGCCGCCTATACCTACACGCCTGCAAGGACCTCCGGCTCCGGAAACTCCGGATCGGCAGCGGCGACGGCGCAGGCTGCGGCAGCTCAGGAACAGGAGGCGCAGCAGGCAGCCGCAGCACAGGCAGCGCAGCAGGCAGAAGAATTTGCCAATACCGTATCGCAGCTGCAGGCAAATTATGAGTCTCTCGGCATGACGCCCGCGGAGGCCGCAGCAAAGGTACAGTCGGATATTGCCAAACAGCAGGAGGCTCAGCTTGCGGCGCAGCAGGCGGCAGCCCAGCAGGCAGCCGCTCAGGAGGCGGCGGCAGCTCAGGCGGCAGCGGCGCAGGATGCTGCAGCTCAGGCAGCAGCTCAGCAGGCAGCGGCAGCTCAGCAAGCTGAGCAGGAAGCCGCAGCGCAGGCGGCAGCAGCCCAGGAGGCGGCAGCAGCGCAGGCAGCAGCGGCACAGCAGGCAGCCGCACAGGAAGCCGCGGCGCAGCAGGCGGCAGCGCAGGCAGCAGCTCAGGCAGCAGCTCAGGCGGCGGCAGCACAGGCAGCCGCGGCGGCACAGAACGCCGGAGTACAGTAAGAAAATACATTTTTGATTGGGGAGCATAATGGCAGAAGACAATAAAAACGCCCTTTTCATGGAAGAAGAATTTGATCTTCTTCCGGATGACGATGGCGATGACGATGATATTACGGATACACAAAGCGAAGAAGCTGCCGTGAGCGCAAAGAACTCCGCAGCTGCGGACAAGGGTCCGGCGACGGATGCGGACGAGGAAGACGAGGACTTCGATCCCTACGGATATGAGCCGCTGGACGGTTCCAGGGCACCTAAGAAGGAGACGGGAACCGGCTCTGTGCCTTCCGGCGCCTCTCAGGATAAACGCGCCGAAAGACCAGTTCCCGGGAGAATTCCCAAAACGCAGGAGCCAAAGAAAAAAAGCGGCCTGGCAGGGATCTTTCGCTTTAATTATGAGGATGGCTCCGACAGGCATCTGGAGGAGATGTTTTCCGGCAGGAAAGATGATGAAAAAGCAGGGCAGGACAGCCGCCCGGAAGGCCGCAGGGCAGGTCTTGGCCGCCGCGCCGGCAAAGGCGCGTCAGTGGCTGCACAGGAAGGCGGCGCCGGCGATTTTCCCGCGCGGGAAGCCGTGTATTCCGCGGAGCCGCCTGTCAGCATGGCTGCCTACCTGGGATACATGCTGCTGTTTTCCATTCCCGTCGTCGGGGTCATCGTCCTTCTGGTGCAGGCCTTTGCCGCTAAAAACAGCGCTGTAAGGACCTTCGCGAGGGCGTTCCTGTGCTTTATGATTATTATGCTCCTGCTTTTTACGGAGCTGGCGCTTCTGGGAGTTACCAAATACCTCTTCTGATCCTGAAGAAGGATACAAAGGATTGTTGCTGTTATGAATACTATGACCGAAGACCAGGCCAGATGCAGTCAGTTCCCCTACAGGCAGCGGGACCATCTGGAGTACCCGGAGCTGACGATGTTCCAGATGATTGAAAGAGCTGCCAAGGCAGGCCCCGACGAGCCTGCATATGAGTTTTACGGAAAGAAGACCTCCTACCGGGAGTTCCTTGGTGATATCGAAAGAGCAGCCCGCGCGTTTACCGCCGCGGGCATTGTCAGGGATGACGCGGTGACCATCTGCATGCCGAACACGCCGCAGGCGATTGTCTGCTTTTACGCGCTCAGCAGGATCGGCGCCGTCGCCAACATGGTTCATCCCCAGTCCGCCCTGAACGAGATCACCTTCTACCTTAACTTTTCGAAGAGTAAGTGCATTCTGACACTGGATATGTTCTGCGAAAAGGTCACACAGGCTCTGAATGGAGCAGACCACCCTGTCACGGTCCTTGTTGCCAGGATGCAGGATGAGCTCCCTGTCCACATGGCGGCAGCCTATACCCTTTTGAAGGGACGGCAGTTCCTTCGCTTCCCCTGCACGGAGAACTCTGTGCTGTGGACGAAATTTCTTAAAAAGGGCACCCCGGATGTCGCTCTTCCGGAGTCTGTCTTTGATCCCCGGCACACGGCGGTCATCCTCTACAGCGGCGGAACGAGCGGCACGCCGAAGGGCATCTGCCTGTCCGACCGCAACTTTAACGCATGCGCCATGCAGGCAAAGGAGGCCATCGGCGTCCCGCTTGCAAAAGGCTACACCATGCTCAGCTGCATGCCGGTATTCCACGGGTTCGGCCTCGGAATCAACATACACACCGTGCTGATCCACGGCGCCAAATGCGTCCTGATGCCAATGTTCACCACCAAGACCTACGCGGACATGCTGATCAAAAAAAGGCCGAACTTTATCGCGGGGGTCCCCACGATTTTCGAGGCGCTCCTGCATATGCCGCAGTTGGAAAACGCCGACCTCTCCTGCCTTAAAGGTGTATTCTGCGGAGGCGACTCCCTGACGCCCGAGCTGAAGAAAAAGCTGGATAAGTTTTTGACGGATCACGGCGCACGCATCCAGATCCGCCAGGGATACGGCCTGACAGAGTGCGTTACGGCGAGCTGTCTTACGCCCCGCGATGAGAGCAGGGAAGGCAGTATCGGTGTCCCCTTCCCGGATACGACCTATGCCATTGTCCGCCCCGGAACCGATGTTCCGGTGCCCTGCGGACAGGAGGGCGAGATCATCCTGAAGGGCCCTTCCGTCATGATCGGGTATCTCGACAACCCGGAGGAGACAAAGAAGACGCTCCGCGTCCTTTCCGACGGCGACACATGGCTTTATACCGGCGATCTCGGCATTATGGACGAAGACGGATATGTCTATTTCCGCCAGCGGATCAAGCGCATGATCGTAACGAACGGCTATAACGTATACCCCGGCCAGCTTGAAAACGTCATTGACAGCTGCCCGGAGGTCGCATACAGCTGCGTCATCGGAGTAAAGGATCCTCACAGGATGCAGAGAGTCAAGGCCTTCGTCGTCCTCAAGGACGGCGTGGACAGAAGCGAGGAGTCAAAGGAAAAGATCCGCCAGTCGATACTGGAGGAGATGAAGCTCCACATCGCTGCCTATGCCCTGCCCCGCGAATTCGAATTCCGCGACGAGCTCCCCAGAACCCTGGTTGGCAAGGTCGCCTACCGTCTTCTCGAAGAAGAGGAAGACAAATCCGCCGGTGAAGGAAGCGTTAAGGCATCGTAAGAAGACCGGGATCTCCCGCAGGACCGGTACTGCAGGCCAGGGGGCCGGAACGTGCCGGGTATTTCCAATAAAATGATCGGAAAACAATTGCATTATGGCTTCAGATTATAAGAAAAAATGGGGAGACCGGCGCGACGCAAGGTGGGTCAAGGCGCCGGGGCTCCAGACGGTTATGGGATATCTTTTCCCGAAGCGCACGGACTGTGAGGTTTATCTTCACGATGAAATCGACGCGACCGAGCTGATGCGTTTTCTTGAAAAGAAAAACGCCGGTGACCCGGAAATCAAGACAACTATTTTCCACTGCGTTGTCACGGGGCTTGCCAGGATGCTGCGCGAGCGGCCCCTGATGAACCGCTTTATCCAGGGGTACCGCCTTTACGAGCGCGACGAAATCAGTCTCAGCTTTGTCGCGAAGCGCCGCTTTGCTGACGGCGCCGAGGAGACGCTGATGTATCTGGTTCCGAAGGACACGGATTCTCTCTCGGATATCAGCAGGCGGATTGTCGGGGATGTCCGGGAGGCCCGCAAGAGCGAGCACTCTACGGGAGGAATCGATGAGCTTCTGGACAAATTCGCGGCTCTCCCGAGGCCGGTCCTGATCCTTGCGATCCGGATCATCCGCTGGCTTGATTTCTGGGGAATCAACCCGAAGGTCCTGACCGACGGCGATCCCAACTACTCTTCCATCCTGTGCACAAACCTCGGAAGCATCAAGTGCCCCGCTGTTTACCATCACCTGAATAACTACGGGACAAACAGTGTCATGATCGCCATCGGAACCCTTCACAAGGAGGAGGTGCTCATGCCGGACGGGACAAAACAGATCCGGGACATGATCGATATCGGCGCGACGCTCGACGAGCGGATCGCGGACGGCTTCTATTTTGCAAGGAGCCTTCGCCTGATCAAGTATATTTTCTCCAATCCCGAAATCCTGGACCGTCCCTTAAACGAGCCCAGCGGTTTTGATTATAACTGAGCTTCATTAACGTCCATCCAGGGACAGCATTTATTTTAAGGAGGTATCTCATGAATCTTACATTTCTGAAGTGTGCGGGCTGCGGCAAAATTGTAGCGGTCATCAAGGGAAGCGCCTGCCCCACCAAGTGCTGCGGCGAACCGATGCAGGAGATGATTCCCGGCATGACAGAGGGCGCCGGCGAAAAGCATATCCCGGACTGCACGCTCGACGGTGCAAAGCTCCATGTACAGGTCGGTTCTGTCGCCCATCCCATGCTGGATGAGCATCACATCGAGTGGATCGCCGTTCAGTCAAAGAAGGGTTTCCAGATCAAGGACCTGAAGGCCGGCGAGAAGCCGGAGGCCGATTTTATTCTCACAGATGACGATGAAGTCGAAGCTGTCTATGAGAACTGCAATCTGCACGGATACTGGAAAGCAATCTGACAGGATGTGATTTCGATTATGAAAAACAGAAATCTGATCAAGGGAAGCGCCCTGGCACTGGCGATTGTGCTGGGCCTTTCCGCTGTTGCCTGCGGAAAATCCAAAGAGAGCGATACCCCGCAGGAGGAAACTGCCGGTGAAGCCGGCAACAGTTACACAAAGAGCACGTCATTTGCCGGGCAGCGGATCTGGAACCTGCCGGATCCGGAGCTGGCCGCCTTTGCCGCTTCCTACAGCAGCATGGATATCGTAAAGCTCGACTATATTTATCTTGGCGAAGCGGCGGAATACTATGAGACCACCGACAAGGCGCTGATTGACAGTGTGTTCCGGGCGCTGGACCTGATCCTGGTCGACCAGGAGACCGACGAGTTTACGGCGGACGCCGATGAGCGTTTCGTCTTTAACGCCGCCGACGGCTCGCGTTATACTGTCCGGTTTAACAATCGCAACTATGAGGTCGGCAGGAGCGCGTACACGGTAACCGGCGACGGTGAACTCTGGAAGCTGGCAAGAAAAATCCAGGAGAATCCTGTGGACGGTGCTGTGATATCATCCGCTGCAGAAAGCGGTGCGGGCACGGATGCCGCCCAGGCCTCCCCGCAGGCAGGTGCCGGCGCCTCTCAGGCCGCTGTCAGCCTGCTGCCCGAGGGCGCTGATACAGCCCAGCTGCAGGGCGCCGCGGCATTATCCGCCGGACAGACCCTCCCGCAGGGACAGGCGTCCCCGGACGGCACGGACGCCGCCCTGACTGCCGGGCAGTCAGATGCAGCCGCAGCCCAGGCAGGTGCCACAGGCGCTGCAGCTCCCGCACAAACTCCCCCGGCCCAGGAAGAGGCTGCTCCTGTTCCCACCCCGCAGGCAGGCCTTGCCTCCTCGCAGGTCGGGCTTGTCGACGGACAGCTTGTTATGAACAATACTCCCGAGGGACCGGTCTATGTCCCCGCCGAGTCTGTTTACAGCGAGCCTTACGCGATGCTGGTCTATTATGCCGAGCCCTACTACGGACAGGTCCTGGACAACGGCGATGTGCGCATCAACCTGAAGGAGGAGGATCCCTGGCCGTACGTCGATATCACACGCTTTATGGACGGAACCGATGCACAGACCGTCATGACACAAAGGTCCGCTGCCTTTAACGAGGAGCACGCCGGCAGCATCACCGCCAGCCCCGACAGGCTGACGCCCCTGATGCTCGAAAACTCCGCAGGCTATGTCAGCGTCGGCGCCTACACGGAAGGGGATGTAAATAAAAACGTCCTCAGCATCGGCGTGGATACTGAGAACGGATCGGTTATCTTCACTGCATACTATGACGACGCCGATACAGAGGCCGCCGTCATCGCGGTGGAAAACGCCTTTACCCTGACAGAAATCGGGGGCGTCCCCATCGCGCAGTAATTCAGGTTCTGCACTACACAAGCGTGATCAGTCCAGCGATATTTCCTCTTTTGCCCTGCGTCGCGCGGTGGGAAAAAAGAACATCCGGGTTGCAGCAGGTGCAGACGTCGGTCACGGATATGTTTCCTTCCGGTACGCCGGCGTCCAGAAGGACTCTCCTGCACGCCTCCCAGAGGTCAAGCTGGTAGTGCCCGTTGTGTTTGTCCGTCAAAAGGTCCTGCTCGTATCCGGGGAAGGCCTCCTTAAACCGGGCCGCGACGTCCCCGCTGATCTCGTAGCAGTCCCTGCAGATCGAGGGGCCGATGCCGCAGACAAGGTCCTTCGGGTCGCTCCCGAACTCCTCCTGCATCTTCCGGATCGTGGCCTCTCCTATCCTTTGGACGGTTCCCTTCCAGCCGGAGTGGCAGGATCCGATGGCGCGGCGGACCGGGTCGACGATCATGATCGGGACGCAGTCGGCAAAAAAGGTTGCGAGCGCAAGGTTCGGCGTGTCGGTCACCAGTCCGTCCACATCATTCCAGTCGAGCTCCCTTGTGACGCCTTTTCCCGCATCTTCCTCCCCGACCCGAATAATCTTTGTGCTGTGCACCTGACAGGTCAAAACGAGTCTGTCCCTTGTAAGGCCGACTGCCGCAGCGGCCCGCCGGAAGTTCTCATCGACACAGGCGGGATCATCGCCCCTGGTGGATGAGAGGTTCATGGATGAAAAGATTCCGCTGCTGACGCCTCCGAAGCGCGTGGTAAAAAGATGGCGGACGACGCCGGTCTTTTCAAGCGCCGGAAAATACAGGACCGGCATGAGACTCCCGTCGGAATTTTCGGCGTATCTCAGCTGCAGCGAATTCCCGGTTCCTTTTCTTTTTATCTTTATGCTGTTATTGTTTTCCATATCAATTCCCTTTACCGCTTTTATTTTCCATTGATTCAGTTCATTATATCATGACTGCAAAGCCGCCTTTTGGCGGGATATGTAGTGACAGAAACACCTTTTCGTATTAAGATATTATTTTAAGCACTGATGGTTGAAAGGAAGAATGTTATGGATTACAGAACCAGGGGAACATGTTCTACGATGATTCACATCGATATAGATAAAGACCACATTATCCGGAGTGTGTCGTTTGACGGCGGCTGCAACGGGAATCTCAAGGGTATCAGCACTCTTGTCACAGGTATGAAGGCCGAGGAAGTTGCCGACAAGCTCAGGGGCAATACCTGCGGCTTTAAGAGCACCTCCTGCCCGGACCAGCTCTCGAAGGCGATCGACGCTGCGCTGGCACAGATGGCCTGATCTTCTGCGGTTTTCAATTACGCAGAAAGCTTTAGGGAGGCTGTTCATGTCAAAGAAGATCGTCCTGACCGGCGGCGGTACCGCCGGCCATGTAACGCCGAACCTTGCACTGATTCCGCATTTGCGCGAGGCCGGCTATGAAATGTATTATATCGGTTCCATCAACGGGATTGAGAAGAAGCTGATCGCTGACTTTGGTATCCCGTACCTTGAAATTGAGACCGGAAAACTGCGCCGTTATTTTGACCCGCAGAATTTTACCGACCCTTTCAGAGTCCTGAAGGGCTTCAATGAGGCGCATCATTTCCTGAAGGATTACCGCCCCAATATCGTATTCTCCAAGGGCGGGTACGTCGGTGTGCCGGTCGTGCAGGCAGCAGCCATGCTGCACATTCCGAGCATCATTCACGAGTCGGATATGACTCCCGGACTTGCCAACAAGCTCTGCACGCCCTTTGCCAAAAAGGTCTGCTGCAATTTCCCGGAGACCATGTCGGATCTTCCCGCCAGCAAGGCGATCCTGACCGGAACGCCGATCCGCGAGGAGCTCTTCCACGGTGATCCAGCAAAGGGAAAAGAGCTCTGCGGCTTTACCGATGACAAGCCGGTCCTTATGGTTATCGGCGGGTCCCTGGGCGCGCTTTCCGTCAACAAGGCGGTCCGCGAGCGCCTGCCGGAGCTCCTGCCCGAATTTAATATCATCCATCTTTGCGGCAAGGACAAGATGGACAACCTGATGCTGACCATTCCCGGCTATAAGCAGTTTGAATATGTAAAGGAAGATCTCTGCCACCTTTATGCGGCGGCAGACGTTGTGGTTTCCCGCGCCGGGGCGAATGCGATCTGCGAGCTCCTCGCGCTCAAAAAGCCCAATATCCTTGTCCCGCTCCCGACAGGACGCGGCGACCAGAAGCTGAACGCAAAGTCCTTCCAGCAGCAGGGCTACAGCATCGAAGTGGAAGACGATTATCTGCCGGATCTGCTGGTGGAGAAGGTACACGAGCTGTACCGCGACCGCCAGAAATATATCGACAAGATGGCGACCAGCTCACAGATCACCTCCACCTCCATCATCATGGATCTGATCGCGAAGGAAGAACTGCCCGAGAAACCGGGAAAATAACACAGAAAAGCAGCATAGAATTTCAGATAAAATTTCAGAAAAAACGGACGATCCGTAGAATTCCGGGCCGTCCGTTTCTTTGTGGTTTCTTTGTGGTTTTTTATGTCTTCCTTTGAGTGCCGTCCCGGCACCTTTATCTGTCCGCCGCTTACTCGTGCGCCTTCAGTCTTTGAAACTGTCCGTACAGGATATAGTAGATATAGTACTGCATGTTGTTGGTGCCAAACGCCTCATCAAGAGCCGGATTGGCAGCGCGGAAATACGCGGGATCGAACTCCTCGCACGCGCGCAGTCCAAGGGGCATGCCCACGGCAAGGAAGTTGGCAAAAAGCGACGCCTCGTCGCCGGGAAGAGTCCCCTGCTGCACGGCCGTCAGAATTGCCGGATTCGCGTTTTTGTAGTATTCCGCATCAAAGACAGCGCCAAGGTCCTTCGCCTCATAGGGAAGTCCCGCCAGCGTCTTGTAAAGGTACCCGGATATGAGCTCATTCTCATAGAGAAGGCGGATGGCCTCGAGAGGCATTTTCGTCTCATCCATCCGGAACAGGTGGAAAATATCCCCCTCACTCATCACCTTTGTGCGAAGCCCGAGCTTCAACTGCTCATAGACCCCCGCGGCGTTTGTGTCATACAAAAACGAAGGCCCGACGGCACTTTCCCAGTTGACGGTCTGTGTCCATCTGGAATCATAGGCCGGAGCGGCCTGGGCCTTCAGGCCCGAAGCCATGGATACCGTCAGGGCAATCGCCAGGGCTGCCGGCAGTGTCTTTTTAAAGCAGTTCAGTTTCAAGCTGCATCACCTCATACAATTTCTTACTCTGTACTGTTGTTTTACCCTGCCTGCAGGCCCTTCCGCTTACTTGGAAAGGTCGATGCTGCGGATAATCTTGCGAAGGGGCAGTACGCTCTTTGCGTTGACTGACAGCTCGTCGACTCCCATGCGAAGGAAGGTTTCCGTCAGTGTCTGGTCTGCGCCGAGCTCGCCGCAGATGCCGACCCAGATACCGTGTCTGTGGCCTGCCTCGATCGTCATCTGGATGGCGCGGAGCACCGCCGGATGGTGGGTATCGGAGAAGGGCTCAAGCTTTGCGTTCTGGCGGTCCAGCGCGCAGGTGTACTGTGTCAGATCGTTCGTTCCGAGCGAGAAGAAGTCAACCTCCTGTGCCAGCTCATCGGCGCACAGGACAGCCGCGGGCGTCTCGACCATGATACCGACCTCGATCTTGTCGGCGACCTTGACTCCCTCATTTGCAAGCTCTCTTCTGCACTCCGCAAGGATTTCCTTGCACTCGCGGACCTCGCGCAGGCTGATGATCATGGGGAACATGATTCCCAGATTGCCGTATGCGGAAGCGCGAAGAAGCGCGCGGAGCTGTCTCTTGAAGAAGTCCTTTCTGGTCAGGCAGATACGGATCGCGCGGTAGCCGAGCGCGGGGTTCTCTTCCTTGTCCAGGTTCATGTAATCGATAGTCTTGTCCGCGCCGATATCGCAGGTGCGGATGACAACCAGCTTGGGCGCCAGTGTCTCGACGACGCGCTTGTACGCCTGGAACTGCTCCTCCTCGGACGGATCTTCCTTGCTGTTGAGGTATACGAACTCCGAACGGAACAGGCCTACGCCTTCCGCGTCATTTGCCTGTACGGCGCCGATATCGGAAGGACCGCCGATATTCGCATATACCCGGATTGTCCTGCCGTCGATTGTCGTGTTGCTCTTGCCCTTTAGCTCCTGAAGGAGAGCTTCCTTCTTGAGATCCTCATTGTGCTTGTTTGTGAGCGTCTCAATAAGGTCCGGCGTAGGCTCGATGTACAGGCAGGAGTTGTAGCCGTCCAGGATGGCAAATTTGCCTTCCCAGTCATCCGAAATATCCTTGCACTGGATCAGTGTGGGAAGGTTCATGCTGCGGGCGAGAATCGCCGTATGGCTGTTGGAGCTGCCCTCTCTGGTAATCATACCCAGCATCAGGGACTTATCAAGCTTTACTGTCTCTGAAGGCGTGAAATCCTCAGCGACAAGAATCGAGGGCTCCGTGCCCTGGAGGCTGTCCGTGTCATTCCCCATAAGGACATCCAGCATCGCGTTCTTGAGGTCGATGATATCCGCGCTTCTTGCCTGGAAATAGGGGTCGTCCATCTCGCTGAACATCTGCGCGACATTGTCAAATCCTTCTCTTACGGCATACTCGGCACCTTTTTTCTGCTCGGTCATGATCGCCTTGCAGCCGTCGATGAGGTCATCATCGTCCAGCATCAGCTCATGTGCCTCGAAGATACCCGCACTTTCCTCACCTGCAGTCTTCAGCGCCTTTTCATACAGCGCATGCTGCTGTTCCTGCACCTTGACGCGCGCCTGCTCGAAGCGGTTCAGCTCCTGGATCGGATCTTCCGCCTGGGCTTCGCTGATTTCATATACAGGAGCCTTGTAAATATGGAGCTTACCGATAGCAATACCATTGACAATCTTTGTACCGGTTGCAACTTGCATAATTTCCCCCTTTATCATCACCGGGCCTTCCGTGCGCTGCAGGAAATCCTGAGGCCGGCAGCCGGATCCCCCGGAACTGTGCCGAAATAGAATGGGCGGGCGGCCTCTGCCGCCCGTCCGATCCTGTTTTCATGTATCAGGTTTTCATGTATCAGAAGTTCTCGCTGAAGAACTTTTCGATGTAAGCAGCGCAGGCCTCTTCGTCGTCGCCTTCGATCTGTACCGTAACCTCTTCGCCCTGCTTTACGCCGAGTCCCATCAGTGCAAGGAGCTTTCTCATGTCAGCGCTCTTCTCACCCTTTGTGATGGTGATCTTGCTGACGAAATTCTTTGCTTCCTTTACAAGGATGCCTGCGGGACGAGCGTGAATACCGACGGGATCTGTTACTGTGTACTTAAACTCTTTCATAATGGTTCCTTTCTTTACTTTCCAGTATTTGCCGGACCAATGCCGGTCCGGCAGTCCATCTATACTATTTTACTATCTTGCAGCATTTATGAAAAGCATGGTTATGCGTTTTCACCAAACTTTACATCCTCATAGTCGTCACTATTGGTCAGAAGCACAACAACTGTTTCCGGATGATTTGCGGCTTTGATCTTGTCGCGGTCGAACTTCAGGATCGCCTGGCCCTTCTTGACCGTGTCGCCCTCTTTGACGCAGGGCGCAAAGCCGTCGCCGTTCATTTCTACCGTGTCGACGCCCACATGGATCAGGAGTTCCATATCGCCTGCGCCGCTGATTCCGATCGCGTGCTTTGACTCAGCGACCGTGGAAATCGTTCCGTCCATAGGCGCATAGACTGTATCATCCTCGGGCTCGATACCGACGCCGACGCCGAGCGCGCCGGAAGCGAAGGTGGGATCCGGGATATCTTCATAGGAGATGACCTTACCTGCAACGGGAGTTCCGATCTCGCCTGCGGAGCACTTGATCACAGCCTTCTCAACGAACGCGGGAGCTGCTGCAGGTGCTGCGGAAGGTGCCGCTGCGGGAGCTGCCGGCTCTGCGGGAGCGGATGCGGCTGCCGCCTTCGGCTTTTCTTCCTCGTGCCACAGAATATTTGTAAGAACAAATGCGATTCCGCCGGAGACCGCCAGAAGGATCGTGTACGGAACCGGCCTGTCGATGGTCAGATATCCGGGGATACCCGTAACGCCGTAGGACTTCGCGCCGATTCCCATCAGGGCGCCCAGGAGAGATCCGGCAGCGCCGCCGATCATGCCGGCGATGAAGGGCTTGAAGAAGCGCATGTTGACACCGAAGATCGCGGGCTCGGTAATACCGAGGGCAGCGGAAAGGGATGAGGGAACGGCAACGGCCTTTGTCTTCTGGTTCCTTGTCTTGAGACCGACCGCAAGGCAGGCGCCGAACTGGGCAAAGTTTGCAGCGGAAGCAATGGGCATCCAGATGTTAAGGTTATTGAACTCGGCGGAAGAGAGCATGCCGGCCTCAATAACGTTATACATGTGATGAAGACCCATGACGACCGTCCAGGGATAGATCGCACCCATGACGCAGGCGCCGAGCGGGTTCTGCACAAGGACCTTTGCTCCCTCCAGGACGATGGTTTCAAGTCCGGAGAAGATGGGGCCGATGATGGTAAAGGTCAGCAGCGCTGTCACAAGGACTGTCGTGATCGGCGTGATGAAAAGATCGAGCATCTCCGGGACCTTTTTGTGCAGCCAGGACTCGATTTTGCACATCAGCCAGACGGCGATAATGACCGGAATGACGTGGCCCTGGTAGCCGACCCTGGAGATGGAACCGATTGTATAGCCGCCGATTGAAAGATTCCCCAGAAGGTTCCAAGTGGGGATCTGTCCGTCCGTCACGCCGAAGAACGCGTTGATCGCATCGGCTGAGCCGGCGTTCCAGGCGTTCAGAAGGCCTGTGTGGACCATCATAAGACCGATGACGGCGCCGAGGAAAATATTGCCGCCGAATACGCGTGCGGCAGAGATCGCGACGATGACCGGCAGGAAGGCGAACGCCGTGTTGGCCGCCATATCGAGGAAGCCGTACCATGCCGTCGAAGAGAAGCCCGGAATTGCCTTACCGAGTGCCTCAACAAGGCCCATCAGAAGACCGGATGCCACGATCGCCGGAAGAATCGGGACGAATACGTCGCCGATCGGCTTTAAGAGCTTCTTCCACAGCGGCTGCTTCTCCGCTGCCGCCGCCTTGACGTCATCCTTTGTCGCAGCTGTCATTCCCGTAATCGCAAGGAATTCGTCATACACCTTGTTGACTGTGCCTGTGCCGATGATCAGCTGGAGCTGTCCGTTGGACTCGAACATTCCCTTTACACCGTCAACGTTGTCAAGATATTCCTTGTCAACCTTGGAATTATCCTTGATGACCAGACGCAGCCTCGTCGCACAGTGCGCAGCCTGTGCCACATTTTCACGACCGCCGATGTGATCGACGATTTCCTGCGCACACTTGTGATAATCAAGTGCCATTCTCATTACCTCCGTAAATAAATAGTGCTTTATATTTTCCCTCCCGCAAGCGGAAGGGTTACTCACTCCGTAAGGCCGAGCTCTTCAAATGCCTTTGCCAGGCCGTCCTCCTCGACGGACGGACAGATCCTGCCGCTGATTTTTTTGAGCGCGGCTGCGCCGTTATCCATGCATACGCTGGTGCCGACGGTCTGTATCATCTCGAGGTCATTCATGGAATCCCCGAAGCCGACCGTATCCTCTATGGGAACGCCGAGCTTCTCACAGATTCGCCGGATGCCGCTCCCCTTGTCGAACTTTCTGTTGACCAGCTCGCCGTTGATGCAGCCGTGCGCCGGAACCTCCTGCACTACGAACTGGAAGTCCTTTTCCAGAAGCGATCTTGCTTCATCCAGCTGTTCCATCCGCATGCACATGATCACAACCTTATAGATGGGACTGCCGTCATATTCGGACATCGGCTTAATGCCGAGATCCCCGGCAAGGGCTGCTCTCCAGCGCTCTATCTCGCTGTTGCCCTCGGGCTGGTCCTTCAGAAAATCCGCAAGGTTGTCGTCTCCCCAGGAGCCGCCCGCCGCCTCAATGGTGCAGAAGACGCCGTTCCTGTGAAGGGACTCCAGCGCGATATCCCGCTGCTCGTCGGACATCGGGCAGTCAAATATGAGCTCATCCCCCGCCATCACATAGCCGCCGGAGCTGGCGACCATGCCGTCAAACCCGTAGCGAAGAAGGGGCGAGAGCATGTCGTAATTCCTGCCGGTGCAAAGAAACACCTTATTCCCTTTTTCCTGAGCCTTTCTGATCGCCTGCACCGCGCTTTCCGGCGGCGTGTTGGACCCGGGCGGCGTCAGTGTCCCGTCGATGTCCAGAAATATCAGCTTCATCCGAATCCTCCCCCTTATAATGACTCTCTCTCGCAGATCGAATAGGACAGCATTGTCCTTGAGACCGCGGCGCTCTCTCCCCTTCTCGCCGCGCCGATCAGCTCCAGCAGCAGCTTTGCGGCCGTCTCCCCGCATTTTTTGTGATACAGGCGCGCTGTGGTCAGCTTCGGCCGCAGGAAATCTCCCGCCCAGCTGTCGCCGACGCCCGCAACGCTGACGTCCTCCGGGATCCTTTTGCCCGCCTCAATCAGCGCATCCATCGCGCCGATCGCGATCCTGTCGGTGGCACAGATGACGCCGTCGATTTGCGTCTGAGGATTCTCGCGAAGAAGCCTTCGGATGCATTCCCTGCCGCTCCCGGCGCTGAAGTCCGCGGTAAGGACCGGGAGAGATGACGGATCATGCCCCGCTTCCTTCCAGGCTGCCTGGGCGCCCTTTTTTCTCTGTTTTCCCACCGCCTCGTCGTCATCGGAAACGCCGATGTAGACGATGTTTTTCCTGCCCTTTTCGATCATCCGCCGCATCAGTTCGCCCACCGCGTGGAAATCGTCGTGGTAGACGCAGCAGACTCCGTCGAAGCTCTGCCCCGTGACGACGACAGGCTTGCTGCTCGCCCGGATCGCATCCGCAAGACGCGGTGTCATCACGGTCCCCATCAGGATAATCCCTTCGACCTGGTTATCCTGGAGCATTTCAATATATTCCGGTTCCAGCTCGCGCCTCTCCTGCGTGCTGCCGAGGATTGCAAGATATCCTCTTTCCGAGAGCTCACCGGTTATGCCGGCGATGATCTGCGAAACCGCATCCGACTGAATCCTGGGGACAATGACGCCGATCTGGCCGCTCCCTCCGGTGCGCATGGTTCTTGCGGTCACACTCGGACGGTACCCGGTTTTTTCAATCACCTTCCGGATTGCCTCCCGCTTGTCCGGGGAGAGCGGGCCGCCATTGATATATCTGCTGACAGCAGCCGGCGAGACTCCCGCCAGCTTTGCTACTTCCCTGATTGTCATGATTCAATCCTTTTTGTCTGTATGGGCGCCCTTTCTGTGCCCCGAGCCCGCGCTCTTTTCGGGTTTTTCCTGTTTTACCGGGTTTCCTTCCTCCACGTAGGAGGTCATAAGCCATGAGAATCCGTAGCCGGGAACTCCGACAGCCCTCGCCGCCCTCGGCTCACCCGTCAGGAGGTCGTAGTACTGCTCCGCCTCGTTGATCCACGCCGTCTGGTCGAACTCACTGAAGTTAAACAGTGCGATCAGCTTCCGGCCGTTATAGTATCTGCCGATGCCGAGAATATGGTCATTCCACGTCTCGACCACCCAGCAGTCCGCGTTCGCGCTGAACATATCGTAGGACTTCCGGATCTCCATGAGCCTGCGGATTCCGCCGAAGACCCTGCCCTGGACCGTATCGGGATCATTTCTTTTCGCAACGTCCTCCCAGTTTAAGTTCCCGCGGTGGAGATATCTGCTGTCATCCGCCTTGAGAGGATCCCTGTGGTAGGAATAGTCGTTGCACTGGGCAATCTCGTCCCCGCTGTAGAGAACGGGGATTCCGCTCTGGGTAAACAAAAACGCATGGAGTGTCAGGTCCAGGCGGATCGCCTTGTCGAGCTTTGCCTTATTGTCCTCATACTCCGCAGCCTCGATTCCGCAGAGGGACGCCGTCGTCCCGCACAGTCTCGCGTCGCCGAGCGTGGGATCGTCGTTGTAAAGCTCGCCCCGCATCTCGCTCCCGTACCAGGCTCCCTTGAGATAATCGTTCAGGTATTTCTTGTGCGGAACCTCTTCGAAGCCGTACTGCTTCAGGAACGCATAATCGAGTCCCCAGCCGATATCATCGTGGCAGCGAAGGTAATTTAAGAAGGTGTACTGCTTCGGCAGTTCAAATACCGTGCCGAGCTGATGCTTTAAGAGCCGGACGTCCCTGGTCGCGACCGTGTGCCAGGTGCTGGCCATCGTCGTCACGTTGTAGAGCATGTCGCATTCGGGCTTTTCCACCGTCCCGAAATACGGCACCACCTTGGAGGGCTCCATCACGACCTCGCCGAGAAGGAGCGTTCCGGGACAGACGACCTGCGCCGCCATGTGCATGATCCGGACCAGGGTATGAACCTGCGGAAGGTTTCTGCAGTTTGTCCCGAGCGTCTTCCATATATAGGGCGTCGCGTCGAGGCGGATAATATCGATGCCGTGGTTGCACAGATTCAGCATATCCGCGGTCATATCGTTAAATACTGTGGGGTTTCTGTAATTGAGGTCCCACTGATACGGATAGAAGGTCGTCATAACCACCTTCCCGGCCTCTTCACACCAGGTGAAGTTCCCGGGCGCCGTCGTGGGGAAAACCTGAGGGACGGTCTTTTCATACTCGTTCGGAATGTCCCAGTTGTCAAAGAAGAAATACCGGTCCTGGTACTCCTTCTCGCCGGCCTTTGCGCGCTTTGCCCACTCATGATCCTCGCTGGTGTGGTTCATGACAAAGTCCAGGCAAACGTTCATGCCGCGTTTGTGGCAGTCTCCCGCAAGACCCGAGAGATCCTTCATCGTGCCGAGCGTCGGCTGCACCTTCCGGAAATCGGAGACAGCATAGCCCCCGTCGCTCCTGCCCTCCGGGCTCTCGAGCAGCGGCATCAGATGGATATAGTTGACGCCGCACTCCTTCACGTAGTCCAGATGGGAGCGCACGCCCGCCAGGTCGCCCGCAAAGCAGTTTACATACATCTGCATGCCCAGCATGTCGGTTCCGGTATACCAGTCCGGCTTCTGCTCTCTTTTCCTGTCCCAGGCCCGGAGTGTCTTCGGCCTTTCCTCATAGCAGTTATGGAGCATCGTGATGAAGTAATCAAACGCCTGCTCGTCGTTGTTGTACAGCTCGGCGTACAGCCATTTCATTTCATCGTAGTATTGCTCCAGCCGATCCGTAAATTCCTGTTCCCAGTTTCTGTCTTCAAACATGTCCTTCCTGCTGCAGTCTGCAGCTCCCCCCTCTCCCGGTAAACAGAACAGGCACCCGTCTGTAAGGATGCCGTCGAAACAATAGATAGTGAATATTATGTGAAATCGATTACACTCATAAGTATAAATAAACGGCCCTCCGTCCGCAAGGAAGAAGAACCGCTTCGCATATAGAAAAACAGGCTCTATTTTTGTTAAATCTGCCCTATTGCATTTTCGCCGCAGACAGGTTATCTGCAGAGCTGCGTAAGATAATCCCTGACCGCTTCCGTGACCGCCTCAAGGTGGAAATCATAGCAGTGATTGTCTCCGGGGACCACGACAAGCCGGGCATTTCTGTAAAGCTGCGCCGCCTTCTGCGCATAGGAGAGCGGCACCGCCTCGTCCTCATCTCCCTGGATGATCAGGACAGGCCCGCCGTAGCGGTTTATCTCGTCCTCGACATGGATTGTCTGCGCGACCCGGATATAATCCCCCTTCAGGCGCAGCTCGTCCGTCACGAGCTCCTCCGGAATATGCAGCGGGTCGAACGCAATCCCGAGAATAGATCCGCTTCTGGCAGTATCGGGGATCATCCACGCGGGAGAAAGCGGAATGATCGCCTTGAAGTCATCCGGCCTCATTCCCGCAATCAGCATGGTAAGAAGACCTCCCTGCGAATGGCCGCTCAGGTACAGGTCCGTGACAAAATCCAGCTTCTTTGCATAATCGACAACCGCAAGGGCATTCGTCACCCACTTGTAGAGTGTGTGCCTTTCAAATTCGCCGTCGCTCCCTCCGTGGCCGTACATCTCCGCGCGAAGGACGGCGCACCCGGCTTCATTCATGGCCTCTGCCACAGCGATGATATGCCGCTCCTCCATATGTCCGGTAAAGCCGTGAATCAGGATAACCAG
>CADBPC010000129.1 GCA_902796425.1 uncultured Lachnospiraceae bacterium
CAGAATGATGCAGTGCTGGATCTCAAGATTCTCCGGATCAGCCAGGTTGGGAATATGAAAGAATTTTTCGACCTTGGATACACCTTCCGCAGTCAGATTAACGACCTTGTCCTTCTCGTTTACGATGAAGTCTCCGGTCTCCTCTCTTTCTACGCCCATGATCGCATCGATCTTGGACAGATCCTCCATGTCCTCGCCGCGCGTCATCTGCTTTGCCAGCACATCGCACGCTTCGTAGATGCGGGTGGATTTCTGGCTCTGTCCGGAAATGATAAGAGGGGTTCTCGCTTCATCGATGAGGATGGAGTCAACTTCGTCGATGATCGCGTAGTGAAGGTCCCTTAAGACAAGCTGGTTCTTGTAGATTGCCATATTATCACGAAGATAATCAAAGCCCAGCTCGTTATTCGTAACATAGGTGATATCGCAGTTATAGGCTTCCTGCCTCTGTTCCGGGGACATCTGGTTCAAGATGACGCCGACGGTAAGGCCCATGAACTTATAGACCTGTCCCATCCATTCCGCGTCACGCTTTGCCAGGTAGTCATTGACGGTAACTACGTGGACGCCGCGTCCCTCAAGAGCGTTGAGGTAAACCGGCATTGTCGCGACCAGGGTCTTACCTTCACCGGTTTTCATTTCGGCGATTCTGCCCTGGTGAAGGATGATGCCGCCGATCAGCTGCACATGGAAAGGTTCCATGTCGAGTGCTCTTTTGGCTGCCTCTCTTACCGCGGCAAACGCCTCCACGAGCAGGTCGTCGAGGGTCTCGCCGGCTGCAAGGCGCTCTTTGAATTCGCGCGTCTTGTCCCTGAGCTGCTCATCGGTAAGAGCCTGCATCGAAGGCCGCAGCGCCTCAATTTTCTCAACCAGGGGGAGTATACGCTTAATCTCTCTCTGGCTGTGTGTTCCGAATATTTTATCGGTTATCTTTGCCATTCTATCTATCCTTTTAGGCGCGGCTGCAATGAGCCGCACTTTCTATCAGTACAGCTTTGCCTCTTCTTCGCCGTTCATGACACGGAGCGCGCCCTGTGCAAGGGCAAGAAGCTCATCCTCACCGGCATATACAGTCACAGGGGCAATGAAGGAAACCTTTCTTGCGATCTCGGATGTGACATATTTGTCATAAGCGATTCCGCCGGTCAGGATGATCTGGTCAACCTTTCCCTCGAGGACGGCTGCCTGAGCGCCGATATTCTTGACAAGCTGGAAAACAAACGCGTCACGGACAAGCGCCGCCTTTTTGTCTCCGCCCTCTGCAAGCTTTCCTACCTCACGGGCATCGTTTGTCCCGAGGTAAGCATTAAAGCCGCCGGCGCCGACCAGAAGCTTTCTGACTTCCTTCTCGGTAAGGCCGCTCTCAAAGCAGAGCTTTACAAGCGCGCCTGCAGGAAGGCCGCCGCTTCTTTCCGGTGAAAACGCGCCGTCGCCGTCAAGTGCGTTGAATACATCGATGACCTGCCCTTCCCTGTGCGCGCCGACCGATACGCCGCCGCCCATGTGTACGACGATCAGATTCAGGTCCGTGTACTTCTTACCGACTTCCTTCGCATACCTTCTGGCCATGGCCTTCTGGTTCAGCGCGTGGAAAATACTGACGCGCTCGATCTGGGGAATACCGGAGATTCTTGCCACGGGAATCAGCTCGTCAACGACAACCGGATCGACGATAAACGACTTTACGCCGATGCCGTCGCCGATCTCTCTGGCAAGGATGCCGCCGAGATTGGATGCATGCTCGCCCTGGGGCGCATTCTCAAGATCCTTGAGAAGAGCGTCCGTAACGGCATAGGTGCCTCCCGGAATCGGCTTTAGAAGGCCGCCGCGGCCGACAATGACGTCAAAGGATTTGATATCGATATTCTCATCCTTAAGAGCGTCGAGAATGATCTTCTTCCTGAAATCCTTCTGGGAATAAATTGTCGGGAACTGCGCGATCTCCTCCGTCGTGTGACGAAGGGTTTTGTCCAGTACCTGCTGCTCATCGTCGAACACGCCGATCTTTGTCGATGTCGAACCCGGATTAATAATCAAACTGCGAATTGCCATACTGTCCCTCTTTTCTTATACCGCCCGAAGGCTCTTTATTTATTCGCTTTCAGATGCTCGGAAACAACTGCGCCGAGTGCGATGGAATTGATCTTTGTCTCAAATGAATCCGATCTGGATGTCAGGATTACGGGAGCCTTTGTACCCATCAGGATGCAGCCGTTCTTGAAATCCGCCATGCGGACAATGGTCTTGTAAACAAGGTTGCCTGCGTGGATATCGGGGAACAGAAGGACATCTGCGTCGCCGACAATCTTGCGGCTGGATGCGCCTGCCTTATGCTGCGCCGCCGTGGGATCGATCGCAAGGTCCATGGAAAGCGGGCCGTCAACGATGCAGCCCGTGATGCGGCCTTCTTCATTCCACTTGGTCAGCTGGTCAGCCTCTACGCAGACAGGCATCTTGGGATTGACGACCTCGACTGCAGCAAGAGGTGCAACCTTCGGCATCTCAATTCCGCAGGCATTGCAGATCTGTACGGCATAATTGATGATTGTCTCTTTATCCTCAAGTGTGGGATAAGGAAGGAAGGCGACGTCTGTCATAAACAGCAGTCTGTCAAAGCCCTTGATTTCGAATACACAGATGTGGGAAAGTGTCTTGCCTGTGCGAAGACCGACTTCCTTGTCGAGGACGCTCTTCAAGAAGGTCTTGGTATCCAGGATTCCCTTCATGTACATGTCGGCTTTGCCCTCATGGACAAGCTTTACAGCCTCATGAGCGGCAAGCGCGGGATCGGCGATATCGATGATCTCGACGCCGGAAAGGTCAAAATCGATCCTGCCTGCGATCTCACGGATCTTTTCCTCATCACCTACAAGAATCGGATCTGCGATCCCTCTTCTTTTTGCCTCCGCAACCGCCTCCATGACCGGCTCGTCCTGCGCTGCAGCGACAGCCAGTTTCTTTGTGGAAATCTCTGAAACCTGCTTCAGAATATCATCAAATGAAGCACTCATACATAAAGCCCCTTTCCTATATACGCATAAAATAGCCGCCAGTTCCGACTAATCAATGATTTTATCACAACCGGCGGCTGATTTGAATTAACAATATGTAAATATTCGCCTTTATCAGGCAGCGCGTGCTTTACAGTCTGGAATAACCGAAGCCGTTGGCAATCGCGTCGATCTTCTGCCCCGCTTTGCACAGAGCGCACTCCTCAGCCTTATAGGTCTTATACTCGGGAAGATCCGCCTTTGTAAACAGGGCGTTGATGGTATGGCCGAAAACCTTGCTGACGGAGGAGAATATAGCTGAAATTCCGCTGATCGTACCGCCGTAGTACTTGATGGATTCGCAGGCTCTTGCAACCGTCGTTCCTGTCGTGGTCGACGCCAGAAGAATCAGGACATTCTTTCCGCGGATCATCATCTGTGTGTTCTCACGGAAGATCATCTGGCCGGACACATCATACTCCGGAGTGACAATGTAAATAGTCTTATGGGCGTTCTTCGAAAGGATTCCCGCCTTGGTCAGCTCTTCCGCAAGATATGCCCCGATGACATTGGTGTCATCCATGCAGATGATCGTATCGACCACCGTGGAAGAAACATACGACTCGGCCAGAGCCTTTGCGGTTGCCTGGGCCTCACTCTGCCTGGTCTTCATCGTCGTCATATCAATATAATGATTGATATGAGAGTTCGGTGTGACAAAATGACCGGGGATAACTTTAAGAGATACATCGTGATAGCGCCTGGAGTAAATTTTCTGTGTGTCCTGCATATTGTTTCCCTCCGATATATGAGAAATAAACAGCTAAACAGCTTATCAACATTATATCCAACGGCGCAGATAATCACAAGATGTGGTACAATCAGAGAAAACAGATACAGGAACCGATGGCAATGAACAATTATGATTCACTTCTTCTCAAAAACCAGCTTTGCTTTCCCTTATATGCAGTCAGCAAGGAAATCATAAAAAAATACAAGCCTGCTCTGGACAGGCTTGATCTTACATATACTCAGTATATAACCATGATGGCGATGTGGGAGTACGAAAAGCTCACCGTAAAGGAACTCGGCGAAAAGCTCTTCCTTGATTCCGGCACGCTGACTCCCGTCCTCAAAAAGCTGGAGTCCAAAGGCTACATTCTCAGGCAGCGCTCCCCCCAGGATGAGCGAAGCGTTATTATCACGATTACCGGCGAAGGCATGCTTCTTCGCGAGAGAGCCCTCGATGTGCCCAGGGAAATGGCGGGCTGCGTATCTCTGGGTTCGGATGAAGCCATGCAGCTGTATATGATTCTCTATAAGATTCTCGGTCAGGTTGTCAGCGAGGAATCTCCGGCCTGAGGCTTATTTACCCGGCATCACCCCGGCTGATTTTACTCGACGTCATCCCAGCTGATGGGAGTCCCGAAGGGAATATCTCTTGCGGCGTGCTTTCCGCCCGTCAGCTCATCGTAATATCTTGTATGAAGGCCTCCGGAAGGCCTGACCGAGCGGATGTTGTCACGCGTAAAGGCCTCTCCTTTGCGGATATCCGCGGACGCGAAAAGACTCCTTCTTAACTTCAGCATCTGCTCCTCCGCCTTCGAAGGCCCGTAGCTGATGCCGCTCCCCAGTATCTTTTCCGTATTTCTCACATCCCTGACCATCCTCGCGAATTCGGCCGCTGTCATTGAAAAGTCACTGTCAGCGGTCTTATCCTCTCTTGTTATGCAGAAATGCTTCTCAATAACCCTTGCTCCCAGTGAAACAGCAACGACCGGGCCAAGACTTCCTTCCGAGTGATCGGACAGTCCCACCGGAACGCCAAAGCGCTCCGCCATGTCCGGGATTGTATGAAGGTGCATTGTATCAAAATCTGTGGGATAAGCGCTGCAGCACTTTAAAAGCACGACATTCCGGTTTCCCGTCGAATAGACTGCGTCCAGCGCTTCCTGAATCTCTTCCTTCTGCGCCATTCCGCAGCTCATGATCACCGGCTTTCCCGTTGCTGCAACCTTTTTGATCAGCGGGATATCCACCAGCTCAAAGCTCGCAATTTTATAGAACTCTTCGCCGATGCTCTCGAGATAATCGACCGCAGTATCGTCAAAGGGCGTCGAAAGGAAATCTACTCCCTGTCTTTCGCACTCTTCTTTGATTGCAGCCATCCACTCCCAGGGAGTATAGGCCGTTTTGTAGAGATCATACAGCCAGGATCCGTCCCAGAGTCCGCCGTCCAGATAAAAAGCCTTCGTCCTGGCATTGAGCGTAATCGTATCCGCCGTGTAGGTCTGCGTCTTTACACAGTCCGCCCCTGCGGCAGCAGCCGCGCGGACAATCTCGAGTGCCTTCTCGAGGCTCCCGCCGTGATTGCCGCTCATCTCCGCTATGATATAGGTCTTGTTTTCCGCCAGATATTTCTGCAGCTTCATTGAATATGATTCCTTCCCGAAGGCTTTCCCGTATAACTCTCAAGGGCGTTCCTGAGCCAGTCTGTCCAGGCGTCAAACCCCTCACCCGTCTTTGCGGAAATAAAGAAGATCTCCGCGTTCGGGTTGAGAGCCTTTATTCTCTTTACGACCGCTTCGTCATCAAAGGGGAAATATTCCCTTGTGTCAATCTTATTGATCAGCACCACGTCGCAGACCTGGAACATCAGGGGGTACTTCAGCGGCTTGTCATCGCCTTCCGGGACAGAGAGTATCTCCACATTCACCGTGGCGCCCGTATCTGTCTCGGCGGGACATACCAGGTTCCCGACATTTTCAAGTACAAGAAGATCCAGATCCTCCGTAGGGAACTCCTCAAGCGCCTGCTTTGTCATATCCGCGTCCATCGCGCAGTTTCCGCCGGTATGCACCTGGATCGTCCTCGCGCCGGCCTTCTGCATCCTTTCGGCATCGATCGCCATATCGATATCTGCCTCCATGATGCCGATCGCATAATCATCCCGCAGGGCCTCAAAGGTGCGAAGAAGGGTTGTCGTCTTTCCCGAGCCGGGAGACGCCATCAGATTAATCATAAAGGTCTTCTGCTCTCCGAGCTTTCTTCTCGTTTCCTCAGCGATCCGGTCGTTCTCGGCAAAAATCCCCTCGTGAACTTCTATTATCTTTACCTTGGCCATTTCATCTCTCTTTCTTATGCCGTATCATCAGCCGTGAATTCTGTCCTTCAGCCAGCTGCACCATTCGTCAAACCCCTCGCCGGTCCTGGCGCTGACAGGGAAAACCTGTGCGTTCGGGTTTCTTTTGAGTACCCAACTGCGGGCGGTTCCCATGTCGAAATCAAATACCGGCAACGCATCAATCTTATTGATCAGTACGGCATCTGCCTTCTCGAACATCAGCGGATACTTCTGGGGCTTGTCATCCCCCTCCGGAACGGAATAGATGACTACATTCATAGAACAGCCGGTGTCAAATTCCGCAGGGCACACAAGGTTTCCTACATTTTCAAGGAAAATCAGGTCCGGCCCTTCGCCTGCGGCAGCGCCGTCTCCTGGCGGAACCGCAATGCCGCCTTCCGCGTAGCCCGAAGCTCCGATTGCAGCAAGCCCCTGTCTTGTCATCTGTGCGTCAAGGTGGCACATACCGCCCGTATGAAGCTGCACGGCGGGAATCCCTGCCTCACGGATCTTAAGTGCGTCCACATCCGAATCGATATCCGCTTCCATTACGCCGATCCTGAAATCATCCTTCAGCTTTTCGATTGTCCGTAACAGAGTGGTTGTTTTGCCTGCCCCCGGAGAAGACATGACATTCACGGCAAAAATGCCGCGCTCTGCAAGCTCCCTGCGAAGGAGGCATGCATCCTCATCGTTATTTTCCAAGATTGTCTTTTTAAGCTCCAAAATCCTGACTTTTTCCATACTGCTCCTCATAACATATGAAGGTTTATTTCCGCGCCTTTTGCAGGGCCGCGGATCCTGTGGTCAGTCTATCACATTTTGGGCCGGAATGCCCACAAATTACCGGTCAGTCCATTCCCGTCACTATATTCCTGACCCAGACGCCTTTCTTTACCAGCACAAAGCCGATCGCGCATTTAATCAGGTCCGCGGACATAACCGAGGCCAGGATAACCTGCGGCGGAAGGCTCGTAAATGTCGCCAGTATGTAAGCCAGCGGAACACTTACAATCCACGAAAAACAGCTGTCAAAAAAGAAGGTTACCAGTGTCCGCCCGCCGCTTCGCATGATGAAATAGCTGACATTCGCAAAGCTGTGGATCGGCATGCACACCGCGACAATCCGGATCAGTGTCGTTGCCAGCTGCCGGATTTCCGCCTCCGTATTGTAGATCTGAGGAATCAAAGGCGCGACGGCAAACAGCGCGCCGCCCATGACAATCGTACTCATAAGGCTGGTCGCCGCCATTCTCCACGCCGTTCTCCTTGCCCCGACAAGACGGTTTGCGCCGAGCTCCTGTCCGACAATAATGCCTGCAGCGCCGCCGAGCGATATGAACACCTCATTGAATATCTGGGATATCGTATTCGAGATATTAATTGCGGCGATAACCTCAATTCCGCGCACGGAATAGCTCTGCATCAGCTGTGCCTGGCCGAGAGACCACAGGATCTCGTTGACGGAAAGCGGCAGCGTCTTAATCAGTATTTCTCTGGCCACGTTCCCGGGAATACGGAAATTACGGAAAATCCCCGCAAAGAACGGAAACTTATCGGTATTCCTGCAGCCTGCGCCGACAACGATGGCCATTTCCACAAATCTGGAGACGACGGTTGCAACCGCTGCGCCCGCAACGCCCATCTTCGGCAGTCCGAAGAGGCCGAAAATAAGCAGTGCATTCAGAACAAAGTTGACCGCCATGGCAATCATGCTGCCCCGCATCGGGATCGTTGTATAGCCCGCCTCGCGGAGCGTACTCCCGTAAACCTGCGTAATGGCAAACGGGATCATACCGACCATCATGATGTGCAGGTACTGCAGCGCAAGGCGCATTGTCAGCTCCCTGTCCGCCGCTGTCGTACTCTCCGCAATATAGCGGCCGATCAGAGCGGGACCTGCAAGGCTGAATACCGTAAGGAACAGGCCTCCTATCGCCGCCGCCGCAATCAGCTTGAAGCGGATGGCGTGACGGACGCCCTCATAATCACCCTTTCCGATATACTGCGTGCCGAAAATACCTGCTCCCGACAGTGTGCCGAAGATTCCCAGGTAGAACACGAACATCAGCTGTCCTACAATCGCGACAGCGGACATGGGGAGCGTTCCCACCTGTCCTACCATGACATTATCAAGAAGGCTGACGACATTTGTCAGCGTATTCTGGATAATCATCGGCACGACCACCAGGGCAAGTCTTGAATAAAAAGCCTTGTCGCCGATCAGGCATTCCCGCAAAGAAAGCCTGTATTTAAGGGCTTCCTGCCTCGAAAGCCCGGTTTCTTCATAGTTCATATCATTATACGTTTTTCGATTTGATTACACAGCCAGATTCACAGCTATCCCACACAGGATAGAAAACAGCATAACGAATAGAATATACCATACAAACCGTCGCCAGCCCATCGCAATTTTCAGCGCACCCAGATTGGTGATCTTCGTAGCAGGACCGGTAAGCATAAAGGCAGCGGCCGATCCCGGACTCATACCTCTCATCAGCCATTCCTGAAGAAGCGGAATCGTTCCGCCGCCACAGGCATAAAGCGGCACACCGATGGTTGCCGCCATCAGGACGCCCCAGGCCTCATTCCCGCCAAAGACTTTTGTAATCAGGTCCTGTGGGACATAGCGCTGAAACAGGGCAGAAAGCATGATTCCGAAAAGGAAATAAAGGCCCGTCGCCCTCACATTCCTCCAGACATTCAGCAGATACCGGATCAGCAGGTTCGGATGGGTATCATGATTGGTCCTTTCTTCGAATCCTGTAAAATCGAAAAAAGCCTTATTTTGATAGAATGCAAAAACCAGCAGTCCCGCAGCGCACCCGCAAAGGAAACAACTGATGATTCTGATGACAAGAGCCGTGGTTCCCAGTGCAGCGCTGTAAATAATGAGCTGCGGATTTAACAGGATGGAAGCTAGATAAGATCGACGCAGGCCTGGTCCAAAGCCACAGGGTCTGTACTTGCCAGGATGCCGATATCATGGATGTCCGGTTCTGCCGGATGCCCGTCACAGTCGCAATCTACGGAGAGCCGGTTCATGACATTGATGTAGATGCATTCTTGATCGCGCCGCCGAAACCTGCCATGGCATGGCCTTTGAAATGGGACAGTATCACCCAGTCAGTATAGTTCTCCGCATGA